>NZ_BBWS01000022.1:0-94582 GCF_001463925.1 Aureimonas sp. N4 | reverse complement strand
CCCGCCTCAATCGGCGGGTCGAATTTCCGTGATCTCGGCCTCTGCGGGCCCGACCTTCACGACATCGCCGACTTCCTTGCCAGCAATCGCCTTGGCGAGCGGCGAGACATAGGACAAAAGTCCTTCGTTTGGATCGGCCTCATCGATGCCGACGATGCGAAAGGTCTGCTGCCGTCCGTCATCGCGTTCGATCGTCACTTCTGATCCGAAATGCACGCTGTCGCTTCCCTCCGGCGGGGCGATCAGCTCGGCGCTCATGCGCCGCGCGCGCCAATAGCGCAGGTCGCGATGGATGGCGGCATAGGCGATCTTGTCATCGACGTCCCGAGCTTCCAGAAGCTTGGCTTCGAGGTCGGCGACCTGCGTTTCGATCTGCTGGAGGCCGCGCGCCGTCACGAAGTTCGGATCGGTTCCGAGTTCGCGGTCGGGCAGCGTCTCGACCTGATTCTCGTTGGGTTCCTTGACGAAGGCGACACTCACGGCACAACTCCTCTTTCCATCCTTATATAGGAATGCCGCCGGCGATGAGAACGCCGCGCCTAGAGGGCGAATGCTGATGCGTCTATCCACAGGGCCGAAGGGCACCAAACGCCGCGCCCCGTCGTTGTGTCGAAAACAGGAGGCGCGAGCATGAGCAACACACCGATCGACGAGGGCGCGGCACCCGATCTGGCGGCCGAAGAGCTGGCCGGCAAGCACGGCATCTCCGTTGAAGAGGCGAAGCGTCTGATCGCCCGCGAAGGCACCGATCGCGCAACGCTCGACGGGGCCGCCGAAACCGAAAAATCCAAAGCGGATTGAACCGCAAAGGCGGGGTGCGCGGCAGCCCCGCCTTTCTCATTCCTCACTTGCGCCTTCGGATCAACGCGCCCCGGCGCGCTCGATTGAACCGCCTCCGCCGCCTTCCTCCGGGTCCTTCTCGATCGGCGCATTCCCCTCCCCCGGCTCCCTGATATCGTCGGGCGACGTCTGGTCGTCCTCAGGAAATGGCGGATCGATATTCGGCACCGAATCCGGCGGCGGCGATTTCGTCGGGTCGATGATATTGGGTTCGATCTGAGACATGTTCACTCCCTTGCCTGTCGAGAAGAGAACGAAAGCCTCGCCAGAAGTTTCCCGATTTCTCGCCAGCATCGCCCGCCCCCCCTACAAGTCCGCTTGAGATGAGGAAGCGTTTGCGCTAGGGCTCGCATAGGGTGGGGCCTGTAGCTCAATGGTTAGAGCCGGCGGCTCATAACCGCTTGGTTGCAGGTTCGAGTCCTGCCGGGCCCACCATTCAAAACATTATCAAATAAAATAAATGACTTAACTTTTCCAAAATCACTCAAAAAGACTGATTTTGGGCGGTTTTGCGGGTGCTTTTGCGGCCTTATACCCAGCCAACAATGTCCAAAATGCCCGCACTACAACTTTGGCTTAATATGAAATGGCGCAGTGGTTCCACTATTGCTGTGATAACAAATATGTATTTCAGTTACTTAGATAATCGACGTACATCCGATTCGCACGTCAAGTATCGCTTCAATGAGTGCTGCAAGCTGTTGGGGGTTCGAGTCCCAGACGTAGCGGGTTCGAGTCCCACGATACCCTCAATTTTCTATTTACACCCAAAGATACCGGCTTTTCTGTCTGACTTGGGTAATGCTGGCCATGATGGTGCTACATGAGATGCATTCCTGAAAAACTCACCCTGCTTCACAGCGGCGAAGAAGACCTTCGAGCAAAGTCTATCGCGCTTATTGAGGCCAGCGAGGACATGTCGCTACACGTCTCGATGATCGAAACCTGCATGGACATGATGCAATACGTTCGCACGAATACGCCCGAAATGAGTGAGGACCACGTGATAGTGGCGCTCATCGGTGCCAGCGTGTTCAATTCAATGGCGTCGGCATTCAAGTTGCTGCTCGGAGGCTACTACCAGTCGTCCGGACTGCAGATTCGCTTCATCATGGAGAGCGGTTGGCTGCTCGATTATCTAAGGACCGATCCGAGATTGGTCCAAGAGTGGAAGGCAACCCCAGAGGACAAGCGGCAGAGCGTGTTCCGGCCCGGCAAAATCCGCGACCAACTGGATAAGCGCGATGGGTTCACGGAGAAGAAGCGGGAAGCACACTATAAGCGGCTCTGTGTTTTATGTGGCCACCCAACCTTTGCTGGCTTCGCCATGCTGCGTCCTGAGCCAAATGCTGACGCCCACATGGGGCCGTTTCTCGTACCGGACCTGCTAGAAGGATGCATTCAGGAACTGGTGCAGGTTTCGATTACAGCATGGCAGTCGTTTATGCGCTTCTTCCCGCCGAAAACTCTCTCCGATTATCGAGCCCGAATTCATTATATCGAGAAGCAAAATGACTGGTTCAAACACGTCTTTGGCAAGCCCCATGATATGATCGCCGTGGACGAACTCAAAAAGCTGATCGTGCAACTGGAGCAGCAGTTGATATAACCCTTGATATGGTTGGTATGTGAAACAAGGGCACATATGCGGGTATCGGGGTTTTTAGGCGCCCTAAGTACCTGAATACATGCATCTTTCATGTTTCTCCGGGCCCACCAATCCGCTTACCTACAGGCTCTTGCGCAACTGTTAGCCATAACGTCAGCCAATGCGTTAGGGATGGCCTAACCCGCAGCTTCCCCGCCCCTCTCCAGCTGGGCGGCTGTGGGACGTTTCGGCCTGTCGATGCGAGGTACGCGCGCTGCGCCTTGCCCCATCATCCCCGTCACGCTCCCGATACGAGCATCGAGATTTTCCGGGTCAGATCGGCCAGGGCGAAGGGCTTGGTGACGACACGGGTGTCATCGCCGAGATGATCCGCGTTCAGAACCGCTGTCTCGGCATAGCCTGTCACGAACAGAACCTTGAGCGCCTTTCGCAACTCACGCGCGGCCTCGGCCAGCTGCCGGCCGTTCATGCCATTGGGCAGGCCCACATCGGTCACGAGAAGGTCGATGCGCGCGTCCGTGGCCAGGATGGCGAGGGCCGATGGCCCGTCCTCGGCTTCCAACGCGCGATAGCCGAGGTCTTCGAGAACGTCCACGATGAGCATCCGCACGAAGGCCTCATCATCGACCACCAGCACGCACTGCCCCTCCTGCGCGGGCGCGACGGGCTCGTCGGCTCGTGGCTCGGCGAGCTGAACCTCCTCGCCCTCGTCGCGCGGAAGATACAGCGTCGCGCAGGTTCCCGCCCCCGGCCCGGAGCGCATCTGGACCTGTCCGCCGGATTGGCGCACGAAGCCGTAGATCATCGAAAGGCCGAGACCCGTACCGACCCCGATGGGCTTGGTGGTGAAGAACGGCTCCATGGCGCGAGCCAGAACGTCCGGCGCCATGCCTGTCCCCGTGTCCGAGACGATCAGGCTCAAGTAGTCGCCGGCCGGCATATCGCGCTCGCGCGCCATCGCCTCGTCGAAGCTTTCATGCGCCGTCGCGATGGTCAGGCAACCGCCATCCGGCATGGCATCGCGCGCATTGATGCAGAGATTCAGAAGTGCGTTTTCCAGCTGGTTGGGATCGACACGCACCAGCCAACCGCCATCCGCCAGCTGAATGCGCAAGGTGATCTCCGGGCCGATGGTGCGGCGCACGAGGTCTTCCATCCCCAGGACGAGCGCGTTGACGTTGGTCGCCTTGGGATCGAGCGTCTGGCGGCGGGAAAAGGCGAGCAGGCGATGCGTCAGTGCGCTAGCGCGTTTGGTCGCGGCCTGCGCGGTTGAGAGATAGCGCTCGACCTCGCCTGTCCGGCCTTGATGGATGCGCGTCTGGATCAGCTCCAGACTGCCGGATATGCCCGCTAGAAGATTGTTGAAGTCATGCGCCAGCCCGCCCGTGAGCTGCCCGACGGCCTCCATCTTCTGGCTTTGATGCAGCGCTTCCTCCGCCTTGGCCAGAGCCTCGGCGCGCTCCTTTTCCAGCGTGATGTCCCGGCCGATGGCGTTGATCGCCCCATGGCCGGGCCGCGTGGACCAGCTGATCCAGCGATAGGCGCCGCTCTTGCAGAGATAGCGCTTGTCGAACCGCGCATGGCCTCGGCCATCGGAGAGCTCGCGCATCCCCTCCAGCGTGCGCTCACGGTCGTCAGGATGAACGAGATCGAGAAGGCTGGCTCCCAAAAGCTCCGCTTCGTCCCAACCGAGCACCGCGAGCCAAGCCGGGTTCGTCGCGGTCACCACGCCCTCGAACGAACAGCGCAGCATCAGATCAGGCGTCAGCTGCCAGAGCGCATTGCGATCGGCCGTGCGCTCACGCACCTGCTCTTCCAGCCGCACGGTGAACTGTTCGAGGGCGGCCGCGTGCCGCCGGCGCTCGTCAATGTCCGTGCTGGTGCCGACCCATCGCAGGATCGTGCCGTCTTCGGCGCGCACCGGCTCGGCCCGAACGAGAAACCAGCGGAAGCTGCCGTCGAATCGGCGGATGCGAAACTCCGCATCGTAGGTCCCGCCCGAGCGCAAGGCTTCGGCCCAGCGTTCGGATGCGGGCGCGAAATCATCGGGATGGACGATCCGGCCCCATTGCATGAAACCACTCAGACGCTCTGCCGGCAAACCCGCATAGTTGAGAAGCTGCCGGTTGAACCAGTCGAGATGGCCATTGGGACGGGCCGCCCAGACATGGTTGGGCGTTGCTTCGGAAAAGGCGCGGAACTGCGCCTCGCTTTCGCGCAGGGCCGCATCGCTCAAAACCCGATCGGTGGTCTCGTTCGTGAAAATGAAGAGACCGGCGATCCCTCCCTCCGCGCCCAGAATGCGGGAATAGGAGAAGGTCCACCACGTATCGCGCGCGCCGCGATCCGTGTCCAGCTTCCAGGGTAGATCGACAAAACGCTGTCTCTTGCCCTCGAAGGCCGCCTCCACGATAGGCTTGGCCTGCGCCCAGGCATCCGCCCAGACGACATCCAGCCGCTCGCCCATGGCCCAGCTGAGACGCGGACCCAGAAGCGGGAAATAGGTTTCGTTGAAGAAGAAGGTAAGCTCCGGTCCCCAGCACAGGATCATGGATTCCGGAGAGTTGAGCACGAGGCTGAGCGCCGAGCGAAGCTCTCCCGGCCACGTCTCGGGCGGACCCAGCACATGGTTCGTCCAGTCCCGCTCCCGGATCTTGCGGGAGGCTTCCCCGCCCCCGTCCAGGAAACCCAGCGGATGGGTCACGCTTGCGAGACCGGCACTGCGACAGCCGCCTGTGGCATGAGGTGATATTCTCCGTCGCTGTCAGGCAGGGACACGGGGCCGATCATCGATCCATGTCCATCCGCCCCGTTCGCGCTCGGCATAATGCGCCACTCTCCCCGGTGAAAGAGGTGGCGTCGCATTATCGGCTCCGTCGGGTCCTCAAAAAGCAGTGTGCGTCAGCCTGTCACAGCTCTATCGAGGACTGATCGCAGACCCAGAGCGGTGTCGGCTTCGGCCGCAGGCTCCACTTTCTCCCCGCGAGGCCCGCTGGACCTCACATAGTTCGCGACATCGCGCATCCGCCGCAGCGTCCGCCAGTAGATGTCCTCCATGAGGATATGGGCGAATTCGCCGTGGCGTCCGATGCTGTAGAGGCCCTCGACGCCGGTGCTTTCGGCAAAACGCTTGCGGTCCGCCTCGTAGCTCGACATGAAAACGGGATAAGCGATCGGCGTGCGCAGCGTCCCGCCAGGGCCAAGATAGTCCTTGCGCACGGCTTCGCCGAAGATGCGGCAACTGCCTTCGAGGCAGAGGTCGGCCAGATCCGCCTCCGACATCCGCCAGATGTCGTCGCCGACTTCGCAGCCGAGATCATAGGTGAGAAGCGTCTTGCCCTGCGGGGCGAGCCAGGGCATCGACACCGGCGCTTCCGTCACCCGAAAGAAGCGCTGCGTGCGATCGGGCACCCAGAGCATCGTGTCGGGCAGGATATGGCGTCCGGCAAAGCGCAGATTGACGAAGACCATCGGACGGTAGCGGAAGGCTGCTAGATGGTTCAGCGCGTCCGTGCCTTCGATGATTTTGGGCAGCACGTTGACCGGCGCCGTACTGATGGCCGCGGATACAGAAATCTCCCCACCTTTCACACGTACCGCATCAATACTGCCATTACGAACGATCACACGCTCGACAGGCGATTCCATACGGATGCAGGATTGTACCGCCTTTACCGTCGGCTCCAGAAGCTTGCCGAGGCCCGCTTCGGGATAGACGTGATAGACTCGGGCGCTCTCGGGCATCTCGTGCGAGTAGCCGTTGCAGACGGCGCGGCCGGTAACGCGGGAGGCCACATTGAGATAGATCGACTTGACGATACCGGCGCCGAACTTCTGCCCGACGGACGGCGCCAGTTGGTTCGCGGCCGCTCCCGACCAGGCTTCAGCCAAGGGAATGGCGACCTTTTCGGCCAGCGCCGAGCCGTAGCTCGCGCGGAAGAACTCCGCCGCCGTTTCGCTCGTGCCGGCGGGGTTCAGCTTGGCCTTCACCGCACTGGCGACAAGCTGGGGGTCGAACAGGAGGCCGAGCGGGTAGTTGCGATATCGGCCGTCCAGAAGCACCGCCTCGCCGTAATGCTTCACCGTGCGGCACGTCTCGGCCGCG
Organism: Aureimonas sp. N4; assembly: GCF_001463925.1. Lineage (NCBI taxonomy): Bacteria > Pseudomonadati > Pseudomonadota > Alphaproteobacteria > Hyphomicrobiales > Aurantimonadaceae > Aureimonas > Aureimonas sp. N4. Next base: position 88,028 of record NZ_BBWS01000022.1, on the reverse strand, counting down.
CCCAAGGCGCCGGCCAGACGGTTGCTGATGAAATGCGCGCCGAAGTCGTAGGAAAAGCCGTCCTTGTCCTTGAACGAGGCCGCCAGACCACCGATAGCCTTTCCGGCTTCGAATACGATCACCGGCAAACCTTGGCGCTTCAGTTCCGCCGCGGCGGTAAGGCCGGCAAGGCCGGCCCCGATAACAGCAATCGGCTTCATGACACAGGTCTCCACCCAGCCGTCGACATAGCCGGGATCGCAGGGTTGACGGTTCCCCACGCCGAACTTGCCCCGTCCGATAACGGACGAACGCGCTCTCGACGCGCATTCTCGCCAGCCGCCCGAGCACACGCGGCTGACCTGCCTTCGCACGGAACGTCAGCCCGACGGCGGGCTTCCGATGGCCTGCGTGCGACGCTTGCAGACGACCTTCTCGATGTGTGGCCGCGACCCATTTTGCATCACGAGTTCTTGATAAATAGAAACCGAACGGCGTGCCGCACACGTCCGCTGACGGGCTCTGCGGATAGGATCCGGAAAAATCATGTCGCAATCGGTGGTCGGTGCTGCCTAGAGCCACCCCCGTGAGAGCGCCTGAAGCCGTCGACCGAAGGTGTTCCTAGGTGGCTCTTACGGGCTTTTCGGCCATAAAGTCCGCGTCTTCGATGGCATCGGCTTTGGACCGAAACGGCTCGAAGGCCGGGGCGAAGCCTTGGCTGCGCGCGCTGCCATCTGCCACGACGCGTCACCCGCGTTTCCAGGGTCTCCGATCCCCAAAAGAGCGGGTTCGCAGAGAAGTCGCGATGCCTACGCTCCTTGAAACACGAAAGGGGAGCAGCGCGACGCCCCTCCCCTTTTCCGTCTCGCATCGGCTTCTCGTCAGGCGGCGCGCCACACCGCTCGATGTCGTCAGGCGCTCAGGCGCTCGAAATCGCCGTCGAGGTCGATGTCCAGCCCGGACTTGGCCGCTCGACTGGGACGCGTAGGTTCGGCCGGCATGGGAACGACCTTCGGGCTCGGTACGCTCGCTTCGGGAGCCGGCTGGCTCCGGGGCGATTCGGCGGCGCTGGACGCAGCTCGGGTGCCCCGTTCCGTGTCGGCTGCGCCGCCGGAGCCCAGCTTGAAGAAGCCCGCCCGTTCTTCGAGATGTCGCGCTTCGGCCGAGAGATGCTCGGCCGTTGCCGCCAGCTGCGTCGCCGCCCCGGAATTGCTTTGGGTCACCTGATCGAGCTGGATGATCGCCTGATTGATCTGCTCGATGCCAACAGACTGTTCGCGGCAGGCAGCGGAAATTTCGCTGACCAGTTCCGAGGTGCGCCGGATATCGGGTACCAGGCGCTCCAGCATCTGCCCCGCTTCTTCCGACACATGAAGCGTATCGACGGACAGCGTGCTGATCTCGGAGGCGGCGGTCTGCGAACGCTCCGCGAGCTTGCGGACTTCCGAGGCGACGACGGCGAAACCTTTTCCGTGCTGCCCGGCTCGAGCCGCCTCGATGGCGGCGTTCAGGGCCAGAAGGTCGGTCTGGCGAGCGATTTCCTGCACCACCGCGATACGATCCGCGATGATCCGCATGGCTTCGACCGAGCGCGACACAGCCTCGCCGGTTCGGGCGGCTTCGCCGGTCGCCTTGGATGCGATCGCCTCGGTCGTTCCGGCGTTCTCCGCATTCTGGCGGATATTGGCCGCCATTTCCTCGATAGCCGCCGATGCCTCTTCGGAGGCTGCGGCCTGCTGCACCGCGCCAGATGACAATTGCTCGGCCGCGGACGAGGATTGGGCGGAGCCCGCCGTCACTTTCGAGGCCGAACGGGCGACATCGCCGATGATCTCGCGCAGACGCTGCGTCATCGTGCCCAAGGCCGTCTGCAACTGGCCGAACTCATCACGTTGCTGTATATCGGCTTGCGCCGTCAGATCTCCCGAGCCGATCGTTTCCGCCATGACCAGCGCGCGTCGCAGGCCACGCGAGATGGAGCGAACCATCCAGGCTGCGGCCAGAATGCCGACCGATACCGCGACGGCCCCAAATCCCAGCAGCAGAAGCCGGGTTTCTTCGAAAGCTCTCGCGTCGCTCGCGACCACATCCTGCGCAGCCTGATATTCGACCGCCTTGAAGCGGTTCAGATCGGCCTGGATCTGCGAGAAGAGCGGTGTGATCTCCGTCCGCAGGATCTGACCTGCCTTGTACGTCGAATTGGACACGCCGTAGGAAACGAGTTTGACTCCCGGTTCCTGCAATTTCGTCCACAAGTCCAGCGCGCGCGGAAAAGCCGGGGGCTGAAGCTTTGCGATATCCAACGCCTTCCGGATACGAGCGAACTTCTGATCGATCCGCTCGGTGATCGCCTTAGCCTTCGCCACGAGGCGATCGATTTCCTTGGCGTCGGTTTCCGACAGGGCGCGAATGTAGATGCGGCGCAAGGTGGGAACTTCGGCACGAAGCTGCCCAGCCACGGTGATCGCGGCTTCGGGACCATCCAGAAGCACGAGTTCGTCGCGCAGCGAGCCGATCGAGAGTTCGAGACGTCCGCCCAGCGGCCGAACTGTATCGCGATCCAGCTCGCCAGCCCGGATGGAGTCGTTGCGCACGGCCAGGTCGATAGCCTGACGCGCCTGCTCGTCAAAGCGCGTCATCTTGTTCTTCAACTCATCGATCTCCGCCGCCGGGATCGTGGAACCTGCGCGAGAAAACTCGTCGATCTTGGTTCCGATAAGGCGAAACGTTTCGTCATAGCGCGCACGGCCATTGCTCAGTTCAGTGTCGACGTTCGAGACGATCGTGTTGCTGGCGATCTGCTGGGCCTCGGCGATCGTGTTTCGCAGCGTCGCAAGCTTGGCGCTCCGCTCGAAGGGCCCATTCACGAAGGCTCCCATCCGATCGCTTCCCTGCGAAAGCGAGCGAATGCCGAGCGTGCCGGTGGCCGCTGTCAGAAGAAGAACGGCGCCGAAGGAGCCGATGAGGCGGGTGCTGATACGCATGGGGGCGGTTCCGAAATGGGGAGGATCAGTGGCCAGCGCGCTGAGCGATCAGGGCGGGAGCGTCCGCCGGCAGCACAAGCTTGAAGGGGATCCAGTTCAACGGAGGGACGGTCTCACCCGCCATCATGCGCCGCGCCAAATCCACTGCGAGAGCCCCCTGCGCCGGTCCGTCCTGGAGCACGGTGGCGTCGAGTTCCTTCTTGACGAGCGCGTCCAGTGCCGGGTCAATGGCATCGACGCCGATGACGAAAGCCTTCTGTTTGGCCTTCTTGAGAGCGTTGACCGCGCCCAGGGCCATGGCATCGTTGTTGGAGATCACCGCATCCGGCTTGAGCCCTCCCTCCAGAAAGAGCTGCATCAGGGCTTCGCCCTCGCCCGTATCCCAATTCGCGCTTTGCTCCTCCTGGATTTCGATGCCACTGCATTCGGGCGTCGAGAGAACTTCGCGAACATAGCGAGTTCGAGCCTTCGCTGCGGGATGGGTCAGTTCACCGATCATGATGACCGCCGTCCCCTTGCCGCCCAGCACCCGGCAGACCTCCTGCCCTTGCAGCGTTCCGGCGACCCTTTCTTCCGAGCCGACATAAACGGTGCGCTCGTCCAGCAGATCATGATGCGGCTCGTGATTGACGAAGACGAGCGGGATCCGCGCTTCAGCAGCGGCGGCACGGATCTCCATCTCGGCGTCGCCGTCTAGACCCAGCACGATCAGCGCGGAGACACCGTCCTTGATCTGCCGTTTCGCATTCTCGATTTGAAGCCTGGAGTCGTTCTGCGCATCGCTGACGTCGAGTTGCAGACCGGCTTCGGCCGTCGCCTTTCGGACGCCCTGAGCGATCGTCGCGCGGAAAGCATCGTCCGTCCGCGGCATCGCCAGGCCGAGGGTCTGCGCGCCAGCTCCCGAAAGAAGCGCGGCTTGAAGAAGAAATGCGATCACAGTTCGGCGCATGGGACAAGGTCTCGAGTCGACTGACGCAGGAAAAGACCTACGTCATGGTTCTAAGGGCAACCAAACCAGTTGGTTTCGTGTCCCGAACCATCATCCTCAAGCTCTTTCACACGAATGAAAAGCCGATTGGGTAAATTGAGTGAATGCTGCTATGCTTACGGCATTGGAAATATTTGCCCTACACTGCACACGTTAAGCTTGATAGAATTCTGATGCCGATCCTTTCGTCAACCATGGTAGTGTAAGCCGGACATCTCACGCCCGTCCGTCGTCCCACCGGTCTTTCCGGGCTGCATTGCGGCCCTAGACGACGATCAGACCGTGGAATGACCGCCCAAGGTCCGCACGAACCGGATCGTTCGCCCGTCTTTCGGCGCGCCAAACACATCGGCTGGCGCGCCTTCTTCCACGACGACGCCGTCCTGCAGGAAGGCGACATGCTGGGCCATGCGGTTGGCAAGGCGCAGGTCGTGCGTGGCGATCAGCATTGTCGTACCCTCACGCGCCAGCGCGGCCAGGACGTCCACCACTTCGGCGGCGAGTTCGGGATCGAGCGCGGAGGTCGGCTCGTCGCAGAGCAGCAGCTTGGGTGAGGCCGCGAGCGCGCGCGCGATGGCGACGCGCTGTTGCTGCCCGCCCGATAGGGTCAGTGGCCAAGCCTCCGCCTTGTCCGCCAGCCCGACCTTGTCGAGCAGAGCCAGCGCCCGGGCTCGGGCTTTGTCAGCCGGCCATTTCTGCACGACGATCAGCCCTTCCATCACATTGGCGACGGCCGTGCGATGCGGAAACAGCTGGAAGTTCTGGAACACCATGCCGGTCATTCGTCTGACTGCGAGCACCTTCGCCTTATCGAGCGCTTGGCCTTCGGCAAAACGCAGCGTCACATCGTCGAACTCGAGCTGGCCGGCATCGGGCGTCTCTAAAAGATTGAGGCAGCGCAGAAGCGTGCTCTTGCCGCTGCCCGAGGGACCGATCAGGGCCGTAACCGCGCCGGGCCGCACATCGAGGCTGATCTTGCGCAGCACGGGATTGCCCGAAAAGCTCTTTTCGATGTCGCGAAGGCGGATCACGGACGGCTCTCCCAGTGGCCGCCATGGCCCGAGAAGCGCCGCTCCAGGCGCGCCTGCAAGGCCGAGAGGACGGACGACAGAACGAGATAGAAAAGCGCGGCCTCGATATAGAGGATCAGCGGCTCATAAGTCACCGCGACGATGCGCTGCGCCTGCTGGAACATTTCCGGCACGGTGATGGCGGCGGCGAGCGAGGTGTCCTTCACCAGCGAGATGAAGCTGTTGGAGAGCGGCGGCAGAGCCACGCGAACGGCCTGGGGCACGATCGTGCGGCGCAGCGCCTGTCCCTGCGTCATGCCGATCGAATAGGCCGCCTCCCATTGGCCCTTGGGAATGGAGGACAGCGCGGCGCGGATGATTTCCGACGTATAGGCCCCGACGCTGAGCGAGAAGCCGATCAAGGCCGCTGGAAAGGCGTCGATTAGGATTCCTGCGCTTGGCAGGCCATAGAAGATGACGAAGAGCTGCACGAGGAGCGGCGTGCCGCGAATGAACCAGACATAGAAACGCGCGATGGCCGCCAGCGGCGCGGGCGCGAAAAGGCGCACCACGGCCGTCAGAAAGCCTAGCGCGAGACCGAGGGCGAAGGAGAGGATCGCCAGCGGGATGGTGAACCGCACGGCGCCCCAGAACAGGGCGGGCGCGGACTCGATCATGAGTTGCAGGAAGGGCGGCAAGGCGGTCGGTCCCGTCGATGCGGGGACGGCTCGGCCGCCTCCCCTGATGGTCGATCATCTTATGGAACGAAAGGGCGGAAAACCGAGGCGTCCGCCCTTTCGCAGCTCAGCGCGAAACGTCGGCGCCAAAATACTTTTGCGAGATGGCCTCGTAGGTGCCGTCGGCCTTCATCTCGGCGAGGGCTTTGTTGATCGCCGCGACGAGGTCCGGATTGTCCTTCTGCACCATGATGCCGGATGCCGCGGCTTCATCCTGCGTCGCCGCGATCTTCACCGGCGCGTCGGGCTTCTGCTTCTTGAAGTCGAGGAAGGAGAGATTGTCGTTGATCGTCGCATCGGCGCGCCCGGTCAGAACCAGCTGGATCGACTGGTCGAAGCCTTCCGTGCCGACCAGCGTCGCGCCCGCGGCTTCCGCAAGCTTGCCGTAGTTCGAGGTCAGCGATTGCGCCGCGCGTTTGCCCTTGAGATCGGCGAAGGAGCGGATGGCGTCGTCGTCCTGCTTCACGATCAGCACGGCCTTCGACACGATATAAGGATCGGAAAAGTCGAAGCGGGCTTGGCGCTCCGGCGTGATGCCGACCTGATTGATGACAGCATCGTAGCGGTTGGCGGCGAGCCCCGCGATCAGCCCGTCCCACTTGCCTTCCACGAAGACAGGCTCGACGCCGAGCCGCTTGGCCACCGCCCGCCCGATCTCGACATCGAAGCCGACCAGCGCGCCGGACGCGTCATGATAGGTGAAGGGCGCGTAGGTGCCTTCCGTGCCGATGCGGAACTGCTTGGCCGCTTCGATATCCTTGAGACTGCCGGCCGAGGCCGAGGTCGCCAGCATCGCGACCGTGGCCGCCAGCATGATCAAGCGCTTCATGTGAGCATCCCTGAAATGAGTCGGGCCGAAACGAACAGATCGGCCCTTCATGCCTCAGATAGGAGAAAGACCGGGTAAGGTCAGTGGCAAAGCGCCCGCGATCCCCGCATTTCCACGCCCGGCTTGCTATTCGAAGGTTGAAGCCCGAAGAGATCGACCGTTCGAGTGGCAGGCGAGCGAGGCACGCTCTGGCCGCATTCACGCGTCAGGCTTACGTTCCGATTCGCATGGAGATCGATCTTGGTTCGTCCTCGTCTGTCGCTCACCCCTCTGGCTCTCACGGCGCTTCTTGCCACCGCCTCGCCCCTTCTGGCGCAGGAGCCGCCCCCCGCCCCTCCGTCCCGGATCGAAGTCGATGGCGAGGGCACGGTCTATCGCGCGCCCGATCTCGCCGTTACCCAGCTCACGGTCATGAGGAACGCGCCCACGGCCGCCGAAGCGCTCGCAGACGTCAACAAGGCGATCGGGGACGTCTCGTCGGCCATGTCGGAATTCGGCGTCGAGAAGCGCGACCTGCGTACGGCCGGGTTCCAGATCTCGCCGCAATATCAATATGACAACCGGCAGGACGGCCCCCAGGCCCCACCCAAGCTCGTCGGCTACGAGGTGCGCAACACACTCTCGGTCAAGGTTCGCGACCTCACCAAGCTCGGGGCGCTTCTCGACAAGGCCGTGACGCTCGGCGTCAACGAAGGCGGCTCCATCCAGTTCGAGATCGACAATCCGACCGAAGCCACGCAGGAGGCGCGGCGTCTCGCCGTCGCAGACGCAAAAGCGCGCGCGGAAACGCTCGCCGAGGCGTCCGGCCTGAAGCTCGGGCGCGTGCTTCTCATTCAGGACGGGGCGATCCGGCGCGAGCCCTCCCCGCCCATGCCATTTGCCGAGATGAAACTCGCGGCAGCGCCACCCAGCCCGCGCGTGCCGGTGGAGATCGGCGAGAACGCCGTGCGCGCCGACATTCGCATCGTCTACGAAATGCGGAACTGACCACGCAAAAAAGGGGCGCCGAAGATGCGGCGCCCCCTTCATTTCATCTCATATCGAGAGATCAGCGCATCCCGATCACGGGGCAACCGCCCACCTGAGCGAAGCGGATCGCGACAGGATGGCCCCGCTTGAAGCCGGCGACCGTCACGCTGCGCGGGGTCATGCGAACGATATCCGCGCCACGAACGCCCATGCGCGCGGCCTTGTTGAGGGCAAGGCCCGGCCGGCACATGCCGTCGCGGCGACCATGACGCTCCTCGCGCCAGCCTCGTCCCTCGCGCCAGTCGCGGTCGGGCCGGTGATGGCGCCCATGCCATTCGCGCGGGCCGCCGCCTTCGTAATATTGAACGGTCTGCACAGACCCCATCGCATCGATAGGCGAGGCCTGAGCGGGTGCCCAGAGACCGCCTGCGAGAGCAAGGCCGATCAGCGCGGAACGAACGGGACGAAACACCATGGCAACCTCCGAAGCCGGGAGCCGCCCGATGGCGGCTTTGGATTTCATTCTAGTGCCTTGCAGATGAACTCCAGAGGAAGACGGCGTTCATCTCTCATTCATCCCGCATTGACGATCATCTCGTGACGCGTGCGGCACAGGGCGCAGCGCCCTGAAACGACGAAAGGCGCCCGAAGGCGCCTTTCCAAATGCGTGGGGTCTGGAGGGGCGAAGCCCATTCTCAGCTGTCGAGGAAGCTGCGCAGCTTGCGCGAGCGGCTCGGGTGCTTGAGCTTGCGCAGAGCCTTGGCCTCGATCTGGCGAATGCGCTCGCGCGTCACCGAGAACTGCTGGCCGACTTCTTCCAGCGTGTGGTCCGTGTTCATGCCGATGCCGAAGCGCATCCGCAGAACGCGCTCCTCGCGCGGCGTCAGCGAGGCCAGAACGCGGGTCGTCGTCTCGCGCAGATTGGCCTGAATGGCAGCGTCGATCGGCAGGATCGCGTTCTTGTCCTCGATGAAGTCGCCGAGATGCGAATCCTCCTCGTCGCCCACCGGGGTTTCGAGCGAGATCGGCTCCTTGGCGATCTTGAGGACCTTGCGGACCTTTTCGAGCGGCATGGCCAGTTTCTCGGCCAACTCTTCCGGCGTCGGCTCGCGGCCGATTTCGTGAAGCATCTGGCGCGAGGTGCGCACGATCTTGTTGATCGTCTCGATCATGTGCACGGGGATGCGGATCGTGCGCGCCTGGTCGGCGATCGAGCGCGTGATGGCCTGACGAATCCACCAGGTCGCGTAGGTCGAGAACTTGTAGCCGCGCCGATACTCGAACTTATCGACCGCCTTCATCAGGCCGATATTGCCTTCCTGAATGAGATCGAGGAACTGAAGGCCGCGGTTCGTGTATTTCTTTGCGATGGAGATGACGAGGCGCAGATTGGCCTCGACCATTTCCTTCTTCGCCTGACGCGCCTCGCGCTCGCCCTTCTGCACCATGTGCACGATACGGCGGAACTCGGTGATCTCGAGGCCCGTCATGGTGGCGAGGCTCTGAATGTCCTGGCGCAGGGACTTGATGTTCTCGCGCTCATTCTGGACGAATTTAAGCCAGCCCTTGCCCGAGAGATTGGCGATGGACTGGATCCAGTTCGGGTCGAGCTCGGTGCCCTGATAGCTGCGCAGGAACTCCTCGCGCTTTACGCCGTGCGACTCCGCCAGGCGCAGCAGACGCCCTTCGTTGCCGACGAGCTGGCGGTTGATGTCGTAGAGCTGCGCCACCAGAGCGTCGATGCGGTTCTGGTTGAGCGACAGCGACTTCACCGCCGTGATCAGGTCTTCCTTCAGCTTGTTGTAGGACCGCTCCTGGCTCTGCGACAGGGTGCCCTGCGCGGCCAGGCGGTTCTCGACCTGCTGATCCTGCAACTTGCGCAGGCGCTTATAGTTCTCGGCGATCGCGTCGAAGGTCTCCATGACCTGAGGACGGATTTCCGCTTCCATGGCCGCCAGCGACAACGAGTTCTCGAGGTCGTCTTCGTCGTCCTCTTCCTCGCCCGGATTCATCTCGCCATCGGGGCGCGCGCCGGGGATCGCCGGCTCGGCGCCTTCCATCGGCGCGGCGGTCGGCATCTTGGCTTCGGGGCCGGCATAGGTCGCTTCGAGATCGACGATCTCGCGCAACATGATGTTGCCTTCGTTCAGTTCCTCGCGCCAGATGATGATGGCCTGGAACGTCAGTGGGCTCTCGCACAGGCCGGCGATCATCGTCTCGCGGCCGGCCTCGATGCGCTTGGCGATGGCGATTTCGCCCTCGCGCGACAGAAGCTCGACGGACCCCATCTCGCGCAGATACATGCGCACGGGATCGTCGGTACGGTCGGAGGATTCCTTGCGCGTGGTCGTGGCGACGGCGTTGTTGCTGACCTCGGCGAGTTCGGTCGAGCCGCTTTCCTCGGCCTCCTTCTCCTCGGTCTCCTCGCCTTCCTCGTCTTCCACGACGTTGATGCCCATATCGCTAAGCATGGCCATCAGGTCTTCGATCTGCTCGGACGTGACGTCTTCCGCCGACAGCACGGAGTTCAATTTGTCCATGCTGACAAAGCCGCGCTTCTTGGCGGCCTTGATCATCTTCTTGACGGCATCGTCCGACAGGTCGAGCAGAGGACTGTCAGGCGTCTCCTGACGCTCTTCGACGGCCATCTCGCCTTCCTTGACCTTTGTCGCCATGCGCATTCATCTCCAATTCACGCGGTCGATGAGCGGATGGGAATCGCCACCGTTTCCCATGCTCATAAACGCCTGCCGTAAAGAATCGCTTAACCATAGAATGGCGCGGCGACCAACGACCTCATCGATTCCGCCATCCAAAGAGGGCGACCGTCTGTCCGACACTTCGTTTCCACACGTCCGGGCGGTGTTTGTGCCTTCGCCCCGACAAGTCAAGACCTGACAGGACCTCGACGAAAATTAATCGGCATTTCCCATAAGCGAAAAAACGCCCGATCGGATCAACCGGACGATCAAATTCCCTTTGCGGGTCGTCCCGACAAGACGCCAAACCCGTCGATCAAGGCCTCGGTTCCCGCTAGATTGTCGATCTCGCGTTTGATTTCAATGACCTGGGCATAAGCAAGCTCATCCCCTTCGACCGCCAGCGCCTGTTCCGCCGCCTTCAGTTCCCTATGTAGCGAGCGAAATTTGTGATGCAAGTGAAGGGCCTGCCGCACGGCTTCGCGCGCATCCTCCAGGGCAGCTTGGGCGAGAACCGGCCAGAGCCTGACGAGGCGCAATTGGCTTTCGAACCCTTCAAAGACGGGAAGCAGCCCCTGGCGCTCGATCGCCGCCAGCAGTTCTTCGCGCGAATGGTGCAATTCGTCGGCGTAGACATCGATCACCGCCGAGCGCAGCCGCTCCAGATCGCCGCCCGAGAGTTCGAGGTCCGCCAGATAGTCGAAGGCTTCGCGCAGAAGCAGCGGATGATTGATGAAGCCGATCACGATGGAAATCTCGCGCAGCGACGTGGCGGGGCCGCCCATCGGACGCAGGAGCTGGCTGCGGCTCAACCGATCCGACACAGCCGAGCGCCGCGCCGCATGGCCGCCCCCGGTTCCCCCGCCGCCGCCCGAGCCGCCGCGATAGGAGCCTCCGCCCTGCTTCCCGCCGCCCTGCCCCCGTCCGCGCCATTCGCCGGAGCGTCCATAGTTCGAGCCCTGGCTGACCGGAGGCCCGAAGAAGGAGCGCAGGCGATCATCCATGTCGCGCAGATAGTGGCGACGAACGCTCTCGTCCTCGATGCCGCGCACCAGCGTCTTCAGTCGGTGTTCCAGCTCGGCGCGGCGCTCGGGCGTGTCGAAGGAGCCGCCGGCCGTTTCGCGCATCCAGAGGAGATCGGCCAGCGGCCGGGCGCGGGTCAGAACCGCCTGCATCGCCTCCGCGCCATCGGCCCGCAGGAGATCGTCCGGATCCTTGCCCTCGGGCAACAGCGCGAAGCGCAGGGAGCGGCCGGGCTTGAGGAAGGGCAGCGCCAGTTGCGCGGCGCGATTGGCGGCCTTGATGCCGGCCGCATCGCCATCGAAGCAGAGAAGCGGCTCGGAGACCGTGCGCCAGAGAAGTTCGAGCTGGCGCTCGGTCAGCGCGGTGCCGAGGGGGGCGACGGCGTGCTCGAACCCGGCCTGGTGCAGGGCGATCACGTCCATATAGCCTTCGGCGACGATCAGCGTTCCCGCCCCTTTCGAAGCGCGCCGGGCGCTCGCGAAATTATAGAGAACATTGCCCTTGTGGAAAATGTCGGTTTCCGGCGAGTTAAGATATTTCGCCGAGACATCCGAGGACAGCGCCCGACCGCCAAAGGCGATCGGCTGTTCCCGCGCGTCGAGGATCGGAAACATCACGCGGTCGCGAAACCGATCGTAGGAAACGGCGATCCCTTCGCCGGACACGACGAGGCCCGCCGCCTCGATCTCCTCGCGCGCCACGCCCTTGCCGGCCAGATATTCTTTCAGGCGGTTGCGCCCTTCCGGCGCATAGCCGACGCCGAAGATTTTCTGCGTCACCGGATTCAGGCCGCGATCCCGCAGATAGGCGCGCGCCTTGGCCCCTTCGCTTTCCTGGAGCGTTTGACGAAAAAAGTCGGCGGCAAGCTTGCTGGCCGCGATCAGCCCGCCGCGCCCTTCCTCGCGCTTTTCCGCCTCGGCATCGCGCGCGGGCATGGGCACACCCGCCTCGCCCGCCAGCCGCTCCACGGCTTCGGGGAAGCTCAAGCCCTCCAATTCCGTGAGAAAGCGAAAATGATCGCCCGACACGCCGCACCCGAAGCAATGGTAGCGGCCCTTGGAATCCTCGCAATGAAACGAGGGCGACTTCTCGCCATGGAAGGGACAGCAGGCCCAATAATCCCCACGCGACGGCTGCGTCTTGCGCCGATCCCAGGTGACGCGGCGGCCGATAACGTCGGAAATCGGAATTCGGGCCCGGATCTCATCCAGGAAACTCGGGGAAAAGCGCATGGAGGACATATCGGCCCCCGCAGCGCGGATTGCCATGGGCAGGGCATCTATGCCGGACCTCCCTCCCCCTTTTCCACCTCTATCCACAGGGGGACGGAGACGAAATTCACCCCACTTGGCTCGCTCGGCAGGCTTTGACGACGCGGCCTCATCGGCCTATCCAGCAATCAGGGCGCAGTCTCGCGCTTCCAGCCACGGACGACCGACATGCCAGAGCAGGCTCCCTTGCCGGAACTTCTCAACCTTCGCGACAGTATCGACAATATCGATGCCGCGATCATTCACATGCTGGCCGAGCGGTTCCGCTGCACCCAGCGCGTCGGCGTGCTCAAGGCCGAACATAGCCTGCCGGCCGCCGATCCGGCGCGCGAAGCACGGCAGGTCACGCGCCTGCGCGAATTGGCCGCCACGGCCAAGCTCGATCCCGACTTCGCCGAGAAATATCTGGCCTTCGTGGTGAAGGAGGTCATCCGCTATCACGAACTCACGGCGCGCCAATTGGCCGAGCGCGAGGCCTGACGCCCGCACAGCAAGCCCGCTCGCCTCAGCTCAGGAGCGAGCGGACGACGCCGGAGGCCTGCGTCAGGTCGACCTTGCCATCGTAGCGTTCCTTCAACGCGCCAAGGCAGCGGCCGACATCGCGCAGCCCCTTGGAGCCCGTGTCGCTGACCGCCTGTTTGCAAGCCTGCACCATTTCCACCACCGGCAGCGGGGCGGGCAGGAAGGCGCGGATCAACTCGGCATCCGCGCGCTCGCGGGCCGCATCCTCGTTCCGGCCCTTTTCGGCCAGGTCGTTGGCGGTGCGCTCGCGCTGCTCCACCAGAAGCGAAAGGATGCAGGCGATGTCGCTGTCGGGGACCTTGTCCTTGCCGGCCATGCGGCTGGCGGCGTCGCGATCGCGGATCGCGGCGGTGATGAGGCGAAGAAGGCAGCCTCGCCGTTTGTCGCCGGCAGCGCTGGCGTCTTGAAGGGCGGCTGCGATCTGTTCACGCATACGCATCTGTCCTATGTGCGCCCGACGCGGGCAAGCCGCGACCGGTGCGATTAGGCTGATAGGCCCACGCCGAATGGGCTACCATCCTAGTTCGAGAAACTGACCTGAAGGTAAAGGCGATCGGAGCGGCGCGGAGATTGCTGTAGCCTCGGCTGGCCGCAGCGTCATCATCCTGTCGTGGTCCATGAGCTAGATAGCCAGACTGGCCAGCCTGACACATGCACTCTCCGATCCGTGGCGAGGGCGCAGGGTCCGACCTGCGCCGCCGATTTCATAATGCATTAAGTTTTGATCGGTGCGTTTGCAAGGGGATAGCCCTGTTCTCCACCGACAAGAGGGTTGCGTTCGCGCGCCATTAGGGCAATAGAAACGTTCCGGAAGGGCTCGGCCGCGACGCGCGGCCTCGACAGGCCCGATGGATCCCGAACGGAGAGACCCGATGAGCAGCGCGAACTGGCCGCAGAGGAAACCGACTGCCTTGTTGGTGCTCGCCGACGGAACCGTGATCGAAGGCGACGGAATCGGTGCCGAAGGCGAAGCGCTGGGCGAAGTCTGCTTCAATACCTCACTGACCGGCTATCAGGAAATCCTGACCGACCCGTCCTACGCCAAGCAGATCGTCACCTTCACCTTCCCCCATATCGGCAATGTCGGCGCGAACGACGAGGACGTCGAGGATCTCGTTCCTGACAACGCCATCGGCGCGGTCGGTGCGATCTTCCGTGCCGAAGTGTCGGCCCCCTCGAATTATCGCTCGGCCGGCGGCCTCGACGCCTGGTTGAAGAAGCGCGGCGTGGTGGCGCTGTCGGGCGTGGACACGCGCGCCCTCACCGCTCTGATCCGCGAGAAGGGCATGCCCAATGCTGTCATCGCGCACCGGGCAGACGGCGTGTTCGACGTCGAGGCGCTCAAGCGCAAGGCGACGGAATGGACCGGCCTCGTCGGCCTGGACCTCGCCAAGGAGGCCGCGACGCCAGCCGAGGAAGTCTGGACCGAAGGCCCCTGGGTGTGGAACGCCGGCTATGGCAGCCATTCCGAGCCGAATTACACGATCGTCGCGATCGACTACGGCGCCAAGCGCAACATCCTGCGCCTTATGTCGGGCCATGGCGCGCGGGTCGTGATCGTGCCGGCGACCACCAGCGCGGACGACATCCTGAAGCACCAGCCGGACGGCATCTTCCTCTCCAACGGACCGGGCGATCCGGCGGCGACCGGCGAATATGCCGTGCCGGTGATCCGCGAGCTGGCGAAGTCCGGCATTCCGATGTTCGGCATCTGCCTGGGGCACCAGCTTCTGGCGCTGGCGCTCGGCGGGCGCACCGAGAAGATGCACCAGGGCCATCACGGCGCGAACCATCCGGTGAAGGATTTCACGACCGGCAAGGTCGAGATCGTGTCGATGAACCACGGCTTCGCGGTGGACCCGGCTTCGCTGCCCGAGACGATCGAGCAGACCCATATTTCGCTCTTCGACGGCACGAATTGCGGCTTGCGCGTCAAGGGCGCGCCGGTCTTCTCCGTGCAGCATCACCCCGAGGCCTCCCCCGGCCCGCAGGACTCGCATTATCTCTTCCAGCGCTTCTTCCAGATGATCGACGATCATCGGGGCGCCAAAGCCGCCTGATCGCGGCAACAGCTTCGTCCTATAAGAAAGGCGCCGGTGATCTCACCGGCGCCTTTATTCGTTCTGCTCACCTATTCGACACGAACAGAACGCGCTCATCATGCGAGATGAAGCACTCGCATCAGACGACGCCAGACGGCGTTGACGCCGCAGCTGAAGGTCGCATGACGATGCAGGTCGTCACGCCCCCGGTCGGCTCCACAAGCGGAGCGGCTCACGATCAGATCGGCCAACATGGCATGTTCCTTTCCTCGAGATGGATCAGCGTTCGATGGCGCACACCGCCACAACTCTCGCTTCCACTTCCCATTAAGTACGCACAATGTGCGCCTCGACAAGAGGGCAAATCCGCACGATGTGCACATTTCATTGCATATGAGGGGAAGTTTGCTAGGACGCCGGGCGGGGCGTTGCGTCAGCTTGCGCCGCCGAGTTTAAGCGAGGCTGAACAGGAGAGAACCATGGGCGCGCAGATGGATTCGGACGGATTTCGCCAATGGCGGCGCGACATGGGCCTTAAGCAGAAAGATGCCGCGGACCGGCTCGGCCTGAAGAAGCGGGTCATTCAATATTACGAGAAGGGCGATCGGGACGGAAAGCGCGTCGAGATTCCGCGCACGGTGGAACTGGCCTGTTTCGCCCTGTCGCTCGGCCGCGAGCATTATGACGGCCGCGCTTTGCCGCGCTCGGCGGCCGACCTCGCCAAGCCCTCCCGTTAACGGCGATCAAGGAATCGGCTGAAAAGGCCGTTTGTCCCTTTCACCTTGTGCCGGTATTGCCTATAAGCCGGCCTTGACCTTGAATTTGAACGCGCAGACACCCCGGCCGCTTGCGGCGCGGGGTGTCGGCGCACGATGAACAGACGGATGAGCCATGCCCAAGCGCCAAGATATCAAAACCATCCTGATCGTCGGCGCCGGTCCCATCATCATCGGACAGGCTTGCGAATTCGACTATTCCGGCACGCAGGCCTGCAAGGCGCTTCGTGAGGAGGGCTACCGGATCGTCCTGGTCAATTCGAACCCGGCGACGATCATGACCGATCCCGATCTCGCCGACGCCACCTATATCGAGCCGATCACCCCCGAAGTCGTCGCGAAGATCATCGCCAAGGAGCGCCCTGACGCGATCCTGCCGACCATGGGCGGCCAGACCGCGCTCAACACCGCGCTGTCGCTCAAGCGCATGGGCGTTCTCGACAAGTACAATGTCGAGATGATCGGCGCCGACGCCACCGCCATCGACAAGGCCGAGGATCGCGCGCTGTTCCGCGAGGCCATGGCCAAGATCGGCCTCGAAACGCCCAAGAGCTATCTGGCCAACGCGACGGAAGCCAAGGGCGCCGACCGCCTGGCCCATGAAGAAAAGCGCGCCGCGCTGATCCGTGAGACCGTGGACGGCCCCGAGCGCGACGAAGCTCTGCAGGCGCTGGAAAACGAGTGGAATCTCGGCGAGACCGAGCGCAAGCAGCGCTACATGGCGCGCGCCATGGGCGCGGCGGCCGAAGCGCTGGAGCATGTCGGCCTGCCCGCCATCATCCGCCCCTCCTTCACCATGGGCGGCACGGGCGGCGGCATCGCCTATAATCGCTCGGAATTCTTCGAGATCATCGAAGGCGGTCTCGACGCCTCCCCCACCACCGAAGTGCTTATCGAAGAGAGCGTTCTCGGCTGGAAGGAATACGAGATGGAAGTTGTCCGCGACAAGGCGGACAATTGCATCATCGTCTGCTCCATCGAGAACGTCGATCCGATGGGCGTCCACACGGGCGACTCGATCACCGTCGCGCCCGCACTCACGCTGACCGATAAAGAATATCAGGTCATGCGCAACGCCTCGATCGCGGTCCTGCGCGAGATCGGCGTCGAGACCGGCGGCTCCAACGTCCAGTTCGCGGTGAACCCCGAGAACGGCCGTCTGGTCGTCATCGAGATGAACCCGCGCGTGTCGCGCTCCTCCGCGCTGGCTTCCAAGGCCACCGGCTTCCCGATCGCCAAGATCGCGGCCAAGCTCGCGGTCGGATACACGCTGGACGAACTCAAGAACGACATCACCGGCGGCGCGACACCGGCCTCGTTCGAGCCGACGATCGACTATGTCGTCACGAAGATCCCGCGCTTCGCCTTCGAGAAGTTCCCGGGCGCTTCGCCCGTCCTCACCACGGCCATGAAGTCGGTCGGCGAGGTCATGGCGATCGGTCGCACCTTCGAGGAATCGCTCCAGAAGGCTCTGCGCGGCCTCGAAACGGGCCTCGACGGCCTGGACGAGATCGTGATCCCGGGCCTGGGCGAAGGCGACGACAAGAACGCCATCCGCGCCGCGCTCGGCACGCCGACGCCCGATCGCCTGCGCATGGTGGCGCAGGCCCTGCGTGAGGGCGCCACCAAGGAGCAGGTCCATCGCTCCTCCAAGATCGATCCCTGGTTCATCGACCGGTTCAAGGCGATCATCGACCTGGAAGCCAAGATCAAGACCGCCGGCCTGCCGAAGGACGCGGAGAACCTGCGCTTCCTGAAGTCGGTCGGCTTCTCCGATGCGCGCCTCGCCAAGCTCGCCGGCCAGAGCGAAGCCGAGGTTCAGGCGCTGCGCGAGCGTCTCGACGTGCATCCCGTCTTCAAGCGCATCGACACCTGCGCCGCCGAGTTCGCCTCGCCGACCCCCTACATGTACTCGACCTATGAGCGCCCCTTCGCGGGCGAGCTGCGCTCGGAAGCCGGCGTGTCGGACCGAAAGAAGGTCGTCATCCTCGGCGGCGGTCCGAACCGGATCGGCCAAGGCATCGAGTTCGATTATTGCTGCTGTCACGCCGCCTTCGCGCTGCGCGACGCCGGCCTCGAAGCCATCATGATCAACTGCAACCCCGAAACGGTCTCGACCGATTACGACACGTCCGATCGTCTCTATTTCGAGCCGCTGACCGCCGAGGACGTGCTCGAAATCCTGCGTGTCGAGAAGTCGAAGGGCACGCTGCACGGCGTCATCGTCCAGTTCGGCGGCCAGACTCCGCTGAAACTCGCCAACGCGCTGGAAGAAGCTGGCATCCCGATCCTCGGCACCTCGCCGGACGCGATCGATCTCGCCGAAGACCGCGACCGCTTCCAGAAGCTCCTGCACGACCTGAACCTGCGCCAGCCCAACAACGGCATCGCGCGCTCGGTCGAGGAAGCGCGCGTCATCGTCGAGCGCATCGGCTATCCCGTCGTCATCCGCCCGTCCTACGTTCTGGGCGGGCGCGCGATGGAGATCGTGCGCGGCGACACGCAGTTCGAGCGCTACATGAAGGAAGCCGTTGTCGTCTCCGGCAAGTCGCCGGTGCTGATCGACAGCTACCTGTCGGACGCGACGGAAGTGGACGTCGATTGCCTCTGCGACGGCACGGACACGTTCGTCGCCGGCATTATGGAGCATATCGAGGAAGCCGGCATCCATTCGGGCGACTCGGCCTGCTCGCTGCCGGTCCATTCGCTGTCGCGCGCCATCACCGACGAATTGGAGCGTCAGACCCGCGACATGGCGCTGGCCCTGAAGGTCGGCGGCCTGATGAACGTGCAGTTCGCCATCAAGGGCGACGAGATCTATGTTCTCGAAGTGAACCCGCGCGCGTCGCGCACCGTGCCGTTCGTGGCCAAGACCATCGGCTCGCCGGTCGCCAAGATCGCCGCGCGCATCATGGCGGGCGAGACGCTGGAAAGCGCTTTCGCTTCCTATGGCGGCAAGCCGGACGTGAAGAACCTCAAGCACATCGCGGTCAAGGAAGCCGTCTTCCCCTTCGCGCGCTTCCCCGGTGTCGACACGCTGCTCGGCCCAGAGATGCGCTCGACGGGCGAGGTGATGGGTCTCGACAAGGGTTACGCTCTGGCCTTCGCCAAGGCCCAGCTCGGCGCCTCGGTCGATCTGCCGCGCGATGGCACGATGTTCGTGTCCGTGCGCGACGGCGATAAGGCGAAGATGCTGCCGACCGTCAAGCGTATGGTGGAGCTGGGCTTCCGCGTCTCGGCCACCGAGGGCACCCATCGCTTCCTCGCCGAGAACGGCGTCGTGGCCGAGAAGGTGAACAAGGTGCTGGAAGGGCGTCCGCATATCGAGGATGCGATCCGCAACCGTCAGGTACAGATCGTCCTGAACACGACGGAAGGCGCCAAGGCGCTGTCCGACTCGCGTTCGCTGCGCCGCGCGGCTCTGATGCACAAGGTGCCCTACTTCACCACGCTGGCCGGCATGGAAGCTGCCGCGCAGGCGATCGCGGCGCTCAAGGCCGGAAACCTTGAAGTCCGCTCGCTTCAGTCTTATTTTGAAGCCGCTTGAGTTACGGGCGAACGTCGCTAAGTTCGCTTGATCATGAATGACCGGTCGGCTGGCATCCCTCGGGAAGCCGGCCGGCTTTTTAATTCCGGCAGGCGCCGGACGATGCGAGACGATCCGGCGAGCGCCGGGTGTCCGAAAAGCAAGGGTAGATGGCATGGAAAAAGTGCCGATGACTGTCGGCGGTTTCGAGGCTCTCAAGGAAGAGCTGCGCCGCCGCCAGCAGGAAGAGCGCCCCCGGATCATCACCGCGATCTCGGAAGCGCGGGCGCATGGCGACCTGTCCGAGAACGCCGAATATCACTCCGCCAAGGAAGCCCAGAGCCTCAACGAGGGGCGCATCGGCGAGCTGGAGGATCTCACCGCGCGGGCCGAGGTCATCGACGTTTCCAAGCTTTCCGGCGACCGGATCAAGTTCGGCGCCACCGTGAAGCTCGTGGACGAGGACACGGAAGAAGAGAAGGTCTACCAGATCGTCGGCGATGCCGAGGCCGATGTAAAACAGGGCCGCATCTCCATCTCGTCGCCCATCGCGCGCGCGCTGATCGGCAAGAGCGAGGGTGACACGGTCGAGGTCGCGGCCCCCGGCGGCGCCCGCTCCTACGAGATCATCGAGCTGCGCTGGGTCTGAGCCGTCGGCCGGGTGATCCGGTCGGGCTTGGCCGGCTTATCCTTGCGAATCCTTGTCGATGCCGCTCGGCTTTCATAGCCTCGCGGCCCAGCGGGAACGAACCATACCTCGCCGGCCTCGCGCCGGCGAATTGTCAAACAGACTCTGAGTGCCTTTCATCATGCCGACGTCTCTTCTCGAAAAGGCCGAGGCGATCGCCTCGGTCGCCCATGAAGGCCAGACCGACAAGCGCGGTCGGCCCTTTCTGGCCCATCTTCGCCGCGTCGCGGGCTGCGTCTGCGGCGAGGACGAGCGCATCGTCGCCCTGCTTCACGACGTGGTCGAAAAAGGCCCCGGCTGGACGCTGGACGCGCTGGCCGCCAAGGGTTTCTCGCCCGAGATCGTCGCCGCCGTGGACGCGTTGACGCGGCGCGAGGGTGAGCGGGAGGAAGAGTTCGTCGCCCGTGCCGTCGCACTACCGCTTGCCCGCGCGGTCAAGCGCGCCGACCTCAAGGACAATCTGGAAAGCGCCCGGCAGTTCATGACCGGCCCCGAAGCCGAGCAGCGTGTCGCGCGCTACGAGGCCGAGTTGCGCGTTCTCGACGACGCGATCCAGGCCGCCGCGTGACATGGACATCTAGGAACCGGGGACAGACCCCTGCGGCGGAAAGCCGACGAGGAATGTCTAATCCCGGCTCCGAACCCGGCGGCTCGATCCGCCGGGTCGAAGTCATCGCGCCGAACTTCAAGCGCCGACTGTCCGGCGTGACCTCCACCATTATCCAGCTCGTTCCCGAACAGGCACGCTCGCTCGGCATTCGCGCGCTCGGCCCCGGTCTCCCCGCTCATCTCCCCAAGCTGCGTTGGCTCGCCCTGCCCGGCCTCTGGCAGAAACCGGACGGCCGCCCCTTCCGCATCTGGCATGCCCGCCGCAATGTCGAGATGCTGCCGGGCATCCTCCTGCGCGATGTCCTGAGAATGCCGCTGCGCCTCGTCTTCACCTCTGCCTCCCAGCGTCGGCACACAGCCTATACGCGCTGGCTCATTGCGCGCATGGACGCGGTGATCGCCACGAGTTCGCGCACATCGGCCTATCTGGGCGTTCCGAGCACGGTCGTGACGCATGGGATCGACCAGACACGCTTTCGCCCCGCAGAGAGCCGCGAGGCGGCGCGGGCCGCGCTCGGGCTGGACCCCGCACTTCGCACGCTTGGCTGCTTCGGCCGCGTGCGCCGGCAGAAGGGCACCGATCTCTTCGTCGAGGCGATGATCGGCCTCCTGCCCCATCACCCCGGCTGGCAGGCCATCGTCGCCGGCCGCGCCACGGCGGAGCATCAGAGCTTCGAGGCAGAGCTTCGACAACGTGTCGAGGCCGCCGGCCTCACATCCCGCATTCTCTTCGTCGGCGAGCACCGCGCCATCGAGCGCTGGTATCAGGCGTTGGACCTCTTCGTCGCCCCGCAGCGCTGGGAGGGCTTCGGCCTCACGCCGCTGGAGGCTATGTCCACCGGCGTTCCGGTGGTCGCCGCCGATGTCGGCGTCTTCTCCGACGTGGTAACGCCCGAGACCGGCACGATCTTCCCACCCGGAGACCTGCCCGCGCTGATCGCGGCCTGCGAGAGGTGGATGGCGGATGACACGGCGCGCGTGGCTGCGGCCGGCGCCGCGCTCGCCAAGGCCCGCGCCGAGTTTCCCCTCTCGCACGAGGCGGAGGCGATTAACGCCGTCTACGAGCGGCTGTGGCGCGAAGGCCGTTAACGGAAATCCTCGTCCCGCAAATCCGTCCTGCGATAGGTCGCGGGGCCGAGACGGCGGAGATGCTGCCCCGCGAGCCTGATCTGCGTCGCGACCCGCCGGGCGCGGAACGGGAGATTGGCGAGGGTCAGCGGCAAGTGGCCGCGCGGGGCTTGGATCGAGGTTGCAGCATCGATCGGCGCGCCGCCGCTCCGCCGCTCCCAAAGATGCGCCTGAATGGCCAGCGCCGGCTCGACCTGCCATGCGTTCAGGCCGGAGAGTCCATGAAGAAAGGCGTCCACCGGCGCCGCGCCCCGCTCGGCGCGCGCCAGCAGCTTGCGCGCGCCCGCCGGCCAGAGGAGATAGGCGGCCGAGCCCGACTTGTCGCGAAAGACGCGCCGCACGGCGAGCCCTGGCCCCAAGTCCGAAGCCTGCCGCGCTACGAAGCGACGCCGCTCGAAACTCTCCAGATTGAGAAACTCTGCCCGGTCGAAAGCCGCCAGACGCGACAGAGCTAGGGAGAGCTGACGCGAAAGGATCGCATCATCCTCCAAGACAAGCATCGGCCCCCGCCCCTCCGCCACCTCGCGCCAAAGCGCGTGATGCGACAGGAAGCAGCCGAGTTCGGCGCGCGTCAGAGGCCGTTCCCAGCGCCCGTTCAGCCGCGCGGCCAGCGCCTCTTCGATCTCCCCGGCCTCCACCGCGCGCACCCGCTCGAAGGTGAGCTCGAGCCTAGACGCTTGCGCTTCCATGAACGCGCGGCGCTCCGTGGCCCGGTCGAGATTGATGAAGGCGATGCGCATCAATCCCTCCAGAAGCTCGGCGACAGGAGCACGAGCACGGTGACGAGTTCGAGACGGCCGATCAGCATCATGAAGGAGAGGATCCAGAGCGCCGGGGCCGGCAGGAAGGAGAAATTGCCGGCGGGGCCGATCAACTGCCCGAAGCCGGGGCCGACATTGCCGACCGCCGTCAGCGAAGCGGAGAACGCGGTGAGAAGGTCCAGCCCGCAGATCGAAAGCGCCGTCGTGCCGACCAGCAGCGACAGGAAGAAGAGAAAGATGAAGATCGTCACGCTTTGAAGCGTTTCGAGCGAGATGTCGTCATGCCCGTATTTCAGCCGCTGCACCGAATGAGGCCGCAGCACGCGCCGGAAATTGGCCCGGACTAACGCATAGAGAATGATGATGCGGTTGACCTTGATGCCGCCCGCCGTCGAGCCCGCGCAGCCGCCGATGAACATGGCGAGAAAGAAAATGCCGATCGCCGCATTCGACCAGAGCGTGAAATCCTCCGACACGAAACCCGTCGTCGTGATGACCGAGACGAGATTGAAGGCCGACGAGATCAAGGCTTCCTTGATCGACACATTGTTGATGACGATCCGCGTGGCCGCCAGCACGAGCGTCAGCACGAGACAGATCGCCAGGAACAAGCCGATTTGCGGATCGCGCCAGCGCTGAAAGCGGCGCGGCAGGAAGAGCCTGATGTAGAGCACGAAGGGCAAGGCCCCCAGAATCATGAAGACGGTCGCGACCATCAGGATCGCGTCGGACTGGTAGAAGCCGAGCGACTCGTCATGGGTGGAGAAACCGCCCGTCGCCAGCGTCGACATGGCATGGTTCACCGCGTCGAAGAGCGGCATGCCGCAGACGTGATAGAGAATGGCGCAGAGCAGCGTCAGCGAGACATAGACCGCGACGATCCCCGCCGACAGCTGGCTCACGCGGGGCAGGAGCTTGCCGGAGCGATCCGAGCTTTCGAGATGGAACAGCGCCATGCCGCCGACGCGCAGCGAGGGGAAGATCAGGAGCGCCATGCCGATGATACCGATGCCGCCGAGAAAACTCAGGAGCGAGCGCCAGAGGAGCAGTCCGCGCGGCAAGGCGTCGAGGCCCGAGATCGTGGTCGCTCCTGTGGTCGTCAGCCCGGAGACCGACTCGAACAGGGCCGCGGCAAAACCCAGTTGCGGCAGGGCGAAATAGATCGGGATCGTGCCGATCAGACTGCCCGTGCTCCAAATCACCGTGACCAGCAGGAAGCCGAGACGAGGGCTCGGACGGAAGGGCTCGCCGCGCGTCGCGACCGCGATCAGCGTGCAGATGGCCGCGATCACCACCGCCGAGCCGACGAAGACGATCCAGTCCCGGTTCGAGTCGATCACGTCCACCAGGGCGGGGAGCAGCATGGCGCCCGCCAGAACCAGACCGAAGATCGAGGCGACATGCGCGATGGTCCTGAAGATGACGCGGTCCCCCGAAAGCTTCGACGCCCGCCGCCTCCCCTTGCCGCGCGCCCGATGGCGGTCGTTCTACAAGTTGAGACCCAGCCCGGCAACAAAGCGGGCGGGCCTCATATGAGACCCGCCCGCCTCGATCCTTATCCGGCGTCGCGCAGCATGGGCGTTTCGCCCTGCCGCTCCGCCAGCCGGCGATAGGTGCCGCCGGGCAGGCGCATGAGCTTCTCATGCGGCCCGTCCTCCACGATCCGCCCGCGCTCGAACACGAGAATGCGGTCGAGCGCGCGCACCGTTGACAGACGGTGGGCGATGACAAGCGCCGTGCGCCCGACCATCAAGCGCTCCATCGCCTCCTGGATCAGGCGCTCCGATTCCGAATCCAGCGCCGAGGTCGCCTCGTCGAGGATCAGGATCGGCGCATCCGCCAGGAAGGCACGGGCGAGAGCCACGCGCTGACGCTCGCCGCCCGAGAGCTTGACGCCGCGCTCCCCCACCATGGTCTCATAGCCCTGCGGCAGGCGCTGGATGAACTCGGCGGCATGGGCGAGTTCGGCCGCCGTCTCAATCTCTTGGACGGTCGCATCCGGCCGGCCATAGGCGATGTTCTCGCGCAACGTCCGGTGAAACAGGATTGATTCCTGCGGCACGATGGCGATCTGCCGCCGAAGCGATTCCTGCGTGAGCGCGGCGACACTCTGCCCGTCGATGCGGATGTCACCGTCCGAGATGTCGTGAAGGCGCTGCACGAGCTTGACGAAGGTCGTCTTGCCCGAGCCGGAATGCCCGACCAGCCCCACCCGCTCACCGGCCCGGATCGTCACGTCCAGCCCGTCATAGAGCGGGGTGCCATGCGCACCATAGTGGAAGCGCACACGATCGAAGCGGATCTCGCCGCCCCTGACCACCAGCGGTCTTGCATCCGCCGCGTCGGCAATCTCGGGCACGAGATCGTGGAGGTCCACCAGTTCCTCCATCTCGTTCACCGACTTTTGCAGGTTGTTCACATGCATGCCGATGTCGCGAAGATAGCCGTGCACCACGAAATAGGTGGTCAGGACATAGGTGATGTCGCCTGGACTCGCCTGCCCCCGCCACCAGAGCCAGAGTGCCACGCCCGCGATCGACACGCGCACCAGCCAGAGCACGGTGGTCTGCACCGTGCCGGACCAAGTGTGCCGCATCCAGGTGCGCCGCGTCTCGCGCTGCCACTCGCCCAATGCCCCCGACAGGCGTTCGTCCTCCCGCCGCTCGGCCCCGAAGGCCTTGACGACGGCGTTGCAGGCGAGCGCATCGGCCAGGACGCCGCCGACCCGCGTGTCCATCTTGTTGGAAACGCGCGAGGCCGGCGCGACATAGCGCACCGACAGAAGCACGGTCATCGAGACATAAGCGACCGCGCCGAGCGCCATGACGAGACCCATCAGCGGCCATTGCAGGGCCATGAGCGCCACCGTGCCGACGAGCACCACGGCGGACGGCAGGAGCGCCAGCAGAAGGACGTCATGCAGGAGATCCAGCGCCCACATGCCGCGCGTGATCTGGCGCACCACCGAGCCGGAAAAGCTGTTGGCGTGCCAGTCGGTCGAGAAGCGCTGCACGCGCCCGAACGCGCCCTCTGACACGCGCCGCATGATACCAAGCGTCATCGGCACGACGGACGCCCAGGCCCAGTGCCGAAACACGAGAAAAACGAAGCCGAGCGCGGCCATCGCGCCGAGCGCGCGAAGCCCCTGGCCCAGCGCATCGTCGCGCGACAGGTCGGTGCGGGCCACGGCATCCACCAGCCGCCCGGCGAAGAAGGGCACGAAAATATCGGCGAGCGTCGCCGCGGTGATGGCGAGCCCGACCGTCCAGGCCAGACGGCGCTCGGACCGCCAGTTGCGCATCGTGAAACGAAGAACGGTGCGGATCGCGTCGCCGCGATCGCGTTCGGAAGAAAGAGTCATGGCGTTCCGGCGCGCAAAGCGTCGCCGTCTCCTCGGATGGCCGCGTCAGGGCGCGACGGAAATCGGGGAAAGCGTCAGGTCCGCAGGGGACACAACACGGATGGACAGCCTGTGGCGGGGATCAGACCCGGGACGAAGCTGAAGCCGGGCGAAGCGTCGAAGGATGGCGACGGGCCCCGGCGGGGGAAACGAACATATCACAGATCATGAAGTCTCCCCTTTCCAGTGTTGAAAGCTTGGCAAGCGTAGCGAGACGAATCGTCGCCGTCCAGTCGGATTCGTCGAAGCGCGCCCGGTGTGGCGGGCAGGACACAACCTGATGGCCTGCGGATGCAAGCTGGAAACGAAACCGGGTCTCGCTCAGCCTGCCTGATCTCGCCGATTCGATGCCCGAATGGATCATCCGGCGATGCGTTCGAGCGTAAACAGCCGGAAAACAAGATTTGGGGGGTCCAGTTGGCGGCTCTTCCGGTTGTCGCCGCAACAAGCCTCCCGTATTGATTGAGGGAAGGGCCGGTCCCATGTCCGGCAAAAGCATCAATGCGGGTTTCGCCATGTCTGAGCGTTTTGCCGAAGTTCTCGTGATCGGCTCCGGACCGGCCGGCTATACGGCCGCCATCTACGCCGCGCGCGCCATGATGAAGCCGCTGCTCGTCGCCGGCCTGCAGGAAGGCGGGCAGCTCACGATCACCTCCGATGTCGAGAACTATCCCGGCTTCCGCGATCCGATCGGCGGCCCGTTCCTGATGGAAGAGATGAAGGCTCAGGCGCTGAATGTCGGCGCGGAGATGGCGTCCGACCTCATCGTGGAAGCCGATCTTTCGGTTCGCCCCTTCCGCTTCAAGGGCGACAGCGGCACGGTCTATACGGCCAATGCCGTGATCATCGCGACGGGTGCGCAGGCGCGCTGGCTGGGTCTCGACTCCGAGGCTGCTTTCCAAGGCTTCGGCGTTTCGGCCTGCGCCACCTGCGACGGCTTCTTCTATCGCGGCAAGGATGTCGTGGTGGTCGGCGGCGGCAACACGGCGGTCGAGGAAGCCCTCTATCTCTCCCATATCGCCCGTTCGGTCACGGTGGTTCATCGCCGCTCCGAGTTCCGGGCCGAGCGCATCATGCAGAACCGGCTCTTCGCCAAGGAGAACGTGCGGGTCATCTGGAACAGCGAGGTCGATGAGATCCTCGGCCAGAGCCAGCCGATGAAGTCGGTCACCGGCGTTCGTCTGCGCAACCGCGAAACGGGCGAGTTCCAGGAGATCGCGACGCACGGCGTGTTCGTCGCCATCGGCCATGCGCCCGCCACCGAGGTCTTCGGTGGCCAGCTGCGCCAGAAGGACGGCGGCTATCTCTGGGTCGAACCTGGCACCACGAAGACCTCGGTCGAGGGCGTCTTCGCGGCCGGCGACGTGGCGGACGACGTCTATCGTCAGGCGGTCACGGCGGCGGGTCTCGGCTGCATGGCCGCGCTCGAAGCCGAGCGCTGGTTGGCCGCCCAGGCGCTGGACGCTGACGCCGCGCGGCAAGCGGCCGAATAAGACCGGAACGGAACAGGGAGCGAGGGGCGGACCATGGCGCTCGACTGGGACAAGCTGCGCATTTTCCACGCAGCGGCCGAAGCCGGGTCCTTCACCCATGCGGCCAATGCGCTGAATCTTAGCCAGTCCGCGATTTCGCGGCAGGTGGCGGCGCTGGAACAGGAGATCGGCTCCCCCCTCTTCCACCGCCATGCGCGCGGCCTCGTTCTGTCAGAGCCGGGGGAGCTTCTCTATCAAACGGCCAGCGACGTTCTCAAACGACTCGAGAACGTTCGGATGCAGCTGACCGAAACGCGCGAGAAGCCGACCGGCAAGCTGCGCGTGACAACCACGGTCGGCCTCGGCTCCGGTTGGCTGACCCAGCGCGCGCAGGAATTTCTCGAGCTTTATCCCGATGTCGAGCTTCAACTCGTGTTCGACAACGAGGAAATCGATCTCACCATGCGCAAGGCCGACGCGGCGATTCGCCTGCGTCAACCGCAGCAGCCGGACCTGATCCAGCGCCGCCTCTTCACCGTGCATATGCATGTCTATGCTGCGCCCGCCTACCTCTCGCGCTACGGCACGCCCGAGACGGTGGACGACCTCGACCGGCATCGCATCATCACCTTCGGTGAACCTGCGCCCAACTACCTGCGCAATCTCAACGCACTGGAAACGGCCGGCCTACCCGAGGGCCAAATCCGGCCGGCCATTCTCCAGATCAACAATCTGATGGCGATGAAATCGGCCATCGAGCGTGGCATCGGCCTCGCCCTTCTGCCGGACTATATGATCGACAAGGACACCAAGCTCGTTCAGGTTCTGCCCGATCTGGATCTCGCCTCCTTCGATACGTATTTCTGCTATCCCGAACAGCTTCGCGATGCCGCCAAGCTGAAGGTTTTTCGCGACTTCCTGATCGGCAAGGCCAGAACCTGGTCCTATTGAAGGCTGGAGCGCTTGCGGCAGACCGCCGCACAGTGCTATGCAGCGCCGACGTTTGCTCGGAAACGCGTCGCTACGCGACGAGATTCGAACCAGATTGCATCGTCGCTAGGCAACTCCGTCCAGCAAGGCATGGCAAACTGATCAGAAGCTGAGAAGTTTCATGCATTGCCTGCATAGCAGGCATGTGCCTTTGCGTCTGGTGATACCCACAAAATCGATTTAATTTGGATCTCAGTCGGACGGAAGAGAGCTTACCTCCTCCCGAGTTTTCTTCTCCGGCCGTTTCCTCCCAGGGATGCTCCAGGCATTCCAACTTCAGGCCGGGCTTTCGAGCTCGGCTTTTCTTTTAGGTGCAATGGCCCATAGGCTGCGCAAAACCGACGAGCCGACTTGTCATCGGTTTGTCTTGCTGGTCTCCTAAACCGCAGCATGGTCGCGCTTCCCTCCGTCTCGCCCGCCGCCGCAAAGCCAGCGAGAGCCTTCAGCGTCTTTCGCGTCTTTCTTGTTTTGGGTCTCACCTCGTTTGGCGGCCCGATCGCGCATCTCGGCTACTTCCGGCAGGCCTTCGTCGAGCGGCGCAAGTGGATGGACGAAGCGAGCTATGCCGATCTCGTGGCGCTCTGCCAGTTCCTGCCCGGCCCGGCCTCCAGTCAGGTGGGCTTCGCCATCGGGTTTCAGCGTGCGGGCCTGCGCGGTGCGCTTGCCGCCTGGGCCGGTTTCACCCTGCCCTCCGCCCTTCTCATGTATGTCGTCGCGCTCGGTGCCGGACGCTTCGACACTGGCGCTGGCAGCGATCTCGTCCGTTCGCTGAAGATCCTCGCCGTCGCTGTCGTGGCGCAGGCGGTCTGGGGTATGAGCCGGACGCTGACACCCGATCGCAAACGCGCCGCCATCGCACTCGTGGCGCTGGCGCTGGTCGCCCTCGCCCCGACCGCGCTGGCGCAGGGTTTGTCGATCGCGGTCGGTGCGCTTCTGGGTCTCTTTTCCTGCCGCGAGCCGATGGAACCGGTGCCCTCTCCGATCCATGACACCCCGCCGGCGCGCCGGCGTCTCGCCTTTGCGGCCCTCGCGCTTTTTGCGGCATTGGTCTTCATTCTGCCCCCTCTCGCCCCGCTCGTGCCCTCGCCTGCGCTGCATCTCTTCGATGGGTTCCTACGCTCGGGAGCCTTCGTCTTCGGCGGCGGCCATGTGGTGCTGCCGCTCCTGGAAGCCGAGACGGTTCGGCCGGGCTTCGTCGGGGCCGATGCCTTCCTCGCGGGCTATGGCGCGGCTCAGCTCGTGCCTGGCCCGCTTTTCACCTTCGCCACCTATCTCGGCGCGCTCGCCCCCGCGCCGGGCGGCCTCGTCGGCGCGGCTCTGGCAACGCTCGCGATCTTCGTGCCGGGCCTGCTACTGGTGCTGGCGGCCCTGCCCTTCTGGGACGAGCTGCGGCAGCGCCCATCCGCGCGGGCCGCCCTGCGCGGCGCCAACGCTGCCGTGGTCAGCGTGCTCGCCGCCGCGCTCTATGATCCCGTCTGGACCCATGCCGTGACGAGCCCGCGCGATATGCTGCTCGCCGTTACCGGCTTCCTGCTGCTCGTGCTCTGGTCGCGCCCGCCCTGGCAGGTCGCCCTCGCGCTCATCGCGGCGGGCTTCATCGTATGAGCACGAAAAAGGCGGCTGGTTGCCCAGCCGCCTCGATCGATCGGAGTCTGGCCCGGATCAGCGCTTGAGCGAACCGCAGAAGCGCTGGATGCGGGTGCAGGCTTCCTCCAGCAGGGCGTCCGAGGTCGCGTAGCTCAGGCGGAAGTTGGGGCCAAGGCCGAAGGCCGTGCCGTGGACGACCGCGACGCCTTCCTGCTCCAGAAGAGCCGTCACGAAATCCTCGTCCGTCTCGATGCGCTTGCCCGCTTCGGTCGTGGAGCCGATCAGGCCGCGCACCGACGGGTAGACGTAGAACGCGCCCTCGGGCGACGGGCATTCGATGCCGCTTGCCTGGTTGAGCATGGACACCACGAGATCGCGGCGGCGCTCGAACATGGCGCGGTTCTTCGGGATGAAGTCCTGTGTACCGTTCAACGCCTCGACGGCGGCCCATTGCGCGATCGAGCACGCGCCCGAGGTCTGCTGACCCTGGATCATGTCCATCGCCTTGATGAGCTTCAGCGGGCCACCAGCATAGCCGATGCGCCAGCCGGTCATGGCATATGCCTTGGACACGCCGTTGATCGTGATCGTGCGCTCATAGAGCGCCGGCTCGACCTGCGCGGGCGTGGCGAAGGTGAAGTCGCCATAGACGAGATGCTCGTACATGTCGTCGGTCATGACCCAGACATGCTCGTGGCGCATGAGCACATCGGTCAGCGCCTTGAGCTCGGCATGGGTATAGGCCGCGCCCGTCGGGTTGGACGGCGAGTTGAACAGGAACCACTTCGTCTTCGGCGTGATGGCGCGCTCCAGCGCCTCGGCCGTCAGCTTGAAATTATCCTCCTGCCGCGTCTCGACGACGACGGGCGTGCCGCCGCACAGCGACACCATCTCGGGATAGCTGACCCAGTACGGCGCGGGGATGATGACCTCGTCGCCGGGGTTCAGCGTCGCCATGAAAGCGTTGAAGAGAACGTGCTTGCCACCCGTCGAGACGATCGTCTGCTCGGGCTTGTAGTCGAGCCCGTTCTCGCGCTTGAACTTGGCCGAGATCGCCTCGCGCAGCTGCGGAATGCCGGAGATGGGCGTGTACTTGGTTTCGCCGCGCGCGATCGCCTCGACGGCGGCCTGCTTGATATTGTCGGGCGTGTCGAAATCCGGCTCGCCGGCGCCGAGGCCGATGACGTCCCGCCCCTGTGCTTTCAGCTCACGCGCCTTCTGCGACACGGCAATGGTGGCGGACGGCTTCACGCGGTCCAGGGAAGCGGCGAGAAAACCCATGATCAGGCTCCGGGAAACGACATCGAATCTTCACTCGACTTTCGCCCGCGGCCGGCCGAGCGCGAAAATCGGCGGACCCTAGTCCCGCACCAGCCCCGGCGCAAGGCGAAGACCCATCAAGATCGCTGATGCCAGGCGCACAAAAAGGAATTGGCGGTTCGAGCCGCGCTTGGCTCCAATACGGGGAGATCAATAAGGAGACCTCCGGGAATGCTGACCGTCTTTGGCATGAGCGACAGCGGCAATTGCTACAAGCCGCGCCTTCTTCTCTCGCTACTGGGTCGCCCGTTCCGCCATGTCGAAGTCTCGACACGCGATGGCTCCACGCGCACGGAAGCGTTCCTGAAGCGCAACCCGGCCGGCCAATGTCCACTTCTGGAACTGGAGGATGGCCGGCTCCTCGCCGAATCCAACGCCATTCTGGCATATCTCGCTGATGGTACGGACTTCCTCCCCACCGACCCGTTCGAGCGCGCCGAAACGCTGCGCTGGATGTTCTTCGAGCAGAACGCGCATGAGGTCAGCATCGCCGTCCGCCGCTCGCTGACGGTCTACCCGGAGCGCAAGAGCGCCGCGACGCCCGAGCGCATGGCGCTCACCTTCGAGAATGGAATGCGCGCCCTCGCCGTGATGGAACGCCATCTGACGGCCGCGCCCTGGTTCGGGCCGGGCCGCCCCAGCGTCGCCGACATCGCGCTCTATCCCTACACCGCCACGGCCGCCGATGGCGGCTTCTCGCTCGACGGCTTCCCCGCCGTTCGCAGCTGGCTGGCCAGTGTGGAAGCTCTGCCGGGTTTCCAGCCGGTCGGTTGGGCTCCCTCGCCCTGACGAAAAACGGCCTGCCCGAGGGAGGATCGGGCAGGCCGCCAAAGGCTCAACTCACGTGTTCGATATCAATCGTCGCCGGGGGCGATCTTGTCGAGATCGACGGTCGGCGCGTTCTGGAGAATGTCGCGCGTCAGCGTCGGCGCGGTCACGCGCGTCTTGCTGCCGTCCATGGTCATCTGCAGGGCCGACCAGCTCACCAGAACGTCCTTCTCGCCGATGCCGAGGAAGCCGCCCACTTCGATCACGACAGCCTGAACCGTTCCGTCGGAACCGAGCACGAAGTCTTCGATCTCACCGATCTTCTCGTTATTCGCGCCGTATACGTCCTTGCCTTCGAGCTTGTCGGCCAAGAAGCGGGCCGGAGCTGCGCCCGTGACGACGTCCGGAAGGACGATGATCACTTCGCTATTGGCAGCTCCGGTGGCTGCGGGAGCAGCGGTCGTCGTGGCCGTCTGCGCGAAAGCGGCGGAGCCGAGAAGCGTGGCGAAACCGGCGGCGAGAACGAGGGACTTCATACGCGGATCATTCCTTTTACAAAAGGCTCCGAAGACAAGAAACGCGCTTCGGATCACGGAGACAGAATGTCGCGATAAGGGATCGGTTCCCGGCCACGATCGCATTTCATGGCCAGGAACCGAACCGCACACGTCAGGCCTCAGGAGGCGGGGAAGACCACGCCGCAGGCCATGCGCGAGCCGGCATTGCCGGTCGGCTGCGAGTGATGATCGTCCGGCGCGCCGTGCACCATGATGGCCGTGCCGTCCGCATCCTTCAGCGGTGCGTCGCCATCCTCGAAGCGAACCATGGGATTGAACTGCTGGAAGCGCGCGACACCGCCCTGCACATAGATATTGGCCATGTCGCCCGCATGGGGTCCGCCCTCGACCTCGAACCCGTGCTGCTTGTTCGTCGGGTTATGATGGCCGCCAGCCGAGTCGAAATTGCCTTCGCAGAGGCCCTTGGCATGGAAATGCAGGCCATATTCCCCGTCCTGCATTCCCGTGAGGTCGCCATCGACGATCACGCCGTTCGGCGTTTGCGTGATACGGATCGTGCCATGCGGCTGGCCGTCCGCACCGCGCATGGTCACGCCGATCGGCTCGCTCGTCGCAGCAGGCGCCGGGGTCTGCGCGAAGGCCGGCAGAGCGGCCGACAGGGCTATGGCGGTGGCGGAAAGAAGGAGGGCTTTCATCGGGTGTCTCCGGTCGGGGCGGCAAGCCGAGCCGGCTCCGCCATGCCGGGCCAACGCCACCTTGCCGGAGCCGTTCCCAGCCGATCAGCGTCCTCGCGCGAGCGTGAAGGCCGCCGCTCAGCGTTTGGAGGTCCGCAAGGGCCAGGTTTGGGGCCACCGGCTCATATCGTCCTGCCCGTTGCATTCGGATTGCTCCCGAGCGTCCACCAGCCGCAACTGGAGCGCTTCCGGATCGAGTTCATATTCGGCAGAGATGCCGCAATCCCCGATGCCACGCCCCTTCAGGAAGGTGATCAGCCGGTTCCCGTCCCAGCCCGCGTTCCAGATCGTCATCGTGGCCACCGGGCCATCGGCGGCCATGGACACCACGGGGAACACATCCGCCGAGTCCCCCTCCTGAAGATAGAGGCGGGACGGCTCGTTGTACGCGCCGGGGCTCCCGCAGGCCAGAACGTAGAGACGCGCCTGATCGCCCATCGGCACGGAGAAACCCAGAATCGATGGCGGAAAGCCGTTGAAGTCCGAGCACTGCCCCGGGCCTTCGCTCCAAAGCCTGCGCACGCTGGCCGGCAGCGCGGCCGCATCGGTGATATCGCTCGCCAACAGGCTGGGCTTGGTCGGCGCCTTATCGCCCTTGTCGATCAGAGCATTGGGGGTGCCGGTCCGTTGCTGATCCTCGTCCATCTTGCGCAGGGCCGCCACCAGCCCGGACAGCGAGAATGTCGTGCTCTGCGTCTTGCCTGCCGGCGTCAGGCTGATCTCGACAGTCGAGGCGCGCTTGAGATCGGCCAGAAGATCACCGAGATCGGCGCTGACGGCTTGGCCTTCCTTGTCGGCATGAAAGGCGCTCGCCGGCAGCTCCCGGCTCGCGCCATCGTCGAAGCGCAGCGTTACCGGGCCGGACAACGGAGCGGCCTCGCGCAACCCGATCGCAAGCTTCGGCACGTCCGCCGCGCCGGGTCCCCGCCGAATCCCCAGGGCGATGAGCGGGGCGTTCCCTTTCGAAAAGGTGGAAGCGTCGCAGTCGAGTCCTGACGTGCAGGTCAACGACCAGTCGCGATAGATGCCGCCCGTGGCGGCCAGCGCTCCGGTCACAGCAAGCCCAGTCAAGGCGATGGCCATTCGTGTCACACGCAATTTCCGTCCTCCCATTCGCCCGCCCACAAGGCCCTGTCTGTCCCGCAAGCCTTTGGCGATCTCGCGACCATTCTCGCCGACGGGCGAAGACTGCTTCGACGGGGTTCACCGGCTAGGGCCGGTGCGGAAGATAGTCGATCCCGCCCGGACATCTCAACGTATGCGCGCTATTTCCCCAGCCGATCGTACCGTATTTTGGCATGGACCACCCGGCAGGCGTTCACATCGCGGGATCGCGCTTGCGCCGCCGGGTCGTCTCGCGCACACCTGCGGCAGGTTCAATTCGAGGCGCCAGCATGATCGAAGACGAAGAGCATCCGAGCGGCGAACTCACGGTGCGCATTCTGGCCATGCCGGCCGACCGCAATGCCGCCGGCGATATTTTCGGCGGCTGGGTGATGTCGCAGATGGATCTGGCCGCCGGCATTCGAGGGGCCGAGCGCGCGCAGGGGCGGGTCGCCACGGTTGCCGTCGAAACGCTGGCATTCCGCCGCCCTGTGAAGGTGGGGGACACGCTCTGCGTTTATTCTTCCATCGAGAAGGTCGGGCGCACATCGATCCGCTTGAAGATCGAGGCTTGGGCGCGCCGCTACCTCACCTCCGAACGCGTGAAGGTGACGGAGGGCGTCTTCGTCATGGTGGCGCTGGATGAAGAGGGCAGGCCGACGCCCGTTCCGGTTTCGGACGACTGAAGGCCTTCTACCCGCCGCAAAACGCGCCACGGTCGCGCTTCACTTCGGCAACGGATCCGGCATCGAACCGGAGACGGCGGCA
Source organism: Aureimonas sp. N4 (assembly GCF_001463925.1). Classification (NCBI taxonomy): domain Bacteria; kingdom Pseudomonadati; phylum Pseudomonadota; class Alphaproteobacteria; order Hyphomicrobiales; family Aurantimonadaceae; genus Aureimonas; species Aureimonas sp. N4. Next base: position 52,826 of record NZ_BBWS01000022.1, on the reverse strand, counting down.
TCGTCACGCTGCCCTATCGAAGGTGCCAGCGCGGCGCCGTCGGTCGCTCAATGAGGGAATCAAGATCGATGCTCAGCAATCGCATCTTCGGAAGGCTACTCCTGATGATCGCCATTTCGTCTGTCGGCGCGTTGGCAATCGAAGCCAGGGCGCAGGAAGCTGGCGAAAAGATTCCGGTGCCAGCCGAAACACAGACCAGCAAGAGTGATGACCCAAAGGGTTCACTGAAAACGAGCAAGGCCCCTACGAAACAATGCGGCAAATCCGGGACTGACGGGCGTGATGGTCAGGACGGAAAAGGGGTTAGCGGAGGAAAAGGTGGCAAGGGCGGCAAGGGCGGCTCTGGCTCCTGCGATGATCTATAAGGAAGCGGGGGATCGTGCCCCTCACCTCCGATGAGCGTGAGATAGGCAGACGCGCCACTCGAACCTGTCGCGGCCGTGTTTCAGAGGCCTCGCTCGTTGTGAGGTTTCCGCCTTCTATCGAAACGCTGCCTCCGCCGGCCTCACCGTCCTTCCGGTGTCAGACCCGGATCAATCCATGGAGCCGGGCGATCATCTCGCCCGGCCCCTATCCTACGATGTCTCAGTTCGCCGGCGGCGGCGGTGTCGCGCCGGCCGGAGCCGGACGATCGCCAGCTGGCGGCGGCGGAGGCGGTGCGTCGCCGTTCACGAGGCTGGGCGGCGGAGGCGGAACGCGGGTGCCGGCATCCTCGACCTTCTTGGTGAAGGCGTCGAGGATGGGCTTTGCGGCCGCCATGCAGTCCGCCAGATCCTCGTCGCCACAGGTCACGCGAAGCGTCTGGCCTGGGCCCATATTGATTTCGAAGCCGGCGCGGGCGGGCATGGGCGGGCCATGACGGCCGTCCGGGCCACCGCGTTCGCCGCGCGGACCCTTTTCACGATCGCGGTCCCGGTCGCGCTTCTCCCGATCCTTGTCCTTGCCCTTGTGGTCGCGATCCTTGTCGTCCCGATCCCGGTAGAGATCGCGCATGTCGCGATCGCGGTCGCCCGCCTCGTCATCACCGTCATTGGTCCGCGCCCAACGATCGCCATGGCGCATGTCGCGTGAGCGGTCGATGTCGCTCCGGTCGCGATAGGGGGGCAGGTCGTCGTCCGGGCGCACGTCCCGTTCGTATCGTCCGCCGCGATCCTCGCGGTCGGGGCCGTCTTCCTGCGCGTGCGCCAGAGGCGACGCGGCCGCAAGAAGCACGGCGGCCAATGTCAAGGGTTTCAGCATGGCTGGTTCCTTATCTCCGTGCGGATCGGGTTCCGCGCGCCCTCAACGCGTGATGGGCCAAAGCGTTGCTGCGCTCCGACATCAGCTGACTCCGATTGTCGTGAAGACCGCCCATTCAGCGCCGCCCGGTCGGCTGCTCCAGGCCGAAAATTTCGTCGCTCACGTCGTCGATTTTCCTACGCACCAGCGCCTGTGCATCGTGCAGCCCGGCATTGTAGAAGTACCCGCCCATCTTCTCGGCGAAAAACCGCATCAGCATCTCCGCCGGAATGGCACCGATCGATTGGTCCAGTTCCTCGCGAAAATAGTTCTGAATGTCGGCGACGATCGCCCTGGTCTCGTCGCGATTGAACTGGATTGGCTTCATACTGGGTCCTCCCAAGAGTTCAGCGACAGCTCATACGCCGAGCCGCCCAATCCTGGACCGGGGCGCTGAAGCCATTTTGCCCAGCCTCGACGGACAGTCGCATATCAACCCGCATGGGCCGCCGTGCTTGCGGCTCGCACTCACTTGCAGATGGGCCGCAGCCGCGCCTTCACGTCGAGATGAAGGTGGTCGGCATGGGCGCGGTTATATCCCGGCCCCAGAACCGTGCCGAAATAGCGGCAGCTGCCCTGGCGGATCGCGGCTTGAAACGCCTTCTCGCGGAACGAGAACATGCCCTTGCGGCTGACGCGCATGGTGGAGCCGTCGCTGAAGCGGAAGCCGCCGACATCCAGCGCATTGCCGCTGGCATGTTCCGAGATCGTGCGCGAACCCGCAATGCGCGAGCAGCGGTAGGACGACATGTTGATCAGTGCCGTGGGCTTTTTCCAGAGCTTCCAGCGCGCGGCGGACTTCACATCCTTGTCGAGCCAGCGGGCCACGCGCAGCGCCGCCTCGCAATTCATCGTCGCGGCCGGCGTCATGGCGATGCCTTTGACCGCCTCGGTGACGCGCACCGGATTGGGAATGCCGCAGGACCGGCTCGTCTCGATCGGCGAAACGTCGGTGAAGCGCACGCCGAGCTTGCGCAGCTCGCGCCGGCACATGGCCTCGTCGCCGGCGAGTGGTCGGTATCCGGGGGGCGTTTCGCGCTCCAACGCACCGCGTGGCGGGCGTACGATCGAGGGTGGCGGGACACGCGCCGAAAGTGAGGCATAGGAGGGCAGCGGCGTTCGCGCCATTGGCGGCTTGCGGGCGGGTGAAGGGCTCGCCTCCGGCTCGTCCTCGATCTCGGGCGGCTCGGCCTCGGTCAGCCCTTCCCACGGGTCGAACTCCGCCTCGGGCCGGGCGCCGTAGGAGCCGCCAATGCCCGGCATCGCATCGGGAAGCGACGCTTCTTCGATCATGCGGCGGATCAGATCCTCGCGGGTGCTCGCGGGGCTGACGAGGCTGGTGGAGGCATCGCGCACGGGATAGGTGCGGCCGTAATCGCCGGGGCCGCGCTCATGCTCCGGCACGGGCTCGGCGGCCGGCTCGGCGGGCTCGGGCGCGGCGGCCACCGGCGGCGGAGCAGGATCGGCCGAGCGGGCCGGCCGTTTGCGCGGCGGCGGATCGCCGAAGGCGGGACTGGGAACATATCCGCCCTCGGCCGGCGCGGCACCGCCCCAGACGAGGCGGCCGCCCGTGCGCGCATCGCGCGCCGTCGGCATGTCTGTAGGCTCTGGCGCGGAAACCGGCGGCATAGGAAAACCGGAGTCGAGCGCCTCGGCCAGATCATCGGCGCTCGCCGTCGCATACACGGCAACGGCGAGCGTGACGATGCGCCAACCCGTCTTACGCAGAACCATCGGGGCGGCCTTTACATCCTCCGCGAAACTCGAGCGGACAGGAGCAGGATGGGTTAATTTGGTAAGCGAATGATGAACGCGGAATCGCGAATGCGTGAGATTCCGAACCACCCTTTTGTCGCACCCCGTCTCAAACGCCCGCCGGAGCGTTCCGCGGCGATGGTTCGTTCCCCCTTTATTCTGCCGCAGCGCGAGGCCATATTCGCCCCATGCCCGATCCCAAGAAGCCCCGCCGCTCCCCCATTCTCGACTATGCCGACGCGTCGGAGCGCCTGCATCCGGGCTTCGGCGAAAGCCCGCAGCCCGAGCTGACCGGCACGCCCCTCTCCGGCCCCCTGTCCGGCTGGGCGGACGAGATCGCGCAGAACTTGGAGGAAGAGGCGCAGCGCAAGGCTGCGCAGAAGCCGGCCAAGGCGAAGAAGCCCTCCGCCCCCGTTGATGCCCCGAAGACCAAGCCGTCCAAGGTGGGCGCGTCCAAGACCGCGCGCGGCACCTCCATGGGCGTCGCGGCGACGCCCGCCGAGCGCGCGCGCGCGGGGCTCAACCCCGTGGCCGGCCTCGACGTCAGCCTGGAGGACGCCGCCGCCCTGCCCGAAAGCGGCGTGACGGCCACCGTTCAGGCGCTGCAGGACCTCATCACCTCGGGCAACCCGCTGCACAAGAATGGCGAGCTGTGGATTCCCCACCGCCCCGCCCGCCCGCAGAAGTCGGAGGGCGGCCACGCCTTCCGCATCGCCTCCGACTACACGCCAGCCGGCGACCAGCCGACCGCGATCGCCGACCTCGTGTCGGGCGTGTCGGACGGCGACATGACGCAGGTGCTCCTTGGCGTCACCGGCTCGGGCAAGACCTTCACGGTGGCCAACGTCATCGAAAAGACGCAGCGCCCCGCCCTGATCCTCGCGCCCAACAAGACGCTGGCGGCCCAGCTCTATGGCGAGTTCAAGAACTTCTTCCCGGACAACGCGGTCGAGTATTTCGTTTCCTACTACGACTATTATCAGCCGGAAGCCTACGTCCCGCGCTCCGACACGTTCATCGAGAAGGAATCCTCGATCAACGAGCAGATCGACCGGATGCGCCACGCCGCCACCCGCGCGCTTTTGGAGCGCGACGACGTGATCATCGTCGCCTCGGTCTCCTGCATCTACGGTATCGGCTCGGTCGAAACCTACACGGCGATGACCTTCCAGATGTCGATCGGGGACCGGCTGGACCAGCGCCAGCTTCTCGCCGATCTCGTCGCCCAGCAATACAAGCGCCGCGACATGGATTTCACGCGCGGCTCCTTCCGCGTGCGGGGCGACACGATCGAGATCTTCCCGGCCCACCTGGAGGATCGCGCCTGGCGCATCTCGCTCTTCGGGGACGAGATCGAGGCGATCCACGAGTTCGATCCGCTGACGGGCTCCAAGACCGACGATCTCAAGTCGGTGAAGATCTACGCCAATTCGCACTATGTGACGCCGCGCCCGACGCTGCAGCAGGCCGTGAAGTCGATCAAGGAGGAGTTGCGCCTTCGCCTGATCGAGCTGAACAAGGCCGGCCGCCTTCTGGAGGCGCAGCGGCTGGAGCAGCGCGTCACCTTCGACATCGAGATGATCGAGGCCACCGGCGCCTGCAACGGCATCGAGAACTATTCGCGCTATCTCACCGGCCGCCAGCCCGGCCACCCGCCGCCGACCCTGTTCGAATACCTGCCCGACAACGCGCTCGTCTTCATCGACGAAAGCCATGTCACCATTCCGCAGATCGGCGCGATGTACCGGGGCGACTTTCGCCGCAAGGCGACGCTGGCCGAATACGGCTTCCGCCTGCCCTCCTGCATGGACAATCGCCCGCTCCGCTTCGAGGAGTGGAACGCCATGCGCCCGCCCACCGTCGCCGTGTCGGCCACGCCCGGCTCGTGGGAGCTGGAGCAGTCCGGCGGCGTCTTCGCCGAGCAGGTCATCCGCCCGACCGGCCTCACCGATCCCCCGATCGACATTCGCCCCGCCCGCTCGCAGGTGGACGATCTCCTGGGCGAAATCCGCGAGGTCACCGCCAACGGCTACCGCGTGCTCTGCACCGTGCTCACCAAGCGCATGGCCGAGGACCTCACCGAATATCTGCACGAGCAGGGCATCCGCGTGCGCTACATGCACTCGGACATCGACACGCTGGAGCGCATCGAGATCATCCGCGATCTGCGCCTCGGCGCGTTCGACGTTCTGGTCGGCATCAACCTCCTGCGCGAGGGTCTCGACATTCCCGAATGCGGTCTCGTGGCCATTCTGGATGCGGACAAGGAAGGCTTCCTGCGCTCGGAAACCTCGCTGATCCAGACGATCGGCCGCGCCGCGCGCAACGTGGACGGCCGCGTCATCCTCTATGCCGACCGCACCACCGGCTCGATGGAGCGCGCCATCGCCGAGACCAACCGCCGCCGCGACAAGCAGGAGGCCTATAACCGCGAGCACGGCATCACGCCGGAATCGGTCAAGGCCAAGATCGCGGACATTCTGGACAGCTATTACGAGAAGGATTCCGTGCGCGTCGGCGCCGGGCCCACCACCAAGGAGGGCGCGCTGGTCGGCAACAATCTCAAGAGCCATCTGGAGCATCTGGAAAAGGAGATGCGCGTTGCTGCCGCCGATCTCGACTTCGAGAAGGCCGCGCGCCTGCGCGACGAGATCAAGCGCCTTCAGGCCACCGAGCTGGCCGTGGCGGACGATCCCATGGCCCGCGAGGTGGACACGGCGCTCTATGGCGGCGGCGAGCCCTCACGCGGCAAGCGCCCCGCGCGCGGCAAGGGCGGCAACCACCAGAACCCGCGCTTCGGCCCGAACGGCGAGCCCCTCGCCGCGCGCATCAAGGGGGACCATGAGAGCGTGAAGGCCCTCCGGCCGAAGGAAGCCGACGACACCCGTGCGGACGAGAGCCATTCCTATTTCCAGCGCCCGACGCTGGACGACATGGGACCGGGCACCGACACGCCGACGCCCAACCGCTCGCTCTTCCGCAAGAACTCGCTGGACGAGATGACGGTCGGCCGCACGGAAAAGCCCAAGCACGACGGCCCCCTCCCCGCGCGCCCGAGCGCCGGCGAGGACGCCAAACCGATCCGCCGGGAGAAGATCGGCGTGGGGAGTTATGAGGATGCGGGGGATGACAAGCGGCGCAAGCGCCGGCCGGGGAAAACGGGAAGGCCGGGGCGGTAGCTACTAATTAGTCCAAATGAAAAGATAATTGTTTTACAGGCTTGGCTGGAGCAGGATAGATATTTTTCATTTGCTCAAGAAAACTATTCTTCCCTCCAAAACTGGGATGCCGCACCGCTTTAATATCCTGGCCTATTGCTGCCATCGATCTCTTCGCGTCAGCTCCGATTGCCACCACATATCTTATACTTACAAGTCTAGTTAGGCGAAGGAGGAGTTCGCAGCCAATCTGCGCCTCCCGAAGAGTATGGGATCTATTAGAAAAAGGACAACCTGAATTATGAGGATGAAAAGGAAAAACATTCCAAGTTAATATTGGTACGCTACAATTTTCCATGGCCTGTGCAACGGATGTTGCCGTTTGTTCTTTTACCGGCTTGCCTGTTGTAGCGCGAGATAAAAGCCCGATCCCGAGCTTTGAAGCATAAGCGTCCATTTGAAGTTCATCGAGTAGAGCTATTCCAGTCCGACGCCCACCTTTATGCCCCAAATCTCTCCCAACCCAGAGATCAACAACTGGAGCTGAAGCACAACGCTCCAGGATCAACCTTAAATTTTCTTTTCGTACCTCAAACGCATTTGGGAGATCGTAAACCTTGCACCTGTCAGCATAAGGATTGAAGCAATTATCAAGCTTGACTACTTCTAGAGATTTCAAGAAACCATCTATTTCATTTGCCATGAAGCCACCCTCCTGGCACTGCTCTTAAGCCAGTAGGTAGATCATTTAACAACCAAGCCTCCAATTTCAGTTCAAGGCTTCTGTTTAAGGCTCTCCGGTGACCCCGGCCTTTCGGCACCACTTCCGAAAGGCCCGCAGGCACCTCGATAGCTGAATGACCATAGTATCCAAATAATTTAGCAGTTAAAACTTGGTCTGTACTACCAGTATCTCGTTTTAAATTTTTCTCATTAGTGCGACCATCCTCGTAACTATGAAAAGACGGCTCCTGCCGAACCACACCAGCGGCATCACGCCAATAAATATTATCACCATAAAACTTTATCAGACTGCCATTTACGACTGGCTTTTTAACTTGATAGGCAGGATCAGACCAGTATTTTTCAAATTTAAGCTTCCCATCAACACGCATCCAGTAAATCAGTTTTCCTTTTACGCCGGACTTCGCTGCGCCAAAGCCCATAACGAAATCACCTTCTTTAATACATCTACGTATTACGGGCTTACAATTAGCTAGCGTACATACGCCATAAAACGGATTAGGCGAAAATCCCATGTCATGGTCGATTACATATCGGTAAAAAGAAACCATCACCGCCCCCTTTAATTGCTACAATTATGTCTCTTCCTTTTTGACGAGGCAGCAGGCTTTCCCTCAGAATCCTGCTGTATTCCATCGTCCCCTTCTAGAGCGCCGAGCAAGTCCCCTGCTCCAAGAAGTAGTTTAGCCATACAGAACATCTCGGCCACCGCACTGATTTTCGACATCTTCTCCAAATATACGCATACGATTCTCAAATGTGCGTCCGCAGCGTTCAGGGCCCTTTCTTCTTCAAGTGGGCTGGAAGTTTCGCGAACGATTATCACCACTGCGCTAGCATCGTTCGGTAAAACTGCATCCGGATTGGGCCACGATCGAACGCTGCGATCGGGCAAATGGGCCTGAATCAAATCGATCTCCGATTGCTTGATTGTTTCATTTACAATATATACTGTCATTTTCTACCTATAACTGAGAGTTGAAGCACTAATATCTATCTCTATAATTCCTTGCTGATTTCTTGAGAGGAACTCGAATGCTTGAGAACCATCAGATATAGCATTACGCCACGCTGATGCGTTGCATGCTTTAACCTCGAAATTTGATGTCATTTCCTTCAGGAAGGAAACTAGTTTTAATGGCACAGCTTGGTGAGATCGGAAAAAACCGGTTTTTAAACCCTGAGTGAAAACCATCGCCGCGACAGCTTCTTCTACTGCGCAAGCGCGTGCTCCGTCTTCGTTCTCATCAATAGCTTTGTTTGATTTTCGCTTCCGCCTCAAAAGGCGACGAATATTTGGAGACCAATGTAAGTGAGCTAAAAATGCCAAGTGATAGGCGTCGTGAAACTTGTAATTATCCTCAATATGGGAGTTATCCGATAAAGAGTCGCCAAGCGGCGCTCCTTCATAAATCATCCCAACTCGACCATTATCGTCGATTTTGAATTCGACGACCATATGATCGGGGAACCGCTCATTCACGGGGTACTCTTCGTCAAACGAAGGAGCCTCGGACGCCCCGAAGAAATCTCTCGTTTTTTGGAGATTTTTTTGGGCAGCATCCTGCAGGTCGATTTGATTCAACGTTGCAAATGAAGACAAATACCAAAGTATATCACCTATCTCTTCTTCAATTTCACTCCTTATGATCTTCTCGTCAATTTTGTCGCGAAGTTTTTTCTTATATATAGAATGAAGACTTCCAACCTCTCCGATCAACCCAAAAAGGGTTACGATAGGTCTCTTCGTTGAGTCAGTCTCTGAGGCATTTTTTTGATATTCCCGAATCTGCATAGTGTATGCCTCGCCATTAACCGCGATTCGCAAACACTACACAACTTGCAGGAGCAGTCAAACAACCTCAATAGGCCGGTTGGTTACCACCCATCCCAGTACCGATCCCGATCCCGGCGGCGCTCTTGCCGCTCCCACCGCCGCCGATCCTCCCGCTCCCAGCGCCGCTCCGCCCGTTCGCGGCGCTCATAACGCGGCTGCGGAGCCTGATAGCGGTAGCCCTGCCGGCGCACCTCGTCGGAGCTTTGCAGGCCGCGCGCGCGGTTGAGCTGGATCTGCGCGTTCACCTGATCCTGCAAGCGCTGCTCCGTTGCGTTGCGCGGCGGGCCGGAGGGCAGCATCAGCTCTTGCGCCAGGGCCGGGGCGCTCGCGAACCCGAGCATGGCGAGGGACAGGAGAATGCTCTTCTTCATCGGACCCATTCCTGAACGTGGCTTCGGAGCGCGAAACGCCCCGGCTTGCGAAGGGTTGCGGCAGAGGCGGGATCGAAGGAAAGGCGGACTGCGCCGCCCTTCCCATCTCCCGCAGGCGTCACGCTCTCAACCGGGCGTGAGCGGCCGGCTTAGCGGTAATAGCCGTCGCGATTGGCGCGGCGGATCGCGTGGTTGGCGCGGTCCTGCATCCGCTTGATCTTGTGCGCCGAGCGCGGGTCGATCCGTCCATTGTTGTAATAGCGGGCGCGGCGCTCGACGCGCTCGATGCGGCGCTGCTGGCGCTCCAGGCGCGCGGCCTCGCGCGGGCTGATGCGGCCGTGGCGATAGCCGCGCTCGATGCGCTCCTGCTGGCGATACTGGCGGGCGTCGGAATGATAGCTCTGCGCGCTGGCGGGCACGGCGGTCGCGACGAGCAATCCGGCGATCGCGACGATGAGGGACTTCTTCATAGGTACGTTCCTCCAACTGAACTGACCCGATGAAAGCCCCTCCCGCCTGAATGGTTCCTGAACCGGATATTCAGCCGGGATGATGGTTAAGCTGAGCCCACCCGAACGGGCGGTCGGCTGGCCCCGCCGGATGCGGGCGGGGCCGAGGGCGACGTCAGCCCGAAAGGGGCCGCTCAGCGCGGCGGGGCGTTCAGGTCGCTCGTGGCCTTTTCGCGCCAGCTGTCGCCGGGGGTGATCGGCTTGTTGATTTCCGCGCAGCCGGCGAGAAGCACGAGGCCGAGAACGGCGCAGAGGGGTTTGATGAGGGACAAATCGGAACTCCGTGAGAGGAACGCTCCCGCGAATGCAGGGCTCTTGCGGCGGGGGCAAGGCGAATCAATCCCCCATCTCTCCCCGTCCCCGGAAAGCGCGGCACTCTGGCCCTCACCTGCGGCTCGCGAAGGAGCGCGAATGATCACCGGGATCGTTCGGGGGCTGTGGGGCGGTGTCCGCGGTGCGTTGCCTTCCGGAGGCGGCGCGGCTCGGACGGTTCTGGCATGCCGGGCGGCCTCTCACAACGAAGGGGTTCGCAATCAGCGGCGCCCTGTTCCGGCGACAGCCCTCCCTCGGGATGACCGAGGCGCGGGCCGAGGAGCAGCGCAAGCGCGGCCCGGAAAGCGGACGGGGCGTTGGCAGCGCCTCGTGGGCCGGACAACACCGCGCGGGACGCCGGAAGCGGACCATATAAATACTACAAAGGAGGTTCGCCTCCGGCGTCCCGCCCGCCCTTCACCATGAAGGGCCTTTTGCTCTCCCCCGGCCGTCACAGGCGCGGGCCGTTTCCGCGCGCGCCCTATATGAAGGCTGACACGACCAGTCAGCCAAAGAGGGGTTCGGCATGAGCGACGAGACGGCACTCAAGGACATCGCGGAGCGCAACGGCTTTTCGGAAGGCGCGGCGCGCGCCATGGCGGACGCCATACGCTCCGGCGGCGGCACGATGGCGCAGTTTTCCCATCCCGAGCTCGGCGGCATGGGCCAGTGGTCGCGCGGCGGCATGTTGATGATCTCGGCCATGAACGACCACGATCTGAAGGCCCGCGTCGGCCGTCTCGCCGAAGAGATTGCGGCGGGTGGCTCCTCGGCCGGCGGCGGCGGTGGCAAGCCGGAAGGCGCGGCAAATTTCACCAGCCCCTGGGCGCAGGCGGACAGTCTCAACGACAACCGCGCGCCGGGCGATGCCACGGAGAGCGCGCCGCGTCGGGCCTCCAACGGCAATGCGGGCCAGTGGTGGCCGGGCGATCTCGGCTCCCCCTCCTCCTCCGGCGCGCAGAACGGCGTGCGCTACGCCGCCTTCCCCGCTTCGCGCCGCCTCGCCATCGAGGAAGGCGGCAAGGTCTCGCTCTACGACACGGGCGATCACCAGATTTCGGGCGTCTCGCAGAGTCAGAGCGGCGGCGGAGCGGGCAGCCTGCGCTTCACCAGCCAGAAGGGCGATGTGGACCTTCAAAGCCTCACGCGTGTGTGATCGAAAAAAGCGCGGGGGTGCGGGATGGATTTCCGCGCCCCTCCGTATACCCGGGTGATGACGACGAAATCTTCGCCCCCGGATGTCCTTGGCCAGCTCGGCGCCCTACGCCGCTACGCGCTGACGCTCACGCGCAATCGTGACGACGCCGAGGATCTGGTTCACGACACGCTGGTGCGGGCCATCGAGCGCCAGCACCAGTTCCGCCCCGGCCTCGCGCTGCGGCCCTGGCTTCTCACGATCCTGCACAACGGGTTCGTGGACCGCCTGCGCGCCCGCCGCGCCGAGTCCCGCCGCGACGCCGAGATCTCCTATGCAGGCTCGGCCGAGCTCGGCCCGTCGCAGGATCACGCACTGCGCCTCTCCGAAGTGCGCCGCGCCTTCCTGACCCTGCCCGAGGAACAGCGCGCCGCGCTCCATCTCGTCTCGATCGAGGGCCTCTCTTACGAGGACGCGAGCGCCTCGCTCGGTATCCCCGTCGGCACGCTGGTCTCGCGCGTCTCCCGCGCCCGTGCCCGTCTGCGCGAGATGGAGAACGGCGTACCGGCCGAGAGCAACGTCGTTCCTTTCAAGTCCGCGGGAGGTTCCGATGGCCGTTGATCCCATCCTCGAGGCCGATCTCGTCGCCTATGTGGACGACCGCCTGCCCCCGCTGCGCCGCATCGAGGTCGAGGCCTGGCTCGCGACCCGCCCCGACGACGCGGCCCGCATCATGGCGGACCTACGCCTGCGCGACGAGTTGCGCCTTGCCGTCATCGCGCCGGATGCGCCGGGCAGCCGCGAGCTGGCCGACCTTGCCCGCCGGCTCCAGGGCGGCCTCGGCCGTCGGCGCAAGCTGGACGTCTTGCGCCGCGTCGCCGCCATCGGCGTCTTCGTGGCGCTCGGCTGGCTGGCGCATGAGGGCACCGGGCCGCTCGCCGTGCGCCAGAGCGTTGCCTCCTCCGCGCCGCCGAGCTTCGTGAATGAGGCGCTGGCCGCCCATCGCACCAGCGTCCTGCGCTCGGACATGGCCTCGCAGGTCGAGACGCCGCGCTACGACCCGGCCGAAATCAGCGCCGCGACCGCTATCACCATGCCGGACGCGCCGCGCGGCTGGACGGTGCGCGACGTGCAGGTCTTCCCCTCGCCCACCGGGCCCAGCGTCGAAATCGCGCTGGCCGATCGCTCGGGCGAGGCGCTGTCGCTCTACGGCATCCGCCCCGGCACGTTCGAGGTGACGAAGCCGCAGACCGCCGTATCCGGCCCCCTCGCTGCCGCCTTCTGGCAGCAGGGGCCTGTCGCCTACGCGCTGGTCGGCCCTGCCGGCGAGCGTGACGAGTTGAGCGATGCCGCCGAGCGGCTCGCTCGCAGCCTCTACTGAGCCCGACGCCCCTCCCGGCGAAACGGCTCAGACCTCTCACTCGCGTTTCATGGAGTTACACCGATGAACACACCGCATTATGGCTGGGGCACGCAGGCCGCGCCTGCCTCCGGCGCCTTGTTCGACGAGGGTCTGCGCCAGCATATGCTGCGCGTCTTCAACTATATGGGCCTCGGCCTCGTGGTCACGGGCCTTGTCGCCTTCGTCGTCGGCAACACGCCGGCCCTCTACGTGCCGATCTTCAACTCGCCCCTGAAATGGGTGGTGATGCTGGCCCCGCTGGGCTTCGTTCTGTTCTTCTCGTTCCGCATTCATGCCATGTCGGCGGGCGCCGCACAGATGACCTTCTGGGCCTTCTGCGCCGTGATGGGCCTGTCGCTGTCCTCCGTGTTCCTCGTGTTCACGGGCGCCAGCATCGCCAACACCTTCTTCATCTCGGCCGCCATGTTCGGCGCGACGAGCCTCTACGGCTACACGACGAAGCGTGACCTGACCAAGATGGGCTCGCTCCTGATGATGGGCCTGATCGGCGTCATCATCGCTTCGATCGCCAACTACTTCATCGGCTCCTCGGCGCTTCAGTTCGCCGTGTCGGTGATCGGCATCATCGTCTTCGTCGGCCTGACCGCCTGGGACACGCAGACGATCAAGGAGCAGTATGCCGAGAACTTCTCGGCGGAGTCGCAGCAGAAGATGGCTGTGTTCGGAGCGCTGTCGCTCTACCTGAACTTCGTCAACATCTTCCAGCTTCTCCTGAACTTCACCGGCGAGCGCGAGTAATCACCGCTCACCCCACTAGAAAAGAGGCCGCCGCGATCCCCTTCGCGGCGGCCTTTCTCGTTGTCACTTGCGATGGTCGAGCCGAGCCACCAGCCTGTCGCCGCCCCATTGCAGCAGGCAGACCAGGACGATCAGGATCGCGACGACCGCGACCATGACGCTCGTTTCGAAGCGCTGGTAGCCGTAGCGGATCGCGAGATCGCCCAAGCCGCCCGCGCCGATGGCGCCCGCCACGGCCGTCGCGCCGATCAGCGTCACCAGCGTCACGACAAAGCCCGACACCAACCCCGGCAGGGCCTCGGGGATCAACACCTCGCGCACGATCGTCCAGCGCCCCGCCCCCATGGCGCGCGCCGCTTCCACCAAGTTCGGATCGACCTCGCGCAAGGAGACCTCCGCGATCCGCGCGTAATAGGGAATGGCAGCGACGGAGAGCGGCACGATGGCCGCCCATGTGCCGATCGAGGTGCCGACGACGAGGCGCGTGAAGGGGATCAGCGCCACCAGAAGGATGATGAAGGGCACGGAGCGGAAGGCGTTCACGACGCCGCCCAGAATGCGATTCAGCCAGAGGTTCTGCAGGATCGCGCCCCGATCGGTCAGAACGAGAAGCAGACCGATCGGGAGACCGAAAACCAGCGAGGCGAGGCCCGAGGCTCCGGTCATCAGCAAGGTCTCCCATGTGGAGCGCCAGAGAAGATCATACAGCGCGGCGGACATAGCCGAGGCACTCCGTCTTGAGGGTTCGGGCGGCGAGGAAATCCATGACGGCCTTCAGGTCGTCAGGTCCGCTTTGCTCGACGCCGATGAAGAGACGACCGACCGGACGGCCCTGGATTTCGTCCACATGACCACCGACGATGCGGGCAGGCCTGCCAAAGGCACGCGTGAAATCCGAGATCACCGGATCGTCTGCACGCTCCCCACCGAAGTCGAGGCGCAGAACGGCCTCGCCGGGCGGCTCAGATGAGAGGGTGGAGAGGATGCGCTGTGGCAGTTCGGGCGTGATGGATTGGAGAAGGCCGCGCGTCACCGGCGAAGCCGGCTCAGCGAAAACCTGCCAGACAGGCCCCTCTTCCGCGACGGCGCCGCCTTCCAGAACCACGACACGGTTCGCGATGCGGCGCACGACTTCCATCTCATGCGTGATCAGAACGATGGTGAGGCCGAGCCGCTGGTTGATGTCGCCAAGAAGCGCCAGGATCTGCTCGGTCGTTTCCGGATCGAGCGCCGAGGTCGCCTCGTCGGACAGAAGCAGAGCCGGGTCGGCTGCGAGGGCGCGCGCGATGCCGACCCGCTGCTTCTGCCCGCCCGACATGTGCGCCGGGAAGCGATCGCCGCGACCGCCGAGCCCTACGAGATCGAGCAGCTCGGCAACGCGCCGCGTGCGCTCGGCCCGCCCTACACCGGCGATTTTGAGCGGCAGGGCGATATTCTCGGCGGCCGTGCGATTGGCCAGAAGGTTGAAGTGCTGGAAGACCATGCCGACGCGGCGGCGCAGCGGCTGAAGCTCACGCTCGCTGAGGCGCTCGATCGAACGCCCCTCGACCTCCACTCGGCCTTCATCCGGCTGTTCCAGCCCGTTGATGCAACGGATCAACGTCGATTTGCCGGCGCCCGAGCGGCCGATAATGCCGAGGATTTCGCCCTTTTGAACGGACAGGTCGATCCCTCGCAGAGCTTGATGGGAACCGAAACGTTTGGAAACACCCGCCAACCGAAGGATGGGGGTCGTCCTATCCGGGCTGGGCGAGGAGCCAAGAGGTGAGATTGTCATGGCGATGCGATCACAGGCCTTTTCGAAACGAGAAGCGGGCGGCGGTTGCCCGGCAGGGCAGCCACCGCCCGTTCAAAACGGGTGGATTCGTTCAGGACGGGCTTGAGATCACCAAGCCGGCAGGGTCGTTCCCTTGTACCATGTGGCCAGAGCCTGCTTCACCGCGTCGGTCTGATAGGCGCTGACGAGCGTCTTGACCCAAGGCGCGTCCTTGTCCTGCTCGCGGACGGCGATGAAGTTGCGGTAGGGATTGTTTTCCAGAGGCTCCTGCGCAATGCGCTCCTTCTGGGGATCGATACCGCTCTTCAGTGCCCAATCCGTGTTGACGACGCCAGCGTCGAGATCGTCGATCGAGCGCCCCACGATCCCGGCATCCAGCTCGCGAATCTGGATGGTCTTCGGGTTGCTTTCGACATCGATCGCGGTTGCAAGAATGCCCGCGCCATCGCGCAGCTTGATCAACCCCTGAGCTTGGAGAAGGTTCAGCGCGCGGCCGGCGTTCGACGGGTCGTTGGGAATGCCGATCGAAGCCCCTTCGGGCAGGTCGGCAACACTCTTGTGCTTGCGGGAGTAGAGGCCGATCGGCTGGATCAGCGTGTAGCCGACCGGCACGATCTTGTAGCCGTGCTGCTGCACCTGCGCGTTGAGATAGGGCTGATGCTGGAAGGCGTTGGCCTGGATCTCACCATTCGCCAGTGCCTCATTCGGCTGCACGTAATCCGAGAACACCACGCGTTCGACGTCGAGGTCGTTCTTTGCCGCTTCCGCAGCTACGACCTTCCAGACCTCTTCATCCTCGCCCGCCATGATGCCGACCTTCACGGTTTCCGCGGCCTTGGCCTCGGAGCCCAACATGGCGCCGCCACCGATCATGACGGCAGACAAGGTCAAGAGGCTCAGGACGGAGCGACGAGTCGCGGCAAGGGGCGAAAAGGCGACAGGAAAACGCATCGGAACTTTCTTCATCGGCTTTGGAACACGATCTCCAGCGGGTTTGACACTGGACGTCGGACAATTGAAAGGATGCCCTGCGATCTTTCCAACAACCATCGCCTATTTTCTGTGCCCTTTGCGCAAAAAAAGACCTGCCGCTCTCCGAGCAGCTTCGCGGATCGGGACGAGTGCAGGCGACCGTTACTCGGGGTCTTGGCCCGGAACGATCCCTCCCGATGCCGTTGAAGCTTCGACCGTCGCGGTTCGGCCATTCACGAGCGGAACGCTCGACGGCTTTCCCCGCGCATCGCCGAGCCCGAACAGGAACGGAATGCCATTGTTCTCCACAAGCGGCACGACGCGACCATCGGGCCTCACATAATGGCCGACCACCTGTTCGCGCTCGCGCGGCGAAAGCTGGAGCGTTTCTTCCGATGCGGCCGCGCTATCCACCACTGCCACAACGCTGAGGATCGCCAGTCCGGCGAACCAGAACCGAGAATGTTTCATGATATATGCCTTTCCTGGGCTGGGGTCCGACGCCGCGCACGCTGGCGCGCGGCTGTAAGGCGTCAGCTTCGAGACATCAGCGCACCGGTGCGCCGGGTGACGCGAGCGGAATGCCCGAACTGTCGTTCGTATCCGGGATGGCTCCGGGGATGCGGGTCAGCGTATTGCCAGCGGTTCCCGATGCGTCCGGGGCCATGACGCCATAGGCGCCGACACCATTGGCAAGGCCGCCCGGTCCACGCGGCAAATCCCGCTCCGCGCTGCCGCCATCGAGGCCGACACCCGGTAGTCCGGGCGCTTCCCGCGCGACGCTGCGGCCGGCTTCGACCTGCACCACGCCTCCATTGCGGGGAATGGGCGCGGAATCCTGTGCAGCCGCAGGCAAGGCCATGGCAACGGTCCATAGACCCAGAGCTACGATCCCGATGGGACGATTCATGATCTGATCCTTCGAAAAACATATGCGAGGAAACGGTCGCCGTCGGCCTGCCGTTCCTGCGAGAGAGACGAAAGCCAAAAGAAAAGGCCGTCCCGAAAGACGGCCTCCCCATCCGCGAATTGACGTGAGATCAGTTCGGGCTCTGACCCGGAACGAGGCCGTTCGATGGGGTGCTTTCCTGAGCCGCTGCGGCCGCATTCGGGTCCATGCCTTGGGTCTGGATTTCGCTCGGGTCACGATCGACCGAGCCGGTGGACATCGTGTCCGAGCCCTGCGGCGCCATAGCTCCATCCGACATGGTGCCGGTGGACGGGGCAGCCGATGTGTTACCCGTCGTGGCGGCGCGGCCCATCTGATCCGGCGTTGTCTGCGAGGCCTGCGGCATCACCGGCGCTGCGGAGGTGGACGCGCCATCGGTGGACGACTGTGCAAGAACGGGGAAGGCCGCGATCGCGGCAAACCCGGTGGCGATGAGAATGGTCTTCATCATGGGAAACTTCCTTCTGATCTCTGTTCGGCTTGCGAACGTTCGAGAGAGGAAGGCCTCCCGCATCGATAAGTTCCCCATATCAAGAAGGGCGACTTCACGCTTCCCGGAAAGCAACGTGAACGCTCTTTCGAGAAACGATTCATGCAAGCTTCGCGCGTCTATTCCCCAAACCGCTTCTTCGGCCTCTTATCTGTCTGGAGTAAAACTCGATGACAAATCAGAAGTTTGCGCGGATTTTTTACCGAGCGGTTCAAATCTCCATTTGTCAGATGACGTACAGGACAAGAGGCGTCGAAAAACTTTTGCTTGCAAAGTCTAGAAACTCGTTTCACAAAGTTCGTGTTCGGGCAAATTCGCGAACTCGGGTAATGGACGAATTGCGTATCGGAGGCGCATCCTCCGGGTGGTCCGCGAAAGCGGGTCGCGATGTATCGGTTCCTTTTCCTCGCATCAAGACTTGCCTGCAATACAGATCAGGGAAACCTGAAAAGCATAAGGAAAAAGGTTCCACATGTCACAGACCGGTACAGTCAAGTTCTTCAATACCGAAAAGGGTTTCGGTTTCATCAAGCCTGACAATGGCGGCGCCGATATCTTCGTCCATATCTCGGCTGTTCAGGCCTCCGGCCTTCCCGGCCTCGTGGAAAACCAGAAAGTGTCTTACGACACCGAGCCGGACAAGCGCGGCAAGGGCCCGAAGGCTGTGAACCTCGAGATGGCGGGCTGACACCCGAACAAGACGCCGCCTCGGCGAGCGTTCCACAGTTTCAGCGGCTCGTTTGACCTCGTCAAACGGGCCGCCTTTCGTTTGACGCCGAACCATTTTCCGCCCCGTGAACTCGAGATCGCTCTGCGGCTCCGGCGCGAAGGACGGTTCACCGTGGACGTCGATCGTGACAAGGATCACATCGCCGTCGCTCAACGGTTCACGGCGGCAGCGTCCAACACCATGCGGTGCCCCTGCCCGATCTGCGCCACCGGTCGACAGGCCGGCTCTTCCACCCCATACCGGCCATAGACGCCACCGCCCCGTTCCAGATCGGAACGGCTTTCCTGGCACGCGCCTTGCTGTATCCTTGTTAACGAATCGTTAACACGAGATCAGCACATGCGGCTCCAGCACCTCCTGTTTTCCATGGCCATGGCCGTGTCGGCAGCGCCCTCGGCGATGGCGGGCCAAGCCGTGGGTTCGGTCGGCTCCATTTCGGACGGCGTTGAACTGGCGCGCTATCCCGGACTTCACGATCCCCATGGCGGCTACGGCTCGTATAGCGGCCGCCGTCACCATGGCTCGGTGTCGCGTCTGGAGGATGGTGGCTGGCCGGGATCGGAGGGCGCGCCGTATGGAACCTCCGGAACCGGGGGCGGCAGCATTTCGGTGATCCAGATCAATCGCGCCTTGGACGAGAAGCAGATCGCGCCGAGCTTCCATACCCTGCCCGGCGCACATGCGCCGAAGATCATCGATGTGGAAACGGCTCGCCTCGACCGGCGACCCTACGGCCCGGACGGGCTGGACATCGTGTATTCCGGCACCACGAAGATCATTCGCATCAGCCCGGATTTTCGCCGCGCGTCACCTGAAAAGGACGATGTGCAACTCGGCCGCGCGCCGGGTTCGGTGGAGTTCGCCAAGCTCAGCCCGGCCGAACAGGCCGTCACCGTCTACCCGGACCCGGACGTGCCGGTGGACAAGCCCGAGCCCGCTCGTCCGCAGGCCCAGATGCCGGACGCCATGCGCGTTCCCGTGCCCACGCCCGCTCCGGAGGGTGGACGGGTAGCGCAACGTGCCGCGCCCACCGCCACGCCTGCTACGCCCGCCAAAGCCTCGTCCGGCTTCGAGCCCTGGACGGAGGACTGGCTGCGCGACTGCGTGTCTCGCTATCCGAACTTCGATGCTTCGCTCGGCACCTATACGGACGAAACCGGTCGCCGACGCTTCTGCACGGGCGACGCCGCAAACTGACGAGGCTCCGTTTCAAAACGGAACAACGCGGTCTCAGACCAGGAACGGATTGCTTCGGCGCTCGGTGCCGAGGCGGCTTCCCGGACCGTGTCCGCAGATGAAGCCGACATCATCTCCGAGCGGCAGAACCTTTTCGCGGATCGAGCGCAGAAGCGTGGCGTGATCACCGCCCGGAAGATCGGTCCGCCCGATCGAGCCCGCGAACAGAACGTCGCCCGCATGAAGAAAGCGGGCGGCGCGGTTGAAGAAGACGACATGGCCCGGCGAATGGCCTGGCGTATGCAGGACTTCGAAGAGGTGCGAGCCGATGGCCAGCGTTTCGCCCTCGCTGAGCCAGCGGTCGGGCACGGCGTTGCGCACGCCCCCCGAAAGCCCGAACATGCGCGCCTGATCCTCGAGCCGGAAGAGAAGCGGCTGGTCGTCACGATGCGGGCCGATGATGTCGACGCCGGTTGCATCCTTTAGGTCCATCGCGCCGCCGGCATGGTCGATATGACCGTGAGTGATCCAAATCGCCTCCAGCGAGACCCCCAGACGATCCAGCGCCGCGAGAATATCGGGCACGTCGCCGCCGGGATCGACCACCACGCCGCGCTTCTCACTCTCATCGAAGAGGATGCAGCAATTCTGCTGGAAGGGCGTGACAGGAACGATCTCGATCGACAGGCGGCTCATGGCAATCCTCCGGCATTCGCGGCTTCTTGGGCCTAACATGGAGCGGCGGGCGGGGACAAACGAGCGGCGGCCATATCGGTGGCATGTTTCAAAACGGTACACCTCCCCCGTTCCTTTGGCCTGCCATGCGAGCTCTCGGCGACAGGCTGTTCCAAGGGAATGGCAGGGTGTAACAATGGACCAACACGACGTCATGGTTGCTGACTGAATCGATGGATGCCGCATTGCCCGAAACTCTCCGGCCAGAGAGCCCTCGCATCGTGGAAGAGCCCTTGCCGACGCGCGGCGAGCTGGACTTTCGCCTGATCGAGTTGTTCTTCTTCGCCTATCGCGAATTCACGGCCGATGCGGATTCCATTCTGGAGCGCTACGGATTCGGACGGGCGCATCACCGCATCCTGCATTTCGTCAATCGCGCGCCTGGCATGACGGTGGCCGATCTTCTGGACCTTCTGCAGATCACCAAGCAGTCGCTGTCGCGCGTGTTGCGCCAGTTGATCGACGAGGAATTCGTCGTCCAGGTGCAGGGAAGCGACGATCGAAGGCAGCGGCGGCTCTATCCGACGGAAAAAGGCCGCACTCTGACGCTGGAACTGTCGCGCGCGCAGGTTCGCCGGATCGACGCGGCGTTTCGCGAGGCGGCGGTGGACGATCCGGGCCGAGTGAATGATTTCCTTCTGGAAATGAGCAACGACCGGAAGGCGACGCGCGACTGGTTTACGCGACAGGGCATCGGAAAGGAGACATGAGGCCGTGACATTGTCCGAAAGCGTGGCGCGCCACGCGGCTCTCGATGACGACGCGCCGCATCTTCTCGTGGTGGATGACGACCGGCGCATCCGCAGTCTCCTGTCGCGGTTCCTCAGCGAGCGCGGTTTTCGCGTGTCGGTCGCAGCCGACGCCGCCGAGGCGCGGCGCATCCTGACCGGGCTCGACTTCGACCTGATGATCGTGGACGTGATGATGCCCGGCGAAAGTGGGCTGGACCTCACGCGTTCGCTCTCGGCTATCAGAGACATTCCGATCCTGATGCTGACGGCGCGCTCGGAAACGGACGACCGCATTCTGGGGCTGGAAGCGGGCGCGGAGGATTATCTGTCCAAGCCCTTCGACCCGCGCGAACTGCTGCTGCGCGTCAACAACATCCTCAAGCGCGGCAACACGCAGCCGATCCAGAAGGTGGAGCATGTGCGCTTCGGACCCTTCAGCTTCTCCCTGTCGCGCCGCGAGCTGAAGCGCGGCGCCGAGATCATCCGCCTGACGGAGCGTGAACAGGACATCATGGTTCAGTTCGCCCAGAAAGCCGGCGACACGATCCACCGTCAGGACCTGCTCGGCGGTGAGGCCGATGTCGGGGAGCGGACGGTGGACGTGCAGATCAACCGGCTGCGCCGCAAGATCGAGAGCGATCCCGCCAATCCGCTCTGGCTCCAAACCGTGCGCGGCATCGGATACCGGCTGAACGTCGATTGACCCAGGCAACAGGAGCTTCGGCGCGATGACGCTGTTCGAGCGCTGGCGCACGGAGCGGTGGCCCTCCCTGCCCGGCCTGAGCTTTTTGAAGAAGCCCCGCATCTGGCGCGGACCCTTTCGGCACGTGCCGCGCTTCGTCTCGCGCCGCACGCCCAAGGGCCTTTATGCGCGCTCGCTGATCATCATCATCGCACCCATGGTGCTGCTGCAATCCGTCCTGGCCTTCGTCTTCATGGAGCGGCACTGGCAGACGGTGACGCAGCGCCTATCCACCGCCGTGGTGCAGGACATCGCGGCGATCATCGATATTATCGATCAATACCCGCAAGACCCGGAATTTCTGACCATCAACCGGATCGCTCGGGAAAGGCTGGGATTGAACGTCCTCGTCCTGCCGCCCGAGCCCCTGCCCCCACCGGCGCCCAAGCCCTTCTTCAATATTCTCGACAGCATTCTGTCGGAGGAGCTGACGCGCCAGATCGGGCGTCCCTTCTGGATCGACTCCGTGGGCGAGTCGCGCATCCTCGAAATCCGCATTCAGCTGCCGCATCATCTCCTGCGCGTCTTCGCGCCGCGAAACTCGGCCTATGCGTCGAACACTCATATCTTCCTGGTCTGGATGGTCGGGACGTCGGCGGTGCTTCTGCTGATCGCCATTCTGTTCCTCCGCAACCAGATCCGGCCCATTCAGAAGCTGGCTCAGGCCGCCGAGGGGTTCGGGCGCGGGCTTCCGATGCCCGAGAATTTTCGAGTGCGAGGCGCGTCGGAAGTGCGCCGCGCCTCGGTCGCCTTCATCCAGATGCGAGACCGGATCGAGCGTCAGATCGAGCAGCGCACGCAGATGCTCAACGGCGTCAGCCACGACCTTCGCACCGTTCTCACCCGCTTCCGGCTTCAGCTCGCCTTGCTCGATGAAAACGAGGACCGGCAAGAACTCGAGCAGGACGTCGACGAGATGGGTCGAATGCTCGAAGGCTATCTCGCCTTTGCCAAGGGAGAAGCGGGCGAGGATGTGGGCGAACTCGACCTGGAGCGGCTTTTCGCGCGTTTCGAAAGCGAAGCTGCGCTGAAGGAGCGCTTGATCGAAACCGACATCCTGGGCGATCCGCTGATCACCGTTCGGCCGGACTCGTTCACTCGCCTCATCGGCAATCTCGTGGCCAATGCCATGCGGCATGGAACGCGGGTGCGTCTGACCGCCCGGCATGACGACCGCTGGCTGACGATCTCCGTCGAGGATGACGGGCCGGGCATTCCGGCCGATCGGCGCGAGGACGTGTTCAAACCCTTCGTTCGGCTGGACGAGGCGCGCAATATCGACGCGGGCGGCACGGGCCTTGGCCTCGCGATCGCCCGAGACATCGCCCGCAGCCACGGCGGCGACATCCTCTTGTCCGAATCCACACTGGGCGGACTCAAAGCCATGGTGCGCCTTCCCGTCTGACGGGATGGCGCGCCCTGATCAGAAAAGACGGCCGCCGTTCGGCACGGGATGGCTGAGGGCGGCGAGCACGACATGTCCGTCCGCATCGGGGAAACCCAGCGTCAGCACTTCGGAACGCATTGGCCCGATCTGACGGGGCGGGAAGTTGACGACCGCCATGACCTGACGCCCGACCAACTCGTCCGGGCTATGGCGTACCGTGATCTGCGCCGACGACTTCTTCTGCCCGATCTCGGGTCCGAAATCGATCAGGAGGCGGAAAGCAGGCTTGCGAGCCTCGGGAAAGGGCTCGGCCGAGACGATCGTCCCGACGCGAATATCCACCTTCTCGAAATCGCCGTAGGTGATGGATGCGGAGGGCGTGCTGGCGTCACTCATCCCTGCGCCAACTCTTCGGCGCGCGTTTTCGCGGCGGCGACGGCGCGCGTGAGAAGCGGACCGAACCCATCGTCGGCCATCAGAACTTTCAAGGCCGCCTCCGTGGTGCCCTTGGGCGAGGTCACGTTGCGGCGAAGCTGGGCCGGCTCGTCCGTAGAGCGGATCATCAGCTCGCCTGCCCCGGCCACGGTATGGCGCGCGAGGCGCATCGCGAGCGAGGGTTCGAGACCGGCCGCAACGCCCGCTTCCGCCAAAGCTTCGGCCAGCAGGAAGACATAGGCCGGCCCGCTGCCGGACACGGCCGTCACCATGTCGATCTCGGCTTCGCCAGGCAGCCATTCCACCGGGCCGCTGGCGGAGAGAAGTCGGTCGGCCAGAGCGCGCTTGCTCTCGTCCACGCGAGCATTGGCAAAGGCGCCCGTGATGCCCCGACCGATCAGCGCGGGCGTATTGGGCATGGCACGAACCACGGGATGTGCGCCGAGCAGGCCTTCGATGGAGGCGACGGTGCGACCGGCCGCCACCGAAATCAGCAGCGTTTCCGTGCCGACAGCCGCGCCCAGCTGAGAGGCCGCCTCGTCCAGCATCTGAGGTTTGACGGCGAGGACGATCACATCCTGCACCTCGTCCGGCGCGGAGGTTCGATGGTGGACACCCGCTTCGAAGAGTTCCGCCAAAGCGTCGTTCGGGCGAGGATCGACCACAGTGACGCTGGCGGGGTCGAGCCCGGCCGCGATCCAACCGCGCAGCATCGCGCCGCCCATATTGCCGCCGCCAAGCAGCGTCAGCCGCCCTGCCGAAAAACCACTCGTCTGACTCATTCAGGCATTACCCACTGTATCGAACACTGCGCAGGCTAGGGCACCTTCGGCATCGCGGTCCGCCCAGAGCACGAACTGGAAGGCCTGATAATAGCGCTCGCACGCCTGCAAGGCGGCGGCGAGAAGCCGCTCGGCCTGCTGGCCCGTCGGCTGCGCGCCGCCCGGCAGAAGCATGGTGTGGCGGAACATGACCGCGCCTTCGGACGGCCAGAGATCGAAATGGCCGAGCAATTGCTGCTCGTTGATCTTGGCGAGAAGACGCAGCACCTCGCCCTCGCGGCGGGCCGGCACCTTCATAGAAAATGCACAACCAAGGTGTAGGACTTCCGCGTCCTCCATCCACGAGAAGGATACGGCGTAGTCCGACCAGACGCCCGCGACGGAGACTTCGATCTCATTGTCGCAGGGGCGCTCGAAGGCCCATTCGCGCAGCGCCGCGACATGCTCGATCACGTCCACCGGATTGGTGTGACGTCTCGGTTCCCATTCCGCGAGTTGCATTTCATTCCCCACAAGCCGCACCCGATGCGGGATCGGCAGGCGCCGCACGCGACCCGCCCTCCGCAAGACGCGTTCCTCGCACGCCCCGCTTCCGCATTCCGGCCGATCCGCCGCCGCGGCGAATCAACCTTATGAATCAGTGTATAGAGCGGGATTCCGGATGCCAGACGGCAGCGGGCATTTTAATCGTTTTCAAACGCCTTTCCCCATCCCTCGCCAGACGGCGTGAAGCGTAAGCGACTCCCCGAAAAGCACTTTCCGATTCGCAAGCTGGCAGAGGGTTCGTTCAACAAATCTGTGCAAAGCCTGTGGATAAAATTCGAGAGGCTTTCCCCTTGGTTTTCACGAGACGGAAACAGGCTGCGCGCGACCGGAGGGCACGTGGGGAATGCCCCATGCGGCAACAAAAAAGGCGACCCGGATCGCCTCCGAATCGCCTCGCTCAAACTCGAACGGAGGGTCGCGCTTACATCGCGTCCGGCACGTCCGCCGGCTTCACGCCGCCGCCAAGCTTGGCTTCGAGATCGGCGATGCGCTTCTTCAGCGCCTCGTTCTCCATGCGCGCCTTGGCCGCCATTTCGCGCACGACCTCGAACTCCTCGCGCTGCACGAGGTCCATCTGGTTGATGAAGCGCTCACCCTGGGTGCGGAACACCGTCTCCATCTCGCGCCGCACGCCCTGGGCCGCGCCCGCAGCGTCCGTCATCATGCGGGCGAACTCGTCCAACATGCGGTTCGGTCCTCGGTTGGTCATGGCTGGCTCCGATGGCTGCAACTCACCTTGAGGTAGGCGGTCGGGCCGCGCTTGGCAATGGAGCCGGCATGGGTTGACCGTGACGGCACACCGTCGCACATCCTCCCCGCGCGTGCCCTGTCATGCAGCTTTGAGGATACCGCCCTATGCTGAGCCAAGCCGCCTTTGGCGTCCTGACCTATCCCGCGATCGATCCCGTCTTTCTTCAGATCGGGCCGATCGCGCTGCGCTGGTATGGGCTCGCCTATGTCGCGGGCATCCTGTGCGGCTGGATGTACGGCCGATATCTCGTTTCGACGCCGCGCCTCTGGCCGAATGGCGTCTCTCCTATCACCAAGACGCAGATCGACGACTTCATCGTGTGGATCACGATCGGCATCGTCGCCGGCGGGCGTCTCGGCTCGATCTTCTTCTATGATTTCGCGCGCATCGCGGAAGACCCGCTCTCGGCCTTCCGCATCTGGGAGGGCGGCATGTCCTTCCATGGCGGGTTGATCGGCGTGACGATCGCCATGCTCCTCTTCTGCCGCACGCAGAAAGTGCCCTTTTTCTCTCTCGTCGATGTGGTTGCGGCCTCGGTGCCCTTCGGTCTGTTTTTCGGGCGCATCGCCAATTTCATCAATGGCGAGTTGTGGGGCGCACCGACGGATGTGGCCTGGGCCATGGTGTTTCCGCACGCCGGGCCGGAACCGCGCCATCCCAGCCAACTCTATGAAGCGGCGTTGGAGGGCATCGTGCTTTTCCTCGCGCTGCGCTTCGTGACACACGGACTGAAGGGCCTCGGCCGCCCGCGCCTGACGGCGGGCGTCTTCATCTTCCTGTATGGCTGCGCGCGCATCTTCGTGGAATTCTTCCGAATGCCGGACGTACAGCTCGGCTATCTCCTGGGAACGAGCTGGGTGACCATGGGCATGATCCTGTCGATCCCCATGCTGCTCGTCGGAATCTGGGCCGTTCTCACCGCCAAGCCGCGCGCCTATGAGCCGCGCGGCGACGCCGAACCGAGCCGCGTTTGACGCCGCTCGACCGGCGCATTCGCGAGGAGATCGCAGCGAGCGGGCCGATGCGGCTCGACCGGTTCTGGAACATCGCGCTGTTCGACCGCGAGCATGGCTATTACGCGACGCGCGACCCGTTCGGCGCGGGCGGCGATTTTGTGACCGCGCCCGAGGTCAGCCAGATGTTCGGCGAATTGATCGGCGCATGGCTCGTTGCCGCATGGCGGGAACTCGGACGCCCCTCGCCCTTCGTGCTCTGCGAGGTCGGACCGGGGCGCGGAACGCTGCTTCACGACATGCTGCGCAGCATCCGCCAGATCGACCCCGATATGCTGCGGGCGGCGCGGGTGCGGATCGTGGAAACCAGCGATCGTCTGGCCGCGCTGCAGATCGAGCGTGTGTCGCGCTTCGACCTGCCGATCGCGCGGCATCGCCGGATCCAAGAGCTGGATCGCCTGCCGCTGCTTCTCGTCGGGAACGAGCTTCTGGATGCGATCGCCATTCGTCAGCTCCGTTTTACAGATGGCGCATGGCGCGAGCGGGAAATCGGTTTGGCGGATGGCGCTTTGGTCGTGTGTGACGGCGCAGCGCTGCGGGCCGTGCCCGCGTCGCTAGCCGCCCTCGGGCGGCCCGAAGAAGGCGCAGTGTTCGAGTTTTCGCCCGAACGCGACGGCTTTATCGGCACCCTCGCCGGGCATATCGCGAGCCAAAACGGCGCGGCGCTGCTGATCGATTACGGCCACGTCGCGACTGGTTTCGGCGATACGCTTCAGGCTTTGCGCCGCCACCGCTTCGCTTCCTCGTTGGAGGCGGTGGGCGAAGCCGACATCACCAGCCATGTGGATTTCGAGCGTGTGCTGGCGCTTGGATCTGCGCTTGGGGTTGCCCATGTGGGCGCGATGACGCAAGGGGCCTTTCTTCTGGCGCTCGGCCTTTTGGAGCGCGCGGGCGCGCTGGGGTCCACCATGGACGAGGCAGGGCAGCGCGAATTGACGGCGGCCGTGCATCGGCTGGCGGGCAACGGGCCGGGTGATATGGGCGATCTGTTCAAGGTCGCGGCGCTCTCCAGCGCCCCCCTCTCCCTCCCTCCTTTTCGCATTTGAGGAGAGTTTGATTGACTCCCACGTCCCCCTCGCCCACCATCTCCGACATGTCCGGTCGCACCACCTCCTCAGCCGCCCTGCGGCCCGACGACGTTCTTCAGGCGGACGCGTTCTCGCGCTGCCAAGTCCATCATGCCTTCTTCACACGCTCGGGCGGCGTCTCCAAGGGCATCTATCGCGGCTTGAATGTCGGGGTCGGCTCGAACGACGATCCTGACGCCGTGCAGGAGAATCGCCAGAAAGCCGCCGCGTTTCTGGGCTTGGCCGATGGCGTGATCGCGACGCCCTGGCAGGTTCATTCGCCCGATGTGGCAGTCGTGACGGAACCGTTCGGCACCGAGCGGCCGAAGGCCGACGCCGTGGTAACGAATGTCGCCGGATTACCGATTGGGGTCGTGACGGCTGACTGTGGGCCTGTGCTTTTCGCGGACGCGGAAGCCGGCGTGATCGGGGCGGCCCATGCGGGCTGGCGCGGTGCTCTCGGCGGTGTTCTGGATCGCACGCTGGAGGCGATGGAAGGGCTCGGCGCGCGGCGCGATCGGATCATCGCCGTGTTGGGACCGACCATCACGCAGCCGAACTACGAGGTCGACGCCTCGATGATGGCTCCCTTCCTGGAAGAAGACCCTGCCAGCGAGCGCTTCTTCGCGCCGGGCCGAACGGCAGACAAGCGCCAGTTCGATCTCCCCGGATATATCGTCGCGCGGCTGACGCACCTTGGCGCGCAAGCGTCCTTCGTCGGTGCCTGCACCTATGCCGACGAGAACCGCTTCTTCTCGTTTCGCCGCACCACCCATCGCGGCGAGCCGGACTATGGTCGCCAGCTCTCGGCCATCACCCTCGCCTGACCCGCTCCCTCAGCCCTTGAGCGAGATCCATGCTGCATTTTTCGCCTGACGAATTCGCAAACCGCCGCGCCCGCCTCCAGGCCGAGATGGCGGAGCGCAAGCTCGACGCGCTGCTCTTGTTCGCACAGGACTCGATGTATTGGCTGACAGGCTATGACACCTTCGGCTTCTGCTTCTTTCAGTGCCTCGTCGTGAAGGCCGATGGCGAGATGCGCCTTCTCACGCGCTCCGCCGATCTGCGGCAGGCGCGTCAGACCTCCAATATCGAGACGATCGTGCTCTGGCGCGATCGCGGCGGCGCGAACCCGGCGATCGAGCTTCGCGATATCATGGACGATATGGGCCTGCTCGGCGCGCGGATCGGCGTCGAATGGGCGACCCATGGCCTGACCGCCGCGAATGGCCGCCTGGTCGAGGAAAAACTCGCCTCCTTCGGCACGCTGACCGAGGCGTCGGACCTCGTGCCTGCCCTGCGCCTGATCAAGAGCGACGCCGAGATTGCTCTGATCCGCGACGCCGCGCGCATGGGCGACGACGCGTTCGAAGAGATGCTGCCGCTGGTGCGCGAGGGCGCGGACGAATCCGCCCTGCTCCATGCGCTGCAAGGCTCCATTCTCCGTGCCGGCGGCGACTATCCCGCCAATCCCTTCGTTCTCGGCTCGGGCGAGGATGCGCTTCTGTGCCGCTATCGCTCTGGTCGCCGCACGCTCGGTGCGCAGGACCAGTTGACCGTGGAATGGTCGGGCGTTCGGGCCCATTACCATGCGCCCGCGATGCGCACCGTGATCGTCGGCCGTCCGCTGATCCGGCATGAGGAATTGTGGACCGCAGCACGGGAAGGCCTCAGCGCCGTGGAAGAGGCGATGCGGCCCGGCCAGAGTTTCGGGGATGTGTTCGACGCTCACGCCCGCGTCATGGAAGAGCACGATCTCGTGCGTCACCGGCTATTGGCCTGCGGCTACTCTGTCGGCGCGCGCTTCGCGCCCTCCTGGATGGAGCCGCAGATGTTCGTCGCCGGCAATGCCGAGCCCATCCGGCCGGGCATGACGCTGTTCGCCCATATGATCATCATGGAGCCGGACAGCGGAACGGCCATGTCGCTCGGGCAGACCTATCTGACGACCGACGGCGCGCCCGAGACCCTGTCTCGCCTCCCGCTGGACCTCGCCTTCACGGCGTAAGCGTCAGAACCTTGGATTTCGAGGCGTTTGCCATAGGCTTTTCTTTTGCGTGCTCGAAGCTTGAATCTTTCCATGATCTTGCTAAGAGCGCCCTTATACAGGCGGCGTTCCTGCCGCCATCGACCGCGCCCTGCGGCTCGAAGCGACCCCTCATGAACGGGTGCGGGACACGATGAAATTATTTGTGGGCAACTCCAATCGCAGCCTCGCCGAGTCCATCGGCAAGTATCTGGAGCTGCCTCTCGGCCTCGCATCCGTCAAGCGCTTCGCCGACCAGGAAATCTTCGTCGAAATTCAGGAAAACGTGCGTGGCGAGGACTGTTTCGTCATTCAGTCCACGTCCTACCCCGCCAACGATCACCTGATGGAATTGCTCATCATGATCGACGCGCTGCGCCGGGCCTCGGCGCGTCGCATCACGGCGGTTCTGCCCTATTTCGGCTACGCACGGCAGGACCGAAAGGCGGGCGGGCGCACCCCGATCTCGGCCAAGCTCGTGGCCAATCTGATCACCGAAGCCGGTGCCGACCGCGTCATGACGATGGATCTCCATGCCGGGCAGATCCAGGGCTTCTTCGACATCCCGACCGACAATCTCTTCGCCGTGCCGCTGCTGGCGCGCGACATCAAGGAACATCTGGAGACGGACCATGTGATGGTCGTGTCGCCCGATGTCGGCGGCGTCGTGCGCGCCCGGGCGCTGGCCAAGCGCCTCGACGCGCCGCTCGCCATTGTGGACAAGCGCCGCGAGAAGCCCGGCGAGTCCGAGGTCATGAACATCATCGGTGACGTGAAGGGGCGTCACTGCATCCTGATCGACGACATCATCGATTCCGGCGGCACGCTCTGCAACGCGGCCGACGCCTTGATGGCGGCCGGCGCCAAGGGCGTCCGTGCCTATATCACGCATGGCGTTCTCTCGGGCGGCGCGGTGGCCCGCATCGCGGCGTCCAGCATCGAGGAACTCGTGATCACGGACTCGATCGAGCCCACCAAGGCGATCCGCGAAGCCCGCAACATCCGCGTCGTCACGATCGCAACCCTGCTCGGCGAGGCCATCTCGCGCACCACGACGGAACAGTCCGTCTCCTCGCTCTTCGACTGACGTCTCGCCGCCGAAGCGACACAGCTTCGGCATCGCGCGAAGGCCTGAGGGAGGGCTGAAAACCGTCAGCCCTCAATTGTTTCGATGAGGGCGGGCAGATCGGCCAGCCCCTCGATCCGCCGAAAGCGGGGCGCCTCCAGCGGCGCTTCGGCATGTTCGTATTCCCAGGTCAGCTCATGGGGCACGTGAACGCCCCAAGCGCCCGCCGCGAGCGCGGGCAGAACATCCGAGCGCAGTGAATTGCCGACCATCATGGCGCGCGCCGGGCCATCGCCATGCCGGGCGAAGACCTTGGCATAGGTCGCCTCGTTTTTGTCGGACACGATCTCGACGGCTTGGAAAAGCTCGCCGAGCCCCGACGCTGCCAGCTTTCGCTCCTGGTCGAACAGGTCGCCCTTGGTGATCAGAACGAGCCGATACCGCCCGGCCAGACGCTCCAGCGTCTCCGCAGCCTCTGCGAGGGGCTCCACGGGGTGGCGCGCCATCTCGCGCCCGAAAGTCAGAATGTCGCGAACAAGTCTCGCAGGGGCGTCGTTGTCGGTCAACTCCAGAGCGGTCTCGATCATCGAAAGGGTGAAACCCTTGATGCCGAAACCATAGAATTGGAGATTGCGCTTTTCGGTCTCCAGCAATCGGGCGCGAATGCTCGGCAGATCGCCGTGCTCGGCCAGCAGAGCGGCGAAGCGCTCCTCGGTCAGCCGGAAGAACGTCTCGTTCTGCCAGAGCGTATCGTCCGCGTCGAAGCCGATCGTGGTGAGATGAGTCATGGAAAGCGAGGCCGAAGAGATTGAGACGAGAAGCGTAGCCGCGCGCCTCCTCCCTCGCAAGACGCCCCGTTCTTGCGAAACCGGCCGCCCCGCGCTATAGGCACGGCGTCCGCGCGGACACCCTTGGAGGCAGCGCGGACGAAAAGCGGCCTGCCACGGCCGCTTTTCGTCGTTTCGGTCCGCAATGGCGGATACCGCCTCGACAACCTCTGAACAAACCAAAGGAACTCATCATGAGCGAGAGCTACACGGTCAAGGCCGAGCTGCGCGAGAAGGTCGGCAAGGGGGCCGCCAGGTATCTGCGCCGGAACAACATGGTTCCTGCCGTCATCTATGGCGACAAGCAGGACGCCCTCCCCATCGCGGTCCCCTACAAGGAGACCTTCCTCAAGCTGCACGCTGGCGGCTTCCTGACGACGGTCATCACGATCGACGTCGGTGGCAAGCAGATCAAGGTGCTGCCGAAGGACTACCAACTCGACGTCGTCAAGGACACGCTGACCCACGTCGACTACCTGCGCGTTTCCGACCGCACGCTGGTCACGGTCCGCATCCCCGTCCATTTCGAGAACGAAGACGCGGCGCCGGGCATCAAGGCCAAGAACGGCACGCTGAACGTCGTCCATCACGACATCGAAGTGCACTGCCCGGCCGAGGCGATCCCGGAAGGCTTCACGCTCGACGCGTCGAAGCTCGACATGGGTGACGCGCTCCATGCGTCGGATCTCAAGCTGCCCAAGGGCGTTTCGCTCTCCACCGACGAAGACTTCGTGATCGCCACGATCGTTCCTCCGATGAGCGAAGAAGCGGACGAAGCCGAAGCCGGCGAAGCGGAAGACACCGAAGAGAAGTAAGCCGTTTCGGCTTGCCATACGGCGCGGGCGGGACACTTCTCGCCCGCGCCGTCCGCTTGAACGCGCAAAGTCAAGGCGCGAGGGATCCCGCACTATGCTGTTGATGGTCGGATTGGGCAATCCTGGCCCGCAATACGAGGGAAACCGGCACAATATCGGTTTCATGGCGGTGGACGAGATCGCGAGAGCCTTCTCCTTCGGCCCCTGGACCAAGAAGTTTCACGGTGAGATCGCGGAAGGCATGATCGACGGCCGGAAGGTCATCCTGCTCAAGCCCCTCACCTTCATGAATGACAGCGGACGCTCCGTGCAGGCCGCCGCCAGCTTCTACAAGATCGCGCCCGCCGAGATCGTGGTGTTCCACGACGAGCTGGACCTGCCGCCCGGCAAGGTGCGCGTGAAGCTCGGTGGCGGACATGGCGGTCATAACGGCCTTCGCTCGATCGACGCGCTTCTCGGCAAGGAGTATCGCCGCGCGCGTCTCGGCATCGGCCATCCCGGCTCGAAGGAGCGGGTCAATCCGCATGTGCTCGGTGACTTCGCCAAAGTCGACCGCGAATGGCTGGAGCCGCTTCTCTCCGACATCGCGCGCCACGTCGGCGCTCTCGCCAAGGGCGAGGATGCGGTTTTCATGAACAAGCTCGCCTTGGCGACGGGTGGGTCGCAGGAGCCGGCCGGCGCGAAGGGCGCTGCACCCGTCAAGCCCGCAGTCCCCGTCAAAGGCCAGAGCCATATCCGGCAGGCCCGCCAAGGCGGCAAGCCCAGCCTCCCCGCGAGCGGCCCGATGGCGGGCATGTTGAAGAAGCTCTTCGGCGGGGACTGACAGTTTCGTAACGCAAATGCCCGCCCTCGCGGCGCGGCGATGGGCGCTGAATGCGCCCTTATCCAGGAGTGAGCATGGGCTTTCGCTGCGGCATCGTGGGTCTTCCGAACGTCGGCAAATCGACCCTCTTCAACGCCTTGACCAAGACCGCCGCCGCGCAGGCGGCCAATTATCCGTTCTGCACGATCGAGCCGAACACGGGCGATGTCGGCGTGCCCGACAAGCGCATGAGCGCCATCGCCAAGATCGGCAAGTCCGCACAGATCATTCCGACCCGCATCACCTTCGTCGATATCGCCGGCCTCGTGCGCGGCGCATCGAAGGGCGAAGGGCTCGGCAATCAGTTCCTCGCCAATATCCGCGAGGTGGACGCCATCGTCCACGTACTGCGCTGCTTCGAAGACGACGACATCACGCATGTCGAGGGCCGCATCAATCCGGTGGCCGACGCGGAGACGGTCGAGACCGAGCTGATGCTGTCGGACCTCGAAAGCCTGGAGCGCCGCATCGTCGGCGTGCGCAAGAAGGCGCAGGGCAAGGACAAGGAAGCCATGGCGCAGGTGCCGATCATGGAGGCCGTGCTCGCGCGCCTTCAGAACGGCGAGCCGGCGCGCGTTCTCCTGGCGAGCTTCGATGCCGAGGAAAGGCGCGAGTTGCGCAACCTCAACCTTCTGACCTCCAAGCCCGTTCTCTATGTCTGCAACGTGGCGGAAGCGGATGCGGCGACCGGCAACGAATATAGTCGCGCCGTGGATGAGATGGCGAAGAAGCAGGGCGCGCGCGCCGTGGTGATCTCGGCCGCGATCGAGGCGGAGATCGCCCAGCTCGGCGAAGACGAGGTCAGCGAATATCTGGAGGCCATGGGCCTGACGGAGCCCGGCCTCGACCGCCTGATTTCCGAAGGCTACGCGCTTCTCGACCTCATCACCTATTTCACGGTGGGGCCAAAGGAGACGCGCGCCTGGACGGTGAAGCGCGGCGCGAAAGCGCCAGCAGCGGCCGGCGTGATCCATACCGACTTCGAGAAGGGCTTCATTCGCGCCCAGACGATCGGCTACGACGACTTCGTGACGCTGGGCGGAGAAGTGGCCGCCAAGGAAGCCGGCAAAGCCCGCGACGAAGGCAAGGAATATGTCGTGCAGGACGGCGACATCATGATGTTCAAGTTCAACGTCTAATCGGGGCCGGTCTGCTCCCGTAGCGTTTCCGACCGAGGCAGCATCGCCTTGGCGTTCGACAACTCGGTGGCCCTAGGCTCGCTGTGACCTGTCCCACTTTTTTAAGAAGGCCGCGCCGTTTGGTGCGGCCTTTTGTGTTCGGGGTCGGCCGACCGGTGCTGGGTCGGGAGTGTAAACTGAACGTCAAAGAGACATGGCGACCGCCGCTCGCAACACATGATAAGAAAGTGCCGAGCGGCAGGGAGGGAGATCCTGCTGCATCATGGATGGGGAGGCCGCCAAAGTGCGCCATTACGAAGACTTCACGCCCGGCACGATATTTGCGCTCGGCCCCTACCCTGTGGAGCGCGAGGCGGTGCTCGCTTTCGCCGAAGCCTTCGATCCCCAACCCTTTCATCTCGACGAGGAAGTCGCCGCCCGTTCGCTTCTCGGCGGCCTGTCCGCGTCGGGCTGGCATAGCGCGGCGATGATGATGCGCATGATGTGCGACAGTTTCCTCCTGGACAGTACCTCGCAGGGCTCGCCGGGCATTTCAGAACTCAAATGGATCCGGCCCGTGCGCCCCGGATATATTCTGGTCGGCGAAGCGCAAGTGCTGGAGGCTCGCCGCTCTTCCACGCGGCCCGATCTCGGCATCTGCCGGATGCGCAACACGCTGCGGGAACAGAGTACGGGCGAGACGCTGCTGACCTGCGACTACGCCGTGATGCTGAAGGCCGCCGGGGCCGAAAGCGCCGGATGAGCGCGTTCGAGGCCATGGATATCGGGCGTGTCGATGATCTCGGGCGTGCTCGGTTCGACGGTGCGGAGGTCGCAGCCTTCTCAGCCGAGTTCGATCCGCTGACTCGTCCTCCCACCGTATCGCCACTGCATATCTGCGCGGCCTTCATGCGCTTGAATGTCGAGTTCCATCGACGCCAAGCCGCAGTCGGCGAGGCGTCGGTGTTCGGCCCCTCCCCCGGCGTCTCTGATATGATCTGGCACCGCCCCGTTCAGGCAGGGGAAACGCTCACCTATTTCCAGACGATACTCGACAAGCGCTCGGCCTCCCGCAGGCCGGGCTGGGGCATCGTGACCACCCGGATCGAAGCTCACGACGAGGCCGGAAAACTCGTCTTCGAGATGCGGGCTCGCGTTTATCTTCGGACCGACTGACGATCACCCACCGGACCGCCGCTTGGCATTCAGCGGATTGATGGTCGATGTTCTCGGCGCTCGGTCCGACCAAGTCGAAACGATGCGGTTGGTGATCCGCACGCGGTTTCGGCCAGCTTGTTTAGCGGCATAGAGGGCCTCGTCCGAATATTGATGGAGGCTGTTCCAGTCCAATTCGTCGCGCGTGGAGAAGGCGATTCCGAAGCTGGCGGTCACGCGAATGGGCTTCAGCCCGTCGCCGATCGCCACATCCGTCGCCTCGATACGGGCGCGCAGGCGTTCGGTCAGCATCTGCGTTTCGAACAGTTCGCCGTGCCAGAGAAGCACCACGAACTCTTCTCCCCCATAGCGTCCGACCAAACCGTTCAGACCGACTTCCGTGTCCAGAACGCGCGAGATGGCTTGGAGCACGAGATCCCCGCTCTTGTGGCCGAACGTGTCGTTGACCGCTTTGAAATGGTCGATATCCAAGGTCACGAGGGCGAGTTTCGTGCTCTGTGCCAAATGAGATGGAGGCCCGCTCTGACGCGCCGCATCGAAGCCCCGGCGGTTCAAAAGTCCCGTCAGCTCGTCCGTCACCGATAGGAGCCGGAGGCGCTCGGACAAGGCGGCGCGCTGCGTATCGGCCACGATCCTCTCCCGCTCGCGTTCCCGCAGGGTTTGGAGCGCTTGAAACAGGCTCTGCACCTGGGGCACGGACCCCGTATAGGGTTTCGTCTCGACCTCGCGCCGCTCGCTCACCGCGAGAATCTGATCGCGAAAGTCGAGAAGCGGGCGCAGGATCTGCCGGAGCGCGCTCCAGACCAGAAGCGGCAGGCCGAGGAGGATCAGGAGCGTCATCGCAAAACTCATGATCATGCGGACAAGCGCCTCTTGGTCGTGCGCCTTCGCCTTCTCGACCATTTTGGCGAGGTAGACGTCACGAAGTTCGGCGATCGAGTCGGCCGTGCCCTGATAGACTTCAAGAATTTGGGCGGCGGAGGGCGTGGCCTTCCAAACCCTGTAGGAGTTCAACTCGACCTGTCTCGTCAGATACGGCAGCCCGCGATTGAGATAGTCTCCCTGAATTCGGGCAATGAGCTGGCCGATATCGGCTTCATCGCGAGAAAATCCCAACTGGGGCTCACCAACGTCCCAGAGCGAGCGAATGCGCTGCGTGATGCGCTGCGCCTGCATCTGCGCATCGGTGGACAGGATCGCGCCGGTCGCAAGATAGGGCACCACTTCTGAAGGGAGCCTCAGCGCCGACTCGTACATCGATGCAAGCAGCCAGACCACCCCGACCTTGCCGCCGAGGTTGGGATCGGCCTTTTCGACGCGCCGGCACACAGCGACGATCATTGGCGCGATCGTTTCGGAGATGGACGACATGCCCCGAACGATCGAGACCTGAAGTCCGACCGGCCGTGCCGTCAGCGGCATAGACAAGAGCGAGTCCACCCGCGCGCGCTCGGCTTTCAAACGCATCCGCAGAAAATTGAAGTTGAGCTGCTGGTCGAGCCCAGTCGCCTTCGCTCGGTGTTCGAAACGGAGCAGCGCAGCGTCTGAATGCGCCCTCGACGTCGCGATGAGATCTGTCGCAAGACCATCCGTATTACGCGTGATCGACAACGCGGTTTCCAGAGGTCGTCGCTCTTCGGCGATCGCCACGGCCGCATCGAAGGCAAGGGAGAAGGTGGCCAGTTCCTCCAGACTCGCGTTCGCGCGTGCCCTCTGCTCGAAAGCCCCGGTCAGAGTCATGGCTCCGAGCGCGGTCGATGCCAGAACCAACGCCAGCATCCCCGCACGGAACAATTGGAGCGCATTGGGGCGGCGCATCAAAACCCTCCGAACGAACGATCGTCAGTTTGCAGAAGATCGGTAAACGAAGGGTAGAGACGAGCACCTTCCGTTGCGGATGCCCAATAAAAAAGGGGGCAAAGACGCCCCCTTCTTCGAAATGCCTCTGCGGCAGGATCAGTGCGGCGTTGCAGCCCAGATCCGCTTTTTGACAAGATACAACATCACCGCGAAACCGATCAGGAAGATCATGACCACGAAACCGGTCGCCTTACGGGCTACGAGATGGGGCTCGGCGGCCCACATCAGGAAGGCCGCGACGTCGCGGGCATATTGATCGACCGTCTGCGGCGCGCCGTCGTCGAAAGTAACCTGCCCGTCCGTCAGCGGCTGCGCCATGGCGAGGGCGGGACCCGAGATGAAGTACGGGTTGTAATGCGTGCCGGGCGCGATGGTGGTGTGTTCCGGAGGCGTTTGCCCATAACCGGTCAGAAGGCCATGGATGTAGTCCGGCCCCCCTTCGGCATATTGGGTGAAGATGTCGAAGACGAAATAGGGGAAGCCACGTTCGACAGCGCGCGCCTTGGCGATCAGCGACAGGTCGGGTGGATGAGCACCGCCCAGCGCCGCTGCCGCCGCTTCAGGGTTGGGGAAAGGCGCCGGCAAGCGGTCGGCGGGAATGCCCGGCCGCTGGAACATTTCGCCCTGCGCGTTCGGTGCCGGGTCCGTAACTTGATACTCGGCAGCCAGCGCGCGGATCTGCGCATCCGAATACCCCAACGCCGTGAGGTTGCGGAACGACACAAGGTTCATGGAATGGCAGGCCGAGCAGACCTCCTTGTAGATCTTGAGGCCACGCTGAAGCTGACCGAGATCCCAATGGCCGAGCGGACCCGCGAAACTCCAGCTCATATGCGGGGGTTTCTTGAGGGGATAATGCGGGGTTGCGTGTTCGGCACCTGCCGAACCTGCCTCGGCCGCCTCCGCACCGCGCCCGGATTCGGGAGCGGCACCCGGCGCCTTGCCCGCTTCGGCAGCGGGAGCAGGCTCCTGCGCCAGACTGACGATCGGCATGCTGGCGGTCAGCAGCAGAGCTGCGAGGAGCGCTGACAGACGTCTCTTCATGTTCGAACTCTCCCGCGCCATCAGCCTTTGGTTTCCGGTGTCGCCGTCGCGCCCGCAGGCACGGAACGGCCGCCGCCATGCTTGGCGAGAACGGCTTCGGTGATCGAGTTCGGCAGCTTGTGCGGCTTCTCGATCAGCCCGAGAACCGGGAGAACGATCAGGAAGTGCGAGAAATAGTAGATCGTGCCGATCAGCGCGAGCGTCGGATAGATGCCCTCTGCCGGACGCGACCCGAGCCAGCCCAGGATCACGGCGTTCACCGCGAAGATCCAGAAAAAGATCTTATAGATAGGCCGGTAGTTCGTCGACTTCACGCGGCTCGTGTCCAGCCAGGGCAGGAAGAGAAGGATGATGATCGAGGCGAACATCACCAGAACGCCGCCGAGCTTGGAGTCGATCGGGCCGATATTGAAGGTGATGGCGCGCAGCATCGCATAGAACGGCAGAAAGTACCATTCCGGCACGATATGGGCCGGCGTCTGCATCGGGTTGGCCGGAATGTAGTTGTCCGGATGGCCCAGATAGTTCGGCATATAGAAGACGAAGTAGCAGAACACCGCGAGGAACACGACCATCGCGAGACCGTCCTTGATGGTCGCATGAGGCGTGAAGGGCACTGTGTCCTTGGACGACTTGATTTCGACGCCGGTCGGGTTGGTCTGCCCGGTTACATGCAGCGCCCAGATATGCAGGATCACGAGGCCCGCGATCATGAAGGGCAGAAGGTAATGCAGCGCGAAGAATCGGTTCAGCGTCGCGTTATCGACCGCGAAGCCGCCCAGAAGCAGCGTTTGGATCGCGTGGCCGACGCCCGGAAAGGCCGTGAAGAAGCCGGTGATCACCGTGGCGCCCCAGAAGGACATCTGGCCCCAGGGGAGAACGTAGCCCATGAAGGCGGTCGCCATCATGAGAAGGAAGATGATGACGCCGAGAATCCAGAGGACTTCGCGCGGGGCCTTGTAGGAGCCGTAATAGAGACCACGGAAGATATGCAGATAAACGGCGATGAAGAAGAAAGACGCGCCATTGGCATGCATATAGCGCAGGAGCCAGCCCCAGTTGACGTCGCGCATGATGCTCTCGACGGACTGGAATGCGATGGCGGAATTGGCGGCGTAATGCATGGCCAGCACGACGCCGGTCAGAATCTGAAGGCCGAGGAACAGCGCCAGGATGCCGCCGAACGTATAGGCGTAGTTCAGGTTGCGCGGCACCGGGAAGGCCACGAAGGAATCATAGAGAAGCCGCGGCAGCGGGAGGCGCGCATCGAGCCAGCGCATCACGCCGCTCGACGGCACATAGGACGAATGACCGCTCATGATCGGTTCTCTCTCCCTTAGCCGATACGAATCTTGGTGGGTGTCGTGAACTGGTAAAGCGGGATAGCCATATTCTCCGGGGCCGGGCCCTTACGAATGCGGCCCGCCGTGTCGTAATGCGACCCATGGCAGGGGCAGAACCAACCGTCGAAATCGCCCGACTGCCCGTTCGGCACGCAGCCGAGATGTGTGCAGACGCCGATCATCACCAGCCACTTCTCCTGACCGATCGCCGCGCGGTTGGGATCGGTCGCCGGCGCATCGGGCGGAATATTGGCGTTGCGCGCGATCGGATCCTTCAGATCGGCGAGCGGAACGCCCTTGGCCTCATCGATCTCCTTCGTCGTGCGCTGGCGAATGAAGATCGGCTTGCCGCGCCACTTGGCGGTGATCGACTGCCCTTCGGCCACCTGCGTCACGTCCACATCCACCTGCGCCAAGGCCAGCGCGGCGGCATCGGGATTCATCTGATCGATAAACGGCCAGACCGCCGCCACCGCTCCCACGGCGCCCGCTGCCCCTGTGGCAATGAAGAGAAAATCCCGTCGAGTGGGTTCGCTGCTGCTATGGTCGACGCTCACGGGCCCCTCCCCCTCCTTGAAGACCCGAGGGTTTGAACCCTGGAGCCGAGTTTCAGAGCCGGAAAGCCCCCCATAAGCCATTCCGGCAAACTCGGGTCCGCAGACCCGTTTTGCGCCAAATTTTTATGCGGCGGTTTGGAACTTGTCCAGACTGTGACGGCAACACAAGCCACTCTGTCGCGACCCGGGAAAGCTTTTATTCCGCCGCTTCCTCGCCGAGGAACCCGCCGGACTGCCGGCGCCAGAGCGACGCATACAATCCGCCCCTGCGGATCAGCTCGGAATGCGTGCCTTCTTCCACGATTCGCCCGGCATCGATCACCACGAGGCGGTCGAGACTGGCGATGGTGGAAAGGCGATGGGCGATGGCGATCACCGTCTTTCCCTCCATCATCGCTGCGAGATTGTCCTGAATGGCGGCCTCGACCTCCGAATCCAGCGCCGAGGTCGCCTCGTCCAGAACGAGGATCGGCGCGTCCTTTAGAAACACGCGGGCGATCGCGATACGCTGGCGCTGGCCACCGGACAGCTTGACGCCGCGCTCGCCGACATAGGCGTCCATGCCGTTGCGCCCGCTGGGATCGCGCACGGTCTGGATGAAATCCAGCGCGTCGGCGCGCCGGGCCGCAGCCTCGATCTCGGCCTCGCTGGCGTCCGGGCGGCCATAGGCGATGTTGTCGCGAATCGAGCGGTGGAACAGGGACGTGTCCTGTGTGACGACGCCGATCGCCCCGCGCAGCGACGCCTGCGCAACATCGGATATCGTCTGGCCGTCCACGAGAATGCGCCCGCCCTCCACGTCATAGAGCCGCAGCAGGAGGTTGACGAGTGTG
The DNA here is from genome assembly GCF_001463925.1 of Aureimonas sp. N4. Classification (NCBI taxonomy): domain Bacteria; kingdom Pseudomonadati; phylum Pseudomonadota; class Alphaproteobacteria; order Hyphomicrobiales; family Aurantimonadaceae; genus Aureimonas; species Aureimonas sp. N4. The sequence continues at coordinate 11,756 of NZ_BBWS01000022.1, read as the reverse complement.
GTCTTGCCCGCCCCCGAGCGCCCGACGAGCCCGACCTTCTCGCCGGGACGGATCGAAAGGTTGAACCCCTGGATGACGCCGCCGCCCTTGCCGTAATGAAAGGTGACATCGCGAAACTCCACCGCGCCGCCCGAAGGGCGAAGGTCCGGCGCGTCGGGTTTGTCGGTCAGTTTCGGCTGGAGCGACACCGTGGCGACGGCATCCTGGATCGTGCCGTAATTGCGCACGAGGCCGTTGATGTTGAACATCATCCAGCCGCTCATCTGATTGAGCCGCAGGACAAGCCCGAGAGCGGTCGCGACATCGCCGGCGGAGGCGCCGCCGACCGTCCAGGAATGGACGACGATGGCGCCGATGGCCGTCATCATCGCGCCATTCAGAATGGCCACCGCCGTGCGCACGGCCGTTACCGCCCGCGTCATGGCGCGAACGGCTTCCACGAAGCGGCGGAACCCGTCGAGCACGAAGGCATCTTGCCGGCGCGACGTGTCGAAGAGTTTCACGGCCAGGATGTTGGTGAAACTATCGACGATGCGGCCGGACATGACCGAGCGCGCATCGGCGGTTTCGCGCCCCGCCTTGCGCAGGCGCGGCAGAAGGTGGAACACGATCCAGCCATAGCCGAGCGACCAGACCGCCAGCACCGCGCCCATCCAGACATCCATGGCGCCCAGAATCGCGACCGCGAGAATGGCGAAGGTGATGAAACTCCAGAAGGTCTGGAGCGTGGTCACGATGAAATCGCCCGTGGCCTCGCCGACCTGTTGAACCTTCTGCGAGATGCGCCCGGCGAAATCGTTCTGGAAGAAGGTGTAGGACTGGTCCATCAGCCGGCGATAGGCCTGCCAGCGAATGCGATTGTAGAGCGAGGGCGTGACGATCTGCTGTTCCAGAACGGCCGCCGCGAAGAGAATCACCGTGCGCAGGACCAGCGTCAGAAAGGCCAATCCCGCGAGCAGCGCCCAATGGTCGGCCAGAAGCGTCGCCGGTGAGGACGAGCCGAGCGCGTCCACCACCCAGCCAACGGCCGCATAGAGCAAGGCATCGACACCGCCCGTCAGGCCGCCCGTGATAAGCAACGCGATGAAGGGGCCTTTGGCCTCGCGGGCGAAATGCCAGATGAAAGCGTTGGTGCTTGAAGGGAGCGGCCGCAGCGTCCCGACGCGCCGCGCGCCCTCGCTCTTCCCGCCTTCGTCGTCATAGGGGTCGATCACGCGCTCGAAGCGCTCCAGCAAACGCTCCATCATTCGGCGGCTCGCTTGGCGCCGATGCGGCCGGGCCGGGCGTCCGTATCGTCATCGCCTGCGTCGAGGAATCCGCCGACCTGCCGGCGCCAGAGCGACGCATAGAGGCCGCCACGCTCCAGAAGCTCGGCATGGGACCCTTCCTCCACGATTTGCCCCTTGTCGAGCACGACGAGACGATCGAGCGCGGCGATGGTGGACAGGCGGTGGGCGACGGCGATGACGGTCTTGCCCTCCATCAAGCGATAGAGATTTTCCGCGATCGCCGCTTCCACTTCGGAATCCAGCGCCGAGGTCGCCTCGTCCAGAAGCAGGATCGGCGCGTCCTTCAGCATGACGCGGGCAATCGCAATGCGCTGGCGCTGCCCGCCCGACAGCTTGACGCCGCGCTCGCCAACTTCCGCGTCGAGGCCCCGCCGGCCTTCGCTGTCGGCCAGCGCCGCGATGAATTGCGACGCTTCGGCGCGATCGATGGCACGGCTGAGATCATCCGACGAGGCGTCCGGTCGGCCGTAGAGGATATTCTCGCCGATCGTGCGATGGAGAAGCGAGGTGTCCTGCGTGACGACGCCGATCTGCGACCGCAGCGAATTCTGCGTGACCTGAGAAATGTCCTGGCCGTCGATCAGGATGCGCCCGCTCTCTACGTCGTAGAAGCGTAGGAGCAAGTTCAGAAGCGTGGACTTACCCGCGCCCGAACGTCCGACCAGACCGATCTTCTCGCCGGGGCGGATGGTCAGCGAGAAGTCGCGCAGCACCGGTCCGGCCGCACGGTGCGACACGGCCGAACCATAGGAGAAGCCGACAGCCTCGAAGCGGACCTCGCCCTTCGAGACGTTCAACGGCTGAGCTTTCGGCGCATCGATCAGCGCGATCGGCTGGGTGAAGGTCGCGATGCCGTCGCGGATCGTGCCGATATTCTCGAAGAGTTCCGAGACCTCCCACATGATCCATTGGCTCATGCCGTTGAGACGCAGGACGAGGCCGATACCGACCGCGATCGCGCCGACCGTCAGGAGATTGTCGATCCAGAGCGCGATGCCGACCGCGCCGACCGAGAAAAGAAGCAGCGAGTTGAGGAAATAGAGCGTCGAAAAGAAGAGGTTGATGAGCCGCGCCTGCCCATGAACCGTGTGAAGGAACTCCTCCATCGAGCGCCGGGCGTGCACCGCCTCGCGCTCCGTATGGGCGAAAAGCTTAACCGTGCCGATATTGGAATAGGCGTCCACGACGCGGCCCGTCATCGCCGCGCGCGCGCCGGCCTGTTCCGAGGCCACGCGCATCAGGCGCGGGATGAAGTAGCGCAGCAGCAGGACATAGAAGAAGAGCCAAGCGACAAAGGGGAGCACGAGCCGCCAGTCCGCCGCCGCGATCATGAAGAGGATGCCGCTGAAATAGACCGTGACGTAGAGCATCACGCCGATCGACTTCATCACCGTTTCGCGCACGGCCAGCGCGGTCTGCATCAGCTTGGTGGAAATGCGGCCGGCGAACTCATCCTGAAAGAAGCCGAGCGACTGGTTGAGCAGCCAGTTGTGGACGCTCCAGCGAAAGCGCATCGGGAAATTGGCGAAGATCGCCTGAAACGAAATGAGCGAGGACGCGAAGGTCAAAAGCGGCAGCGCCAGAAGAACGACCGCGCCAATCAGCGCCAGCCGCCAGCCCTCGCTCTGAAGAAAGGTCTCGCGCGGCGTGGAGGACAGCCAGTCCACGATCTGCCCGAGGAAACCGAAGAGCGAGACTTCAATGGCCGAAACCAGCGCCGTGCCGATGGCATAAAGCAGCAGCAGCGGCCAGACCGGCCGGGCATAGTGCCAGATGAAGCCGAACAGGCTCGACGGCGGACTGGTCCGCTCCGAGGGAAAGGCGTCCACGAGGCGTTCGAAATAGGAAAACATGAGACCGATCCGATGCTGCCATACGCTCGCCCTCCCCTCGCGAAAGGGACGGGACAGGACGAAGAGGCTCATATAGGCAGGCTCGTCGCGCTTTCATGACAAAACTCAAGGTCGGGCTGCGATGCCACGCCGGACCATAGGACGACGGAGCCAGAATGCCCCTATCCCTTGCTCTTTATCAGCCCGACATCGCCGGCAACACCGGAACCTTGCTGCGCCTCGGCGCCTGCCTCGGGATCGATGTGGAGGTGATTGAGCCGGCCGGCTTCGATCTATCGGATCGCAACCTCAAGCGCGCGGGCATGGATTATCTCGAGATGGCGCGGCTGGTGCGGCATATGGATTTTGACGCGTTCGAGCGGGCTCGGCGCCAGGCCGGGCGACGGATGGTGCTGATGACCACGCGCGGCGCGACGGATTACCGCGACGTCGCCTTCGGCCTCGACGACGTGCTGCTCTTCGGGCGAGAAAGCGCAGGCGTGCCGGATCGGGTGCACGATCTCGCCGATATCAGAGCCGTCATTCCGATGCAGCCCGGCGCGCGCTCGCTGAACCTTGCCGTCAGCGCCGCCATGGTGGTTGGCGAAGCGATGCGGCAGCTTCGCGTCTCGTAAGCGTCAGTCCGCGGTCGGCAGGCGTCGCATGGTGAATTCCACCCGGTCCCCCGGCAGGAGACGCCAGCTTTCGACCTGCGTCCAATAGGCGGCCTTGGGAAACCGATCAAACCATTCGCGCGCCTTGCAGCGTGCTTCGTCGCGCGGCAGCGTGTAGGTTTCGCGCAGAAACGGATCGACCGCCGAGCCGCCACGCGGCGAGCGCTCGCGGCGCAACTGACGCCGGAGCCCGTCGAGCGGTGGCTTGGGATAGGTCTGCAAGGTCAAGGCCGGTCTCGATCCCAGTATATCCTTGCCTACCATATGGTGACGGCGAGCGAATTGGCGAGTCCGTTGCTGCCTTTGTGCGACAGCCCCTGTGTAAAACTCGAACGCTCTTCATGACAGGGCTTGTCCCGGCTTTTCCGCGCGGAAACTTGCTGCTAGGCCGAAACGAGATTCGCGGGGGCTGAGCCCGCTGAGGCATAGGAAAGACCAGCAGGATGGATCGTCCCGAACTGCCCCAAGGCCTTCCCGCAGGGATCGACGAAAAGAAGGACATGGCGAAAGTCTGGTTCGAGGCGCTTCGCGATCGAATCTGCCAGAGCTTCGAACAGCTCGAAGACGAGTTCGGCGAGGAAACCGGCCTTTCGGCCGGACGCTTCGAGCGCACGCCCTGGAGCCGGGACAATGATGGCGGCGGCGGTGTCATGTCGATGATGCATGGCCGCGTGTTCGAAAAGGTCGGCGTCCACACCTCGACCGTCTTCGGCGAATTGTCGGAAGATTTCTCCAAGCAGATCCCCGGCGCTTCGGGCGATCGCAGCTTCTGGGCCTCCGGCATTTCGCTGATCGCCCATATGCGCAATCCCAATGTGCCGGCCGTTCACATGAACACGCGCATGGTCGTCACCACGAGCCAGTGGTTCGGTGGCGGAGCGGACCTGACGCCGACGCTCGATCGGCGGCGCACGGCCGAAGACCCGGACACCCAGGCTTTCCACAAGGCGCTGAAATTCGTCTGCGACCGGCATTCAGATGTCGCCGATCACACTCGCTTCAAGGAATGGTGCGACGAGTATTTCTTTCTGCCCCATCGCAATGAAGCGCGCGGCGTCGGCGGTATTTTCTACGATTGGCTGCATTCGCCCGACGAAAAGGGTGGTTGGGATGCGGATTTCGCCTTCACCAAGGATGTGGGCAAGGCCTTCCTCGTGATCTATCCGCATCTCATTCGGCAGAACGTCGTCAAGCCCTATACCGAGGCCGACCGCGACGAGCAGCTAGTGCGGCGCGGGCGCTATGTCGAGTACAACCTGCTTTATGACCGCGGGACGCTGTTCGGCCTGCGGACGGGTGGCAACGTGAACTCCATTCTCTCCTCGCTGCCACCGTTGGTGAAGTGGCCCTAATCCCCTGTTTCGTGGGATTTGCTTGGAATGACAACAAACGTTTACGTCTGAACTTGTCTGATGATTGGATTTTACAGGGGCACACTTGGAGCCCTACAACAAAAAATTCTGAAAAAGCCCCGAGCTTTGGTGAGGCTGACCCTTCACAAGTCTTTTCTAAATGTTAACATACCTTATCCCACATAACCGTGGGTAGTGCGTACGGCTTTGGAGAGAGCGTGTGCATCACCCGACTCCAGAAACCGTATTGACGATCATCACGCGCGACCCTTCCGCCGGTCCCGCCTGATCATTCGCGATTAGGGAGGCTATCCATGTTCGAACTCAATTGTTCCGGTGTCATTCCAGGCTGCAGCCGCGTAATCCGGGCGGATTCGCAGGCTGAAGTCATTCGCCGCGCCGTCGAACAAGCCAAACAGCTTGGCGTGCCGCAGATCACCCCGCGCATGATGGACGCGTTCCGCGACGGCACGCACGAAACCGCGCACTGACCATCCTGTCCGACGTCATGGGGCGGGCCGCATGCGGCCCGCTTTTTCGTGTCTTACGACCGGTCGCTATCCGTCATCGCCAGCAGCGCCTCACGCTTCAAGGTGAAACCGCTTTCCGCCCAACGCCGCTTCAGCGCCTCCAGCTGGCGGCCCATGTCCGGACCGGGCGCGATGCCCTGCAGCGACAGATCGTGACCCGAGACCGGAAACTCCGGCGGCGCAAAGCGCTCAGCCTCGTGAAGCCGGGTCGAGAGACGCGCCAACGCCTGAAGCGCCGCTGCGTCGCTCCCCGCCTTGCCGCGCAGCACGGCGAGCTTCAGCCGAAGCCGGTCCACGATCGCGCCTCGGTTCCCAAAGAGAAGCCTGACGCGGAACGCGCCATCCGACTCGTCCTCCTTGGGCTCATCCGTCAGCGCCCAGGCCGTCAGCCGGTCGCGGTCCACATTCGATAGGCGGAGCCGCTTGGCGAGCGCGGCCATGCGCTCCGGGTCCGGCGGCACGATCGCCTCCAGCCGGCGCAGCGCGTCGGGGTCCCAGCCGAGCGCGCGCTCGGTCTCGCCCAACGACGGCATGGCGTCGATGCCCCATTTCTCGCTTTCCGGCAGCACGCGGGTGAGAACGCCGGTCTGGCGCATCCAGAGCAGCGCACGGCCGGGATCGGGCGCTGCGAAAAGCTTGCGGAGTTCCGCCCAGACGCGCTCGGCCGAGAGCTGGTCCAGCCCATCCTTCAGCCGTGTCGCGGCGCGAAGGCCGTCCGCGTCCGGCCGCCCCTCGCCATACCAGGCGAAGAAGCGGAAGAAGCGCAGGATGCGCAGATAATCCTCCTCGATACGCTGCGCCGCCTCGCCGATGAAGCGCAGCGTCCTCGTTTCGATATCGGCGACACCGCCGACGAGATCCACCACTTCACCGTCGGCACGCGCATAAAGCGCGTTCATCGTGAAGTCGCGTCGCTCGGCATCGGCGCGCCAGTCCTTGCCGAAGCGCACCTTGGCGTGGCGTCCATCGGTTTCGACATCCTGGCGCAGCGTCGTCACCTCGAAGGGGCGGCCGTTCATCACGGCCGTCACCGTCCCGTGCTCGATTCCGGTCGGCACCGGTTTGAAGCCGGCGGCCTCGACGCGGCGCACGGTCTCTGCCGGTTCGCTGGTGGTGGCGATGTCGATATCGGTGATCGCACGGCCCATCAGATGGTTGCGCACCGCGCCGCCAACGACCCGTGCTTCATCGCCCTCCACCGACAGACAGGCCAGGAGGCGTTGCAGGGTCTCGTCGCGAAGCCAATCGGCGTCGATGCGTGTCATGATCTGTACAGTCTTTCGTAGAGCGTGCGCAGAATGCCCGCCGTTATGCCCCAGATGAGCCGATCCCCGAAGGATATCGAATAGAAGGATCTGGTATGCCCACCCCATTCCCGGCTGTCACGCCGATGGTTGGCCTCGTTCATCAGAAAGGCGAGCGGTACCTCGAAAATATCCGCGACTTCGCTGGGCTCCGGGCGCAGGGAAAAGCCGGGACGCACAATGGCGACGATTGGGGTGATGCGAAACCCCGTCGTGGTGCGATAGCGCGGCAGACGACCGAGCGTTTCGACGAAGCGCTCTTCCAGCGCGATTTCCTCGCGCGCCTCGCGCAGCGCCGCCGCCTCGACGCTTTTGTCCTCCGGGTCCACCGATCCGCCGGGAAAGGCGATCTGGCCGGAATGTTTGCGAAGCCCGGTGGCGCGCGTGGTGAGGATCACGCTCGCCCCTTCGGGCCGATCCACGATCGGCACGAGGACGGCCGCCTCGCGCGCGGCCGCTCGCTCCACCAATTGCTCCAGATCGGGATTGAGAATGTGGTCGCCGCTGTCATGCTCCAGATCGCTCGCGCCACGCGCCAAGACACGGCGGCGCACATCCTCGGCGCTCCAGTCGGTCAGGGTCTCACGCATGGTCGCTCGCATCCGGCAAGTCGAAGAAGCTCCCGCCCGATCGGATGCCGAGCCGCCCGTCCCGCTCCTCGGCAAGGCCGGCGAGGTCATAGGCGAGCGGGCGCGTCAGCCGCGCTTCGAGACCGCCGCGCACGAGGAGATAGGGGCGAAAACCCTCCGCATCTGCGGCAAAGCGCAAGGGATGCTCCGGCCCGGCTTCCACGAGATCGCCCACATTGGTGCGAAAGCTCAGGATCGGCACGCCGTCGCGCATTCCCGCACTCATTTCCACCGCGAGAAAAGGCGCGTCCTCGACCGTGATCCCCAGCTTTTCGACCGGCGTGACGAGACAAAAGCGCCCATCGGGTTCGCGCCGCAGGATGGTCGAAAACAAGCGAACCAAAGCTTCGCGATGAATGGGTTGACCCTCGTGAATCCAATGGCCTTCGCGATCGATGCGCAAATCCATCGCGCCGCAATCGGGCGGATTCCAGAGTTCCACGGGCGGCGCGCCCTGCCCGGCCCGCTCGGCGCGAGACGCCAAGGCCTCCAGGCTGATCTCGGTTGCTTGCGACATGCTGTCCCCTGTCCTATGCCGCGACGGAACGCGGGCCATCCGGCCCATCACTTCGCTGGCACCGGTCTTATTTTGGTCGGGCTTCATCGTCACGAAATAGTTGCGCGCCCGGCGCTTGCCAACGCACCATCGCGCCACTCCTTTTCTATAAGGAGCGGCACTCAGGCCCGGGTGACGAGCGAAAAAGGACTCCCGCCATCATGACGATCCTCGCACCGGACAGCGCCGCTCTCGACCCGCAAGCCATGGTCGAGCAGGCCGAGGCGGCTCTGGCCGACATCGCGCGTGCGCGCGAAGCCGTGGGCCGCGTGATCTTCGGCCAGGAAAGCGTGGTGGAGCAGACGCTGACGGCGATCCTGGCGGGCGGCCATGCGCTGCTGGTGGGCGTGCCGGGTCTCGCCAAGACCAAGCTCGTGGAAACGCTCGGAACCGTGCTCGGGCTCGACGCGCGCCGCGTGCAGTTCACGCCCGACCTCATGCCCTCCGACATCGTCGGCACCGAAGTCATGGATCAGGACGAGACGGGCCGTCGCTCCTTCCGCTTCGTGCGCGGCCCGGTCTTCGCGCAGCTTCTGATGGCTGATGAGATCAACCGCGCCAGCCCGCGCACGCAGTCCGCCCTGCTTCAGGCCATGCAGGAATATCACGTGACCGTCGCGGGCGAGCGGCACGATCTGCCGGCGCCTTTCCATGTTCTGGCGACGCAGAACCCGCTGGAGCAGGAAGGCACCTATCCCCTGCCCGAAGCGCAGCTCGACCGGTTCCTGTGCCAGATCGACGTGCACTACCCCTCGCTCGACGCCGAGCGGCGCATTCTCATGGCGACGACGGGCGTTTCCGAAGAGCGCGCGAGCCCCGTCATGACGGCTGAGCGGCTGCGCGAAATCCAAGGCTTGGTGCGCCGGATGCCGGTGCCCGACACGGTGGTGGACGCGATCCTGTCGCTCGTGCGTTCCGCGCGCCCCGGCCATGGCTCGGCCGAGGCGGACGCGCATATCGCTTGGGGTCCCGGCCCGCGCGCCTCGCAATCTCTGATGACCTGCGTCCGCGCCCGCGCGCTTTATGAAGGGCGTCTCGCCCCTTCGATCGACGATGTGCGGGCGCTGGCCGAACCCATCCTCCAGCACCGCATGGCCTTGAACTTCGCGGCTCGTGCCGAAGGCGTCGGCGTTCGTGATGTCGTGAAGGCGCTCGTGCGCGGGCTGAACTGACACCATGGTCGCGATCGGTCAGATCACCGAGACCACGCGCGGCGGCGAAGCGCTTTTGCGCGCGCGCCAGCGCGCCGCTCTGCTGCCCGACCTTCTGGTCGAGGCGCGGCGCGTCGTCGCCACGGTGACAAGCGGGTGGCACGGACGGCGGCGGCGCGGCGCGGGGGAGAATTTCTGGCAGTTCCGCCCTTTCGTGGATGGCGAGCCCGTGTCGCGGATCGATTGGCGGCGTTCGGCGCGCGACGACAATGTCTATCTTCGCGACCGCGAATGGGAAGCGGCGCAGACCGTCTGGCTCTGGGCCGACCCTTCGCCGTCCATGCTCTACCGCTCGCAAGGCGCGATCGTGTCGAAGGAAAGCCGCGCGCTGGTTCTGGTGCTGGCGCTGGCCGAGTTGCTGTCGCGTTCGGGCGAGCGCATCGGCTTTCCCGACGTGCTCGACCCGATCTCCGCGCGCAACGCCGCCGAGCGGATCGCGGGCGCCCTCGCCACGGGCCGGCCTGCGTCCGGCTTTCCCTCCGGCGACCGGTTCAAGCGTTTCAGCGAATTGGTTCTCGTCAGCGACTTTCTCGACCCGATGGACGCGCTGATCGCGCGGATCGACCATCTGTCCCGGCGCGGCGTGCGCGGGCATCTCGTGCAGATCGCCGATCCCGCCGAAGTCGCCTTCCCCTATAGCGGGCGCACGGAGTTCCGCGATCCCGAAACCGGGGCCAAGCTCACGGCCGGGCGGGCGGAAACGCTGCGCGAGGAATACCGCACCCTGTTCGACGCCCGCCGGGCGCATCTTGCAGACCATTGCCGCCATATCGGCTGGAGCCACGTCTTTCATTTGACCGATCGCCTCGCCTCCGAGCCGCTGCTCGCCCTTCATGGCCGCCTGAGCGGCCAGTTCCAGCCTGCCGGGCAACGCGCCTGATGGGGGGACTGTCGCTGTCCTTCGGTGCGCCGCTGGTTCTGGCCGGGCTTCTAGCGCTGCCCTTGATCTGGTGGCTCCTGCGCCTGACGCCCCCACGTCCGCAGACGGAAACCTTCCCGCCGTTGCGCATTCTGGAGCGCGTCGTCAGGCGCGAGGAAACGCCCTCGAAAAGCCCATGGTGGCTGACGCTTCTGCGCTTGCTTCTCACCGCCGCCGTCATTCTGGCGCTCGCCGCCCCGATCCTGAACCCGCGTGAAAGCGCGCTGACGGGCAACGGCCCGGTGGTTGTCTTTCTCGACAATGGCTGGGCAAGCGCGCGCGATTGGACCGCGCGGCGCGGCGCGGCCGAAGCGCTGATCCGGGAAGCGGGCGAAAGCGGTCGTCCGGTTTCGCTGGTGTTGACGGCCGACGGCAATGCCAACGATCCCGCGCCGGTGGAAGCGGCGACAGCCTTGGAGCGGCTGGCAGCCGCCGAGCCGCGTTCGATCTCGGTTGATCGCGCGGCCGCTGCCAAGCGTCTGGCCGGCGTGCTTTCGGGGCAAAGCGGGATCAGTCTCGCGCTCTTGACCGATGGGCTCGATGGAGCCGGCACGGCCGAGGCGACACAAGCGCTGCGCGCGCTCGGTCCTGTTCAATCGCTCGTCTATCGCCCAGTTCTCAACGATCTCTTCGCTCTGACGGCCGCCGACAATGCCACCGAGGCGCTGAAGGTCTCGGGCGTTCGACCGACCAACCAAGCCAGCGCGCCGGCGGAGATCACGCTGCGCGCGCTGGATGCGCAGGAGCGCGAGATCGGCCGCGCCCCGCTTGCCTTCGCCGCCGGCTCGACGGCCGGCGAAGCGCGGTTCGAGGTGCCGGTGGAACTGCGCAACGACATTGCGCGGATCGAGCGCGACGGCGCGCTGGACGCGGCCTCCGTACGGCTGGTGGATGACAGTTTTCAGCGGCGCAAGGTCGGGCTCGTGTCCGGCGAAGCGGCCGATCTGGCGCAGCCCCTCCTTTCGCCGCTCTACTACATCACGCGCGCGCTGGAGCCCTATGCCGATCTAATCCGACCCGAGAGCGCCGACCTTGCGACCGCCGTTCCGGCGCTGGTGAAACAGAACCCGTCGATCATCGTGCTCGCCGATATCGGCGTCCTGCCGCAGGCAGCGCGGGAGGCGCTGACGGGGTTCGTCGACAAGGGCGGCATTCTCCTGCGCTTTGCGGGCCCTCGTCTCGCCGCCTCGACGACCGAGGACGATCTCGTTCCCGTGCGCCTGCGCGGCGGCGAACGGCAGCTCGGCGGCGCGTTGTCCTGGTCCGAACCGCAGAAGCTCGCGCCCATTCCGGCGGAAAGCCCTCTGGCGGGCATCGCCATTCCCGACGACGTGACCGTGTCACGCCAGATCCTGGCTGAGCCCTCGGCCGATCTGCCCGCGCGCACCTGGGCAAGTCTGGCCGATGGAACGCCGCTCATCACGGCCGCCCGGCGTGGCGGGGGCAGCATCGTGCTGGTC
>NZ_BBWS01000021.1:0-98702 GCF_001463925.1 Aureimonas sp. N4 | reverse complement strand
GGGCAGCATCGTGCTGGTCCACACGACCGCCGAAGCCACATGGTCGAACCTGCCGATCTCGGGCGCCTTCGTGAATATGCTTCGGCGCATCGTCCTTCTTTCGCGCGGGACGAGCGCGGCGGGCGGCGAAGGCGCGGCGCAGGTTCTGCCGCCCTATCGCATTCTGAATGGCGAAGGTCGGCTGGTGCAGCCGGGGCCGGACGTGCGCCCGCTGACGGTTCGCCCCGGCGAGGAGCCCACGCCCTCCATCGACCATCCGCCCGGTCTCTACGGCACATCGGAGGGCTATCGCGCCTTGAACCTGTTCGCCCCCGGCGCCGAGCTTCGCCCGCTTCCCGAACTCGACCTTGGCACGCCTCTCGTGTCACGCGCCTATGGCACGGAAGATGCCACCGACCTGACGCCGTGGCTCTTTGCCGGCGCGTTGGCTTTGTTCACGCTCGATGCCCTAGCGCTTCTGTGGCTGAACGGCGGCTTCGCGCGGCTTGGCCGCCGCATGGCGGGCCTCAAGCGGCCCTCCTCCGCGCTGCCGCTGCTTTTGGTCAGTGCGCTTCTCCTGGCCAACCCTCCGCACCCGGCACAGGCGCAGGCCCGCGCCACGGATGAGGCGACGCGCGGACTCGACGGCGTCGACGCGCAGAAGGCCATCGCCGCGACCGAGACGACGCATCTCGCCTATGTCGAGACCGGCGATGCCGCGACCGACCAGCTGTCGCGGCAGGGCTTGTCCGGCTTGTCTCAATTCATCGCCTCGAAGACCGCGCTGGAGCCCGGCGAACCCATGGCGGTGGATCTCGAGAAGGACGAGTTGTCCTTCTATCCGATCCTTTACTGGCCTGTGCACGCCGATGCGGCCATGCCCAGCCCGGCCGCGATCAGCCGGGTGGACGCCTATATGAAGCAGGGCGGCACCGTGCTCTTCGATGTCGAAGGCGATGCGGCGGGCGATCTCTCCGGCACCAATGTTTCGCCGGGCCAGCGCCGGCTGCGCGACATCCTGGCCGATCTCGACGTGCCGCCGCTGGAGCCAGTCCCGCGCGACCATGTTTTGACCAAAGCTTTCTATATTCTCGACAATTTTCCGGGCAGGCACACCGGCTCCGATCTCTGGGTCGAGTCGCTGAACCGCAGCGGGGACGCGCAGGCCCGCCCTGCCAGCCCGGGAGACGGCGTATCTTCGATCATGATCACGTCCAATGATTTCGCCAGCGCATGGGCGATCGACGACAACGGTCTCTTCGTGCGCCCGACCGATTCCGCCGACCCGGCCCAGCGCGAATATGCCTACCGGGCGGGGGTGAATATCGTGATGTATGTGCTGACCGGCAACTACAAGGCCGATCAGGTTCACGTGCCCGCGCTTCTCGAACGGCTGGGGCAGTGAGATGAACTGGTCGATCGATTTCGCGCCGTTTTTCTCTTGGACGGTGCTCGCCCTTCTCTGCATCCCCGCGCTGTTTCTGGCGGCGGCTTTGGTCTTTTCCGGCCTGCGCGGCTCGGTCCTGCGCGTTTGCGCTATTGGCGCCTTGCTTCTGGCGCTGCTGAACCCCGTCGTTCTGCGCGAACAGCGCGATCCCTTGAAAAGCGTCGTCGCGCTCGTGGTCGATCGCTCGCAGAGCCAGACGATCGGCGAACGCACGGCGCAGACGGACGAGGCTGTTGCCGAGTTGCGCCAGCGCCTGTCCGCCTTTCCACAATTCGAGGTGCGGGAGGTCGATGCACGTTCGGAAGGCACGAATGATGTCTCGACCGCGCTGTTCGGCGCGCTGCGCTCGGCCTTGAGCGACGTGTCGCCGGGCCGTGTCGGCGGCGCCATCATGGTGACGGACGGTCAGGTCCACGACATTCCGCCCAATGCCGGCGCGCTCGGCTTCGACGCGCCGCTCCATGCGCTCATCACCGGGCGGCCGAACGAGTTCGACCGCCGGCTCGATATCGTCACCGCGCCGCGCTTCGGGCTTGTGTCGCAGCCGCAGACCCTCACCTACCGCGTCGTGGAGGAAGGCCCGCGCGCCTCGCGCAATCCCGTCGAGGTGCAGGTCTTCCTGAACGGCGATCTCGTGCAGCGCCAGAGCGCGGTGCCGGGTGAGCTGACCTCGGTAGAGATCACCCTGCCGCGCGCCGGCAAGAACATCGTGGAACTCTCGGCCGCGCGCGATCCGCAGGAGATCACCCCGGTCAACAATCGCGCTATCGCAATCATCGATGGCATTCGCGAGAACCTGCGCGTGCTGCTCGTGTCGGGCGAGCCGCACGCGGGCGAGCGCACCTGGCGCAATCTTCTGAAATCCGACGCGGCCGTTGATCTCGTTCATTTCACAATTCTGCGCCCGCCGGAAAAGCAGGACGGAACGCCGATCAACGAATTGTCGCTGATCGCCTTCCCGACGCGCGAACTCTTCGTCGAGAAGATCGAGGATTTCGACCTCATCATCTTCGACCGCTACCAGCGGCGCGGCGTGCTGCCGACGCTCTATTACGACTATATCGCGCAATATGTGGAAAAGGGCGGCGCCATGCTGATCGCCTCCGGGCCGGAATATGCCGGGCCGGATTCGGTCGCCAATTCGCCGCTGGCCTCCATCCTGCCGGCCCTCCCGACGGGCGAAGTCGATCTGCGCGCCTTCCGGCCCACGCTTTCCGATCTGGGTCGCAAGCATCCCGTGACGCGGGGCTTGCCGGGCTCGGAGGCCTCGCCTCCCAACTGGAGCCCCTGGTTCCGCACCGTCGATGTCGGCGAGACCAAGGGCGAGGTCGTCATGACCGGCCCGGACAACAAGCCGCTTCTCGTGCTCAACCGGGCCGGCGAAGGTCGCGTCGCATTGCTCCTGTCGGATCAAGGCTGGCTCTGGTCGCGCGGCTACGAGGGCGGCGGGCCCCATGTCGCCCTGTTTCGCCGCCTCGCGCATTGGTTGATGAAGGAGCCGGAGCTGGAGGAAGAGGCGCTGGACGCCGAGGGCACCGGCTCCGACCTCGTAATCACGCGCCACACGATCGGCGGCGACCCCGGCCCGGCGACCGTCGTCACGCCGACCGGCCAAGCCTTGCAGGTGACGCTCGCGGACGGCGGCAACGGAGAGTGGCAGGGTCGCCTTCAGGCCAGCGAACTCGGCCTGTATCAAGTGGCCAGTGGCGACCTGCGCGCGCTCGCCAATATCGGACCGGTGAACCCGCGCGAATATCGCGAGGCGATCTCGACCACGGCCAAGCTGCAACCGATCGCGGCCGAGACGCGCGGCGATGTCAGGCGGCTGGCGGGAGAAACGGGCGGCATCAGCGTACCGCGCATCGTGCCCATGGCCGGGCGGGCCGAAGCCTCGGGACGCGACTGGATCGGCCTTCGCACCACGGACGAGACGGTGCTGCGCGGGGTCGATCGCACGCCGCTGTTTGCCGGCTTCCTGGGACTGGCGGTTCTGCTCCTGGCGCTCTCCGCCACCTGGTATCGTGAGGGACGCTAGAGCCTTTCTCGATTTCGCAATTGCGAAGAGCGCTCGCCGAGATCACATAGGGTGGATCGAAGCGGAGGCTTGCCCCATGACGTCAGTCTGTCTCGCCCTTCAAGGTGGTGGCGCCCATGGTGCCTTCACCTGGGGCGTCCTCGATCGCCTGTTGGAAGACGGTCGATTTCCGACGGCGGCGATCAGCGGCACTAGCGCCGGCGCATTGAACGCCGCCGCGCTCGCCACAGGGCTCGCCGAAGGGCCGGAGGGCGCGCGGCGCAGGCTGGAGGCGCTGTGGCTGGAAGTCTCGCGCCGCTCGCCCTTGGGCGCGGCCGAAAACCGCCTCCCCTTCTTTCCGTTCAGCCGGTCCATGGTGCATGAGACGATCGAACGGATGAAGCTGTTCGGGCAGCTCGTATCGCCCTATTCGCTCGGCCTGCCCTCCGACAATGCGTTGCGCTCGGTGGTGGACGCAGTCATCGACTTCCCGCTTCTGCAAAGCGAGCGTGTCGTGCCGACCTTCGTGTCGGCCACCGATGTCGAAACGGGGAACGTGCGCGTCTTTTCGGGGCGGGAACTGACGGCCGACGCGCTTCTCGCCTCTGCCTGCTTGCCAGATATTTTCCGTGCGGTCGAGATCGACGGCCGGCCCTACTGGGACGGCGGCTATGTCGGTAACCCGATGTTGACGCCCTTCTTCGCGGACGATCACGGCTCGACCGATATTCTGATCGTGCAGGTCACGCCCTTTCACCGCTCGGGGACGCCCGAAACACCGGGCGACATCATGGACCGGGTGCAGGAAATTACGTTCAACACCTCGCTGATCCGGGATCTCCGGATGCTGACCGAGATGCAGAGGCTGGTGAAGGGCGAGGATCTGGAGAATCCCGTTCTGCGCCGTATCGCGGGTCTGCGCCTGCATATGATCGCCGCGGACGACGAGATGTCACGGCGCAGCGGCGCAGGCAAACTGGACACGCGCTGGTCGGAACTCACGACGCTGCGTGACCTCGGCCGAGAGGCAGCCGGGCGGTGGCTCGCCGAGAATGCAGAGCATGTCGGCCAGCGCTCCACGCTCGCTGGCGGGTTCAGCATTCTCTCGTGATCCTCGCTGCCTGCTTCAGCGGCGTGGCAGCACGGCCCCCGATACGCCGTGAAGAGCGCCGGGAATGAGTTCCAGACCGAGGATCCGCGCCTGATCCACCGGACCCGGCATGATCACCGAACCGATCGGAAGCGGTACATAGCCAAGTGGCGTGTAGTAGGCGCGATCGCCCACGAGGAAAATCGCTGTCTCACCCGCCTCGCGCGCCGCGTCGGCGCTGAGCGACAGAAGCATCCGGCCGATGCCCCGCTTCTTGAAGGCGGGACGGACGGCCAAGGGTCCGAGCATCAGGACGGGAGCGTCTCCGATCCGCACCGGCGTCAGACGCACGGAGCCGACCACCTCGCCCCGGATCATGGCGACCCGCGACAGAGTGCGATCGTGCGCGCTCGCCTCGCGCACCCGCTCCGCCGCGCGCGTGAACCGGCCGGGGCCGAAGGCTTCGGCATTGATGGCTTCGATCGTGTCCGCATGCGCGAACTGTTCCGCCTCGAAAACGAGGTCGAGATCTTGAAGAATGGACAGCATGGAAAGGTCCTGATCGGCGTGGGAAACCAAGCCGCCCGAAACCGGACCTTCGAAGGGGTCAGGTGGCGGCGTCGATCATCGCGGCTTTGGCCGCTTCATCTCGTCGTCGTCGCAGCAAGGCATGGACCTTTCGGGTGTTCCCGGTCGCCAGACCGGCCGCGCCTCATAGCACCTTGGTTCGGCAAAATCCATGCTTGCCGCAAGGCTGCGATTAAATGCCGGGAGTGACGGAGTGTTCCCAAGCTTTCGCGGAACAGGCGTCGTCCGCTTCGCGTATCATCGCGAGGATGAGAATGGCGGAGGAGACGCGCGATGGGACTTCTGGTCGATGGCCAATGGCAAGACAAATGGTACGATACGAAGTCGACCGGCGGTCGCTTTCAACGCACGGTCACGAGCTTTCGCCGTTGGGTGACGCCGGACGGCGCGCCGGGTCCGGACGGGCAGGACGCCGTCCCCGCGGAGGCGGGGCGCTATCACCTCTACGTTTCCCTCGCCTGCCCGTGGGCCCATCGCACGCTGATCCTGCGCAAGCTGAAGAAGCTGGAGGACGTCATCTCCCTCTCCGTCGTGGACTGGCACATGGCCGAGGAAGGTTGGGTCTTTTCCGAGCGGCAGGGCGCCATCCCCGATAGCGTCAACGGCGCGAAGCGGCTCTACGAGGTCTATCTGAAGGCCGACCCGACCTATACGGGTCGTGTCACCGTGCCGGTCCTCTGGGACAAGAAGGAGGGTACGATCGTCAACAACGAATCGGCCGAAATCCTCCGCATGTTCAATTCGAGTTTCGACGCGTTCGGTGACGCCAGTGTCGATGTCTGTCCGGTCGATCTGAAGGCGGAGATCGATGCGGTGAACGGCTTCGTCTATGACAAGGTGAACAACGGCGTCTACAAATGCGGTTTCGCCACCACGCAGGACGCCTATGAAGACGCATTTCATGAGCTCTTCGGCGCATTGGACGAGCTGGAAGAGAGGCTCGGCCGGCAGCGCTACCTGACCGGCGCTCGTATCACCGAGGCGGACTGGCGCTTGTTTACGACGCTGATCCGCTTCGACCCGGTCTATGTCGGGCATTTCAAATGCAACCGGAAACGGATCGCGGATTATCCGAACCTGTTCCATTACATGCTGGAACTCTACCAGTGGCCGGGCGTCGCCGAGACGGTGGATTTCCACCACATCAAGCATCACTATTACGAGAGCCACGGCACCATCAATCCGACAGGCATCGTGCCGCTCGGCCCCAAGCAAGACCTCACTCAGCCACATGACCGGGAGCGCTTGCCGGCAGGCTGAGGGCTACCAGTCTTCGGGGCGCGGCATGCCCGTGCGATCTTCATCGATGCGCCGGTGCGTGGCCGGCGTCGTACCCTCCGGCAAGGCGTCCGGCGCGAAGAAGCCGGTTTCGGCGATCTCGCGATCCGGCCGACGCGGCCTCGCCTGCCGGACGCGATCGCAGCGATACAGGAGGACATGGTCCCGCCCCTCCCGCCTGTTGTAGAACACGGCGACGAGGCGGGGCTCGGTCTCGCAGAGGAGATGACCCTCCTCCTCGGCTTCACGGCGCGCGGCGGCAACCGCCGTTTCGCCGGGGTCCACCGCACCGCCGGGCAGATACCAGCCATCGCGATAGGCGTGTCGCACCAGAAAGACGCGCCCCATTTCGTCATAGGCGAGAAGCCGCACGCCCAGCGTCATGGGGCGTGACAGGAGCGCCCAGCGACGCAGCGCCCATCCGAGCCAGCGTTGCGCGCGTTGCCTCACGGGCCGCCCCTTCCCATTCCGGTGCGATCGGCTACTTGCTGCCCCATGTTCCGACTCGCCCATCTCTCCGACATTCACCTCGGCCCGCTGCCGGAGCTTTCCTATCGGGAACTCGCCTCGAAGCGGATCACAGGCTACATCAACTGGCAGCGCAATCGAAAGCGGGCGATGTTCGGCGACACGCTGCTGCGCCTCGTCAACGACATGAAGGCGCAGCATCCCGACCACGTGGCCGTCACCGGCGATCTGGTGAATCTTGCTTCCAAGCAGGAGATCATCGGCGCGCGCCTCTGGCTGGAAGACATGGGAAAGCCGGACTGGGTGTCCGTCATCCCCGGCAATCATGACGCCTATGTACCGGGCGCGTTGAAGCGCGCCTACCGGGAATGGCATCCCTATATGATGGGCGATCATCGTCCAGGGGCCGAGGCCAAGCACTTCCCTTATCTGCGCGTTCGCGGCCCGGTCGCGATCATCGGTACGTCCAGCGCGGAGGCGACCGCCCCCTTTTTCGCAACCGGTTCCTTCAAGCGCGGGCAGGCGCTGCGCACGGCCAAGCTCTTGGCGGAAGCGAAGGAGCGCGGCCTGTTCCGCGTCGTGATGATCCACCATCCGCCGATCTCCGGCGCGGCGGCCTGGTCGAAGCGCCTCATCGGCAAGCAGTTCTTCTCCAAGGTCATTCACGATGTGGGCGCGGAACTCGTCCTGCACGGGCACACCCATCTCGACACGATCTATTGGCTGACGGGTCCAAGCGGCGAGAAAGTGCCTGTGGTCGGCGTACCCTCCGCCAGCCAGAATGCGGGAAGCTCCAAACCGCCCTCGCGCTACAATCTGTTCGAGATCGAAGGCGGGCCGGGCCAGTGGTCGTTGACGCAGCGCGAGCGGGGCTTGCGGATCGACGGCTCGGGCATCGACTGGATTCGCGAGCGACAACTCCTGTCCGACGGCACGGCGGTCGATCCGCGCCCGCGCGCGGACGCGAGAGCGCCGGTGCCGGTGCCGGAAATGAATTCGGAAACAGCTCTTTAGGCACTTGTTGCTGAGGTCGTCGGGAAGCAGAAGCTGGTTCGACTTACCCTGGACATCACTTGAGTGTCGAAGCCGAAGGGGACCAGCCTTCGGTTGAATTCCGCTTGCGGCGGCTTTCGGATCGGTCGTAAGGCGACAGGCCCTCCGCGACGATCCGCCGAAAGCTTCGCCATGCGCCTTCCGCCCCTGCCCGCCATCTCGGCAGGCCTCCTCGCCGCCTTTGTCGGCTTTGCCAGTTCGTTTTCGGTGGTGCTGCAGGGCCTTGTCGGCGTGGGAGCCACGCAGGAACAGGCCGCGTCCGGCATCCTGGCGTTATCGGTGGCGATGGGGGTGTGCGGCATCCTCGTCACCCTGCGCACGAAAATGCCGATTTCCATTGCCTGGTCCACGCCGGGCGCGGCGCTTCTGGCCGGAGCGGGCGTGCCGCATGGCGGTTTTGCGGCGGCAATCGGCGCCTTCATCCTGGCCGCAGCGCTCGTCACCCTGTCCGGTCTGGTGAAGCCGATCGGACGAGCGATGTCCGCGATCCCCGTCTCGCTTGCCAATGCCATGCTGGCCGGGATTCTGCTTCCCTTGTGTCTGGCGCCTGTCAAAGCCGTCGCGGCCATGCCGCTGGCAGGTCTTGCCATCGTGGCGGTCTGGTTTCTGGTGGGGCGTTGGAGCCGGATTCTGGCGGTGCCCGCTGCAGCCGTCGCGACCGTTCTCTTGATCCTCGCAACGCATCCCGCGCCGATGGACCAAGCCTCGGCCATGCCCGCACCGGTCTTTGTCGCGCCGGACTGGTCTCTGGCGACGATGATGGGCATCGGCCTGCCGCTCTTCCTGATCACTATGGCCTCGCAGAACATCCCGGGCCTTGCGGTCCTGAAGGTGAATGGTTTCTCGCCCGATCCCGGCCCCTTGTTCACCGTCACGGGTCTTTTCAGTTTGGCTTGCGCGCCCTTCGGGGGCCATGCGGTCAATCTGGCGGCCATCACGGCCGCCATCTGCGCTGGCGACGAAGCGGGTCCGGATCGCGCGCGCCGCTGGTGGGCGGGTGTGGTATCGGGGCTCGCCTATATCGCCTTCGGTTTGGCAGCGGGCTGGGTGACGGTTTTCGCAGGTCAGGCGCCGGTTCTGGTGCAGGCCATGGCCGGGCTAGCTTTGATCGGCGCCTTTACCAACGCCCTCAGCGGCACGATCGCGCAGGCACAGGACCGAGAAGCGGCGATCCTGTGTTTCGTGACAACCGCATCCGGCACGGCATTCTTGGGCATCAGCGCGCCCTTCTGGGGCTTGGCGGTCGGCGGCATCGCCCTTTTTGCAGCCCGCATCCGGAAATGAAAACGGCCCCAAGCGGATGGGGGCGGCTCTCGAAGCATGACATGGGAAGAGAAAGCAGGCCGCACGAAGCGGCCGCTTGGGGCGGGCGGTGCTTCAGAACAAATGGGTTCCGCGCGCCGCGATGATCGCCAGGAGAACGCCGATGCCGACCACGATGCCGATCATCATCCACGACAGGGCGATCACGAAATCGGTGGAGCGGGGGCGCTGCGGTAAGCGCAATGGAGCATCGTGGGCGGGGGTGATCGGCGCGGTCAGCGTCTGCACCGGGCGCTCCGGCGCGGACAATCGCGACCCCAGCCCGTCGAACACGGCCAAGGCCTTGTCCCGCTCCACGATTCGCTCGGCGATATAGTCGGTCACGCGGTCCACCACGAAGCGAAGCTCGGGCGATTCGACCAGTGTCACACGGCCCAGGCGGGTTTCGCGAACGAAGCGATAGGTCCGACGATCCCGGCCCATCACCACATGAGCCGTCGCGTCGATCCAGAAGCGCGGATGGGTGCCGTTGGACAAGGTGAAATCGAAGAGATCGTCATCCAGCGGAACCGCATCCATGATCGGCTGCAGTTCATCGGCAAACATTTCCAGTCGAGCGCGGTCGGCCTCGCGAATGTCCACCACGATGTCGGTGCGCTGAGCGGCGGCGATCTTGGCGGCACGCACAGCGTCCGCCAATCTCTTCGTCCCGTTCGTCGCCGCCACAGCGGACTTGGCCTCGGCCATCTTGCCCCCTCGACTGGTCGCGTGGGCGGATCGTCATGATTCGCCACCGCCCACCTCATGTGCTTAATCGAGCAGGCTTTCGCGAAGCCTGACCGCGAGCGGAAGCCGAATGCCGATGCGCGTTCGCGCCCTCAGCCTTCCAAAGCTCGGTTGGCCGCCGAGACGATCGCCTTCAGCGATGCGGTCGTCGCATTCTGATCGATGCCCGCGCCGAACACGCGCCCGTTTCCGTGCTCGACCTCCATATAGGCGATCGCGCTGGCATTCGAGCCTCGCTGGAGCGAATGTTCGGAATAATCGGCGACGCTCAGCGACAAGCCCAAATGCCGGTTCAGTGCGTTGATGAACCCGTCGATGGCGCCCGTGCCACGCCCCGTGATCGTCGTCTCCTGCCCGTTGTCGATGATCGTCGCCTCCACGAGACGGCTGTTGCGATCGCCTTCCACCTTGGTGAAATGCTCGACATAGCGCAGGCGCGCGCCCGGCTGCTCGACATAGCGCTCGATGAAGCGGTCATAGATGCGCTTGACCGGCAGTTCCTTGCCTTCTTCGTCGGTGATCCGCTGAATATCCTCGCGGAACTCGATCTGAAGATTGCGCGGCAGGTTCAAGCCGTAATCGGCCTGCAGGACATAGGCGATGCCGCCCTTGCCGGATTGCGAGTTGATGCGGATGATCGCCTCATAGGAGCGGCCCACATCCTGCGGGTCGATCGGCAGATACGGCACTTCCCAAACCGGCGTGTTGGCGACCTTATGCGCCTTCATGCCCTTGTTGATCGCGTCCTGATGCGAGCCCGAGAAGGCGGTATAGACCAGCTCGCCCACATAGGGATGGCGCTCGGGGATCGCGAGCTGGTTGCAATATTCGTAGACGTCCTTGATCCGGTTGATGTCGGACACATCCAGCTCGGGATCGACGCCTTGCGTGAACATGTTCAACGCCAAGGTCACCAGATCCACATTGCCCGTGCGCTCGCCATTGCCGAACAGGGTTCCCTCGACGCGGTCCGCCCCTGCCAGGAGGCCGAGTTCGGTCGCGGCGATCGCCGTGCCCCGGTCGTTATGAGGATGCAGCGACAGGAGGATGCAGTCGCGATTGTCCAGATTGCGGCTCATCCATTCGATCTGGTCGGCATGGATGTTGGGCGTGGACATTTCGACCGTCGCCGGCAGGTTCAGGATCAGCCGGTTCTCGGGTGTCGGCTGCACCACTTCGGCGACGGCGTTGCAGATTTCCAGCGCGAAATCGAGTTCGGTGCCGGTGAAGCTTTCCGGCGAATATTCGAAGCGGAAGCCTCCGCCGGCGTTGGCCGCCATGTCGGTGATCATCTTCGCCGCGTCCACCGCGATCTGGCGAATGCCGGCGCGGTCCTTGCCGAACACGACGCGGCGCTGCAATTCACTGGTGGAATTATAGAAATGGACGATCGGCTGGCGCGCGCCCTCCAGACTTTCGAAGGTGCGGGTGATCAACTCGGGCCGGCACTGGACGAGAACCTGCAAGGACACGTCGTCGGCAACGCCCCCCTCTTCCACGCACCAGCGCACGAAGTCGAAATCGGTCTGCGAGGCCGAAGGGAAACCGATCTCGATTTCCTTGAAGTTCATCGCCTTCAACAGCGCGAACATGCGGGACTTGCGGTCGTGACCCATCGGGTCGACCAGGGCCTGATTGCCGTCGCGCAAATCCACCGAGCACCAGATCGGCGCCTTCTCGATGCGACGCGAAGGCCATTGGCGATCGGTCAGATCGACGGCCGGATAGGGCTGGTACTTGGTGAAGGCCTTGGCCATGACGGGAGAGGATGCGGACATCGAAGAACCTTGCTCGTTCGGCGAAGACGGTCGGCCAAGGGGCGCGTAAAGCCGTCTTTCAAAGTTTCGGGTGGATGTAAAGCCGAAGAGACTGGAGGCGCAAAGCGCCGGCTCGATCGCCGGGCGCCTCTTCTTAACGGGCCCGACGATCGCCAGTAAGCGCGAGAAGGGCCGAAAGAAGTCGAGCGAATCCCGTGGCGGCTTTTGCCGCGACGACGCCATGAGAGGCGAAAGGGGATTCGATCCGGTTCATGGCGCCCAGTCTCGCGCGGCTCGCCTCGAAACACAAGGCCCCTGCCCGTTCGCGATCGAGCTTTCCGAGAAAACAAAAAAGCCCGGCTCGAAAGCCGGGCTGGGCATCAGCGATCAACGCCGGACCGAATTAGAAGTCGGTGTCGGAGCCCGGAACCAGAAGCTGCGAGACGCTCGCGGCCGGGGTCACACCGTGGTTGTAGACACCCTTGGCAACAGCGTTGATGTCGCGAGCCTCGGCGGCATGGGTCTCGCCGCGAGAGCCGGGGACAATGCCCTCATTGGCGCTGACGCCAGCCGGATAGCCGAACGAACGGGTTTCGAAGGTTGCGATCGGCGCACCCTTGGCCGCGGCCGAACCCACGATCACCGTGTTGGCTGCATGATCAGCTTGGACCTCTTCGTAGAAATCGGATCCGGGGACCAGTCCTGCGGCAGACGAAACACTGGTGAGCGCAACAAGAGAGAGCACGGCAGCGGACGCAAACGTGAAAGTCTTCATAATTTTATTCCTCATCAAAGTCGTAGCGACTGGCGGGGATCGATCGGCTAACGCCCCGATCTGAAATTTTACTGTCCCGCGTCGTTCGATGAGTGAGAGATAGGCGATCCCGTGCGCGCCTACGAGTAGCAAATAGCGAACAGTCCGTTCGTGACGTAAGTCACACTTCCTATTGATCGCCCTCTTGCATTGCAGCAAGGAATGCCCAATGCCTTCGCAGTCGCAAAATAAAAGGGCAGCGAAATTCGCCGCCCTCTCAACCGCTTAGCCTGAGAATGCGCAAACCTGCCTAGAGGACAGGCACGCCGACCTGTTTGGCCTCGGCCTCCGGCTCGACATGAATGAGCACGCGGGCGTTCAGGAATTCGCCCTGCACGGCGTCCTCGATCCGGTCGCAGATGACATGCGCGTCGCCGACGCTCATGGCGCTCGGCACCACCATGTGGAACTCGATGAAGATGGCACGCCCCGCGATACGCGTGCGCACGTCGTGAACTTCCAGCGCGCCCTCGGCCATGGTGGAAATGATCTCGCGTACGCGCGTATCATCCGGGCCGTCCAAAGCCTGATCCATCAGGCCGGAGAGCGAGGCGGCGACGACCTTCCAGCCTTCGCGCAGGATGTTGAGCGCGACGAGTGCGGCCAGCAGCGGATCGAGGATCACCCAACCCGTCGCCTCAGCCACACCGAGACCAGCCAGGACACCGACCGAGGTCACCACATCGGCCATGATATGGCGTCCGTCCGCATCGAGCGCCGGCGAGCGGTGCTCGCGCCCCTTGCGGATCAGAACCGAAGCCCAGAACGCGTTGATGGCGGTGGCGACGCCATTGATGGCCATGCCGAGAAGCGGCGCGTCCATGGCACGCGGCTCGAGATAGGCGTACCACGCTTCCCGCAGAATGAGCAGCGACGCCAGAACGATGAGGACGCCTTCCACGACGGCGGAGAAATACTCCGCCTTCGTATGCCCGAACGGGTGATCGGCATCGGCGGGCTTGTAGGAGACCGTCACCGCCCAAAGGGCGATGAGGCCGGCCACGACGTTGACGATCGATTCGAGCGCGTCCGAAAAGAGCGCGACGGAGCCCGTGACGAGATAGGCGAGATATTTGATCCCCAAGACCAGGCAGGCGATCGCGACGGTATAGACTGCGGTTCGCTTGACGAGACGGCCGCCCTCGTCGTCGCTCATAGTGATCGTTGCTGCATTCATCGCTCAGTCCACCTTCGTCCGTGTTCGCCGGGGCAGCTTGGCCACGACGTTCTCGATCATTCTCATGCCGGCGTCGCCGCCCAGACTCATGATGCTTTCCGGGTGGAACTGCACCGCCGCGACCGGCTCGTGCTTGTGCTCGAAGGCCATGACAACGCCGTCCTCCGTCTCGGCCGTCACCTCGAACTCGCGCGGCAGGCGCACGGGATCGGCGAAAATCGAGTGATAGCGCCCGACCGTCACTTCCGACGGCAGGCCGGCGAAGATCGTTCCGGGTGTGGAGACGCGAATGCGCGAGGGCTTGCCATGAACCGGCACGTGCAGCGTGCGCAGCGTGCCGCCATAGCTCTCGGCCAGTGCCTGAAGCCCGAGGCAGACGCCGAAGATCGGCGCCTGACGCTGACGCGCCATGGCGATCGTGTTGCGGCAGTCGAAATCATCCGGCTTGCCGGGTCCGGGCGACAGCACCACGAGATCGGGCGACACGCGGTCGAAGATCTCCTCCGGAACGGGCGTGCGCACGGTGGTGACGTCGGCGCCGGTCTGGCGGAAATAGTTGGCGAGCGTGTGGACGAAACTGTCCTCGTGATCGACCAGAAGGATGCGCACGCCCTCCCCGACCTTGGGGCGCTCTCCCGTCTGCGTGGCGGCCTGCGGTGCGCGGGCCTCGCGGATCGCCGCCAGAAGCGCGGAGGCTTTCAGCTCGGTCTCGGCCTCTTCCTCTTCCGGGTTGGAATCGTAAAGAAGCGTCGCGCCGGCGCGCACTTCGGCGATCCCGCCATTCAGCCGGATGGTGCGCAGCGTCAGGCCGGTGTTCATGTCGCCGTTGAAATGCATCATGCCGACCGCGCCGCCATACCAGGCGCGCGCGCTCTTTTCGTTCTCTTCAATGAAGCGCATGGCCCAGAGCTTGGGCGCACCCGTCACCGTAACGGCCCAGGCGTGGCTCATGAAGGCGTCCATCGCGTCCATGCCTTCGCGCAGACGGCCCTCGATATGGTCCACCGTATGGATGAGGCGCGAATACATCTCGATCTGACGACGGCCGATGACGCGCACCGAGCCAGGCTCGCAGACACGGCTCTTGTCGTTGCGATCGACGTCGGAACACATGGTCAGTTCCGACTCGTCCTTCTTGGAGTTCAGGAGCTTCAGGATCTGTTCCGAATCCGAGATCGCATCTTCGCCGCGCCGGATCGTGCCAGAGATCGGGCAGGTTTCGACGCGGCGGCCCGAAACGCGCACGAACATTTCAGGGCTCGCCCCGATCAGGAATTCGTTGGCACCGAGATTGATGAAGAAGGAATAGGGCGAGGGATTGATCGCCTTGAGGCGGCGCGAGATGGCCGAAGGCCGACTCTCGACGCGCTCGTAGAAGGTCTGCCCCGGCACGACCTCGAACAGATCGCCGCGCATGAACTTGTCCTTGGCGCGCCGCACCAGCGAGGCGTATTCGCCCGGCTTGTGGTCGCCGCGCTCCGGGTTCTGGTTGGACGGCACGAAGGGCGCATCCTCGCCCCCGCCTTCCAGCCCTTCGGTGGAATGGCCGTTCTTCTCGAACTCGTAGGACTCGACATAGGCGCGGGCGGAATAGTGATCCACCATTAGAATCTCGTCCGGCAGATAAAGGACGAGATCGCGTCTGGTGTCGCTGCGCGCCAGCGTTTCCTTCACCGGATCGAACTGGAAGGCCAGATCGTAGCCGAAGGCGCCGTAGAGGCCGAGATCGCTGTCGGCATCCGACTTGAACAGAGCGACGATGGCGCGCAGCACGGAAAAGACCGTGGGCATACGTGAGCGCTCTTCCTCGGTGAAGGCGCGCGAAGGCATGGCGACCGTCAGGTCGAGCCGCGCTTCACTCGCCTGTCGCTCGGCGATATCCTCATGCCCCTCCAGCGCCGCCGCCACGAAGCCGAGCAGCACGCGGCCGCGCGGGTTCAGCGCCTCGATGCGCACCTGCCGGCCCGACGAGGTGACGGCCAGCGGCGGATCGACGATCGCCGTGTCCCAGCGGGTGTAGCGGCCGGGATATTCGTAGTTGGAGGAAAAAACCGCGCCTCGTCTCGTATCGAGGCGGTCCACATAGGGCTCGATGGCGCCGGCATAGTCCACATCGCGCCGACGGCGCGTCACGGTGACGCCGCCTTCGGTCTCGTATCTGAACGCGCCGTCGCTGGCGGTTTCGAGGGTCATCGCATCCAATCCTTCCAGAAGCACCGGCCCTCGCGGCCCTTGAACAAGCAAAAAGGCCGCCGGGGTTCCGGGGCGGCCTTTGTTGTTCGAACAGACGCACGTGTTCGCAGCCGCCTATGTGCGGGTCTGCCACCACTGCTTGTTGTCGTGCGCGTTCGTCATGACCGAGACCTAGCCCAGAGACCGATCCGCCGCAACGAAAATTCGCCCCAAACCCTTATTTGCCAGTGCTTCGCAAGTGCGCGGCCGGGACGAGGACGGAGTGCTCTCACCCCTTGGTGGACGCCAGAAGCGCGTCATCGATCTCAGTGGCACGGTGAAGCGCGGGGCGTGCCTTGACGCGCTCGACATACGCCTCGAAAGCTTCGCGCCGCTCGATCGATCCGAACTGGAGTCCCCAGGAGAGATGGCTGCCGACATAGAC
The DNA here is from genome assembly GCF_001463925.1 of Aureimonas sp. N4. NCBI lineage: Bacteria > Pseudomonadati > Pseudomonadota > Alphaproteobacteria > Hyphomicrobiales > Aurantimonadaceae > Aureimonas > Aureimonas sp. N4. The sequence continues at coordinate 82,371 of NZ_BBWS01000021.1, read as the reverse complement.
GTCGGCGGCGGTAAATCGGTCACCCGCTATGAAGCTCGATGCTGAGACGGCGCCTTCCAGCGCGTCCAGCACGGACTGATAGGACCCGTAGCCGACGAAGCCGCGCTTCTCGTCGGGCACCACGACACCGAGCACGCGGTTCGTCACGGCCGCCTCCAGAGGACCGGCGGCGAAGAACATCCAGCGGTAATAAGACGCGCGCTCTTTGGCCGAGCGCGCCTCAAGGCCCGCATCGGGAAAGGTCTCGGCCAGATAGGCGCAGATCGCAGCGACTTCCGTGACCACTGCGCCGCCATGGACAATGGCGGGCACCTTGCCCATCGGATTGACGGTGAGAAACTCCGCCGACTTCATGTCGGCACCGTAGGAAAGAATTCTCGTCTCGTAAGGCGCGCCCACTTCCTCCAGCATCCACCGGACCATACGGCCGCGCGACATCGGGTTGGTGTAGAAGATCAGATCATCGGCCATGAAGCCTCCTTGAGATGCGCGAAAGCCGACCTGTGAGGCCGGCTTTCGAAACATAACCCGATCCTACGGCGGTATCCCGGCCCTCTGGGCCACCAGCATCAGAAATTCGGCAGGCCGTGCGTATGCGGGTTGTTGGTCGCGGGGTCGTAAAACACGCCGTCGGACGCCCCGAAAACCTGAAGCAGCGTCGGATGGTCGATGGGCTTTTCTGTCATCACCTGGGGCTGGGTCGCGACCTTCTGCACGACAGGGCCATCAGCCTTCTGCCTGATGTGATGTGCATCGGTGGCGGCCATAGCGCCCGAAGCGGCGCCGATGGCACCGACGAAGGCAAGCGTGGCGAACAAAGACTTCTGCATGGGACTTCGCTCCTTGATCTCGATCGGCGCTCACGAGATGTCCAAGCGGCACGAAGGTCGGGTCTGATCAAATTGGCCCGGCGGTCGGAGGCTGGCTGGGTGGCGTGCGCCTGCTCAGAAGATTGCGCCTGCGTCATTCTGTCCGCCAGTTACAAAAGCGTCATGAACTCGAATTCATTCGGCGGTGGAAACGGACTCAAAAGAGCCCTTCCACCCGCCCTTCCGCGTCCAAGAAGATGCGCTCGGCCGCCGGCTGTCGCGGCAGGCCCGGCATGGTGAGAATGTCGCCGCAGATGGCGACGACGAAGCCGGCGCCCGCTGCCAGACGCACCTCGCGCACATGCACGATATGGTCGCTCGGCGCGCCGAGCAGCGCGGGATCGGTCGAGAAGGAATATTGCGTCTTGGCCATGCAGACCGGGACATGGCCGTAGCCATCGGCTTCGAAGCTTTCGAGCGCCTTGAGCACGGCCGGCTCGGCCGTCACCGCCGCGCCGTGATAGATGTCCTTCACCACGGTCTCGATCTTGCCGAGAAGGCTCATCGCGTCGGAATAGATCGGCTTGAAGCGCGCGCGGCCGGAATCGGCGAGCGCCGCCACCTTCTCGGCCAGCTCCGCCGTGCCGGCGGACCCTTGGGCCCAATGCTTGCAAAGAACCGCCTCGACGCCCGCTTCCGCCGCCGCCTCACGCACCGCCTCGATCTCTGCGTCGGTGTCCGTACCGAAATGGTTGATTGCGACGATCGCCGGGACGCCGAAGGAAATGCAGTTGCCGACATGGCGCTTGAGATTGGCAGAGCCGCGCCGGACGGCCTCGACATTCTCCGTGCCGAGGTCCGATTTCGCCACGCCACCATTCATCTTCAGCGCACGCACGGTCGCGACGATCACCGTGACGTCCGGCTTCAATCCCGCCTGCCGGCACTTGATGTCGAAGAACTTCTCGGCCCCGAGATCGGCCCCGAAGCCCGCTTCCGTCACCACGTAATCGGCCAGTTTCAGCGCCGCGCGCGTCGCCACCACGGAATTGCAGCCATGGGCGATATTGGCGAAGGGGCCGCCATGGACGAAGGCCGGATTGTTCTCGATCGTCTGCACGAGGTTCGGCAGCATCGCATCCTTCAGAAGCGTCGCCATCGCTCCGTCAGCTTTTAGATCGCGCGCGGTGACGCGCGACTTGTCGGGGCGATAGCCGACGACGATGCGCCCGAGCCGCACCTGCAGATCATCGAGATCGGCCGCCAGGCAGACGATGGCCATGATTTCGGAGGCAACGGTGATGTCGAAGCCCGACTCGCGCGGCAGGCCGTTGGCTGGTCCGCCCAGCGACTGGACCATATCGCGCAGGGCGCGGTCGTTCATGTCCATCACGCGGCGCCAGACGATGCGGCGCGGATCGAGCCCCAGCGCATTGCCCCAGTGGAGGTGATTGTCCACCATGGCCGCCAGAAGATTATGCGCGGTGGTGATGGCGTGGAAGTCGCCGGTGAAATGGAGGTTGATGTCCTCCATCGGAACGACCTGCGCATAGCCTCCGCCGGCCGCCCCGCCCTTCTGGCCGAAGCACGGACCCAGCGAGGGCTCGCGCAGGCAGATCGCCGCGCGCTTGCCGATGCGGTTAAGCCCGTCGCCCAGCCCCACCGTTGTCGTCGTCTTGCCTTCGCCGGCCGGCGTCGGGTTGATGGCGGTGACGAGGATCAGCTTGCCGTCAGGCCTGTCTCCCAGACCCTTCAGGAAGTCCGCATCGAGCTTGGCCTTGTCGCGGCCGTAGGGGATCAGTGCCTCATCGGGGATATCCAGCCGCGCGGCGATCTCGGCGATCGGCTTCTTGCGGGCGGCGCGGGCGATGGCGATGTCGGACAGGGGCTCGGCCACGGATCAGGGCTCCAATCGGGAACAGAAGGCCCCATCGGGCCCGGCGCCACCATACGAAGGGCGGCGTCGGGCGCAAGCGTTAGAGCGCTTAATCCCCGCCCGATGCGATCAGGCTGGCATTGCCGCCGGCTGCCGCCGTGTTGGTGGAGATCACCTGCTCGCGCACGAAACGGGCGAGATAGTTCGGTCCGCCGGCCTTCGGCCCGGTGCCCGACAGACCCGAGCCGCCGAAGGGCTGCGAGCCGACGATGGCGCCGATCATGTTGCGGTTCACATAGACATTGCCGACCGTCAGCCGTTCCTTGACGAAGCGGATCGTCTCGTCGATGCGCGAGTGAACGCCGAGCGTCAGACCGAAGCCCGTCGCGTCCACCGCGTCGCAGACCTTCTCCAGCTCGCCCGCCTTCCAGCGGACGACATGAAGCACCGGCCCGAAGATCTCGCGCGTCAGCGCCTCGGCGCGGTCAAGCTCGATGATGGTCGGCGCTATGTAGTGGCCGGCCGCCGGCAGGCTGGCGGGAAGCTGGCCTTCGAAGCGGACATTCTGCTTGGAACGCATCTCGGCGACATGCCCGGTCAGCATCTCGGCCTGCGCCGCGTCGATGACCGGGCCAACATCGGTTTCGAGATGGGCGGGGTCGCCGACATGAAGCTCGGCCGCCGCGCCCTCGATTATGGCGAGCATCCGATCCGCGACATCGGCTTGCACGAAAAGAAGCCGCAGCGCCGAGCAGCGCTGGCCGGCCGAGCGGAAGGCCGAGCGCACGACATCGTCCGCCACCTGTTCCGGCAGGGCGGTCGCATCCACGATCATGGCGTTCAGGCCGCCCGTTTCAGCGATCAGCGGCGCGATCGGAGCGTTGCGCGCGGCAAGCGAACGATTGATCGCAAAGGCCGTGTCGGTGGAGCCGGTGAAGGCGACGAGCGCCGTGGCGGGATGGGCGACGAGCGCCGCCCCGGCTTCGCCATCGCCCGGCGCGAGGTGGACGACATCCGCACCGAACCCGGCCTCGTGCAAGAGATCGACCGCGCGCTTGGCGATGAGCGGTGTCTGCTCGGCCGGCTTGGCGATCACGACATTGCCGCCGGCCAGCGCCGCCGCGACCTGGCCCAGGAAGATCGCGAGCGGGAAGTTCCAGGGTGAGATGCAGACGGCGACGCCGCGCGAGCGGTAGATCAGCCGGTTCTCCTCGCCCGTCGGCCCCGGCAGGGCGACGGGTTGCACCAGCATCCGCTCGGCTTCCGCCGCATAGAAGCGGCAAAAATCGACCGCTTCGCGGATTTCGGCAATCCCGTCATCCAGCGTCTTGCCGGCCTCGCGGGTCAGAAGCTGCAGGAACTCCCCTTCCCGCTCTTCCAGAAGATCGGCCATGCGGCGAAGCTGCGCCGCGCGCTGGGTCGCCGGTACGGCTTCCGCCGCGCTCACGCTCGCCTTGGCGCGCTCCATCAGCGCGCTCGCGCCTTCCTTGGTGAGGAAGCGGCTGGTGCCGACCACCCGCCCATCCACAGGCGAGCGGATGTCGAGCGGCTCGCGCGTCGCCAACCCCTTGGCCGGATCGGCGGCAAGGCCGGCAATCTTCGCGCCGTCGCGCGCCTTCACCAGCGCGGCCAGCGCCCACCGGTCGCCGAACTCCGTGCCCTTGGAGTTCTTGCGCTGGCCGAAGAGTTCGGTCGGATTGACGACCCCGCCATGCGTCGTCCGACCGGCCTGAAGCATGTCGCGCGGATGGGTCAGGAGTTCGTCCACCGGCACCTTGGTATCGCCGACCTTGGCGACGAAGGACGAGTTGGCGCCGTTTTCCAGAAGACGGCGCACGAGATAGGCGAGAAGGTCGCTATAGCCGCCGACCGGCGCGTAGATGCGGCAGGAGACCTTGCCCTTGGTGTCGTCGCGTAGCGCCTCGTGGAGCGACTCGCCCATGCCATGCAGGCGCTGGAACTCGAAGCCATCCAGGTCCGGCCCGGCCATCTCCAGAATATTGGCGACGGTCAGCGCGTTGTGGGTGGCGAACTGCGGGTAGAGGCGCGCGCGGCGTTGGAGCAACTCGCTCGCCGCCTGAAGGTAGGACAGGTCCGTCGCGGGCTTCACCGTATAGACCGGGAAGCCGGCCAAGCCCTTTTCCTGCGCCTGCTTGATCTCGGTGTCCCAATAGGCACCCTTCACGAGGCGCACCATCATGCGGATGCCAGCCTTCTCGGCCAGGGCGTCGAGATGGCGGATCAGCGGCACCACGCGCTTGCCATAGGCCTGGATCGCCAGACCAAAGCCGATCCAGCCGTCGAACTTCACCTGCGCGATCACGGCCTCGATCACATCGACCGAAAGCTCCAGACGCTCCGCTTCCTCGGCGTCGATCGTGAAGTTCAGATCATAGGAACGCGCGCGGTTGGCGAGATCCACCACCAGCGGAACCAGTTCCCGCAGCACCGTCTCGCGATGGGTCGGATGGTAGCGCGGATGCAGCGCCGAAAGCTTGACGGAGATGCCCGGTCGCTCCGGCAGCGCCTTGTTGCCGGCCTTGCGACCGATCGCCTCGATCGCATCCGCGTAGGATCTGAAATAGCGCTCGGCGTCGCGCTTCGTGCGCGCGCCCTCGCCCAGCATGTCGTAGGAGTAGCGATAGCCCTTCTTCTCGAGGCCGCGCGCGCGCTCCAGCGCGTCTTCGATCGTCTCGCCAAGCACGAACTGCCGGCCGAGAAAGCGCATGGCCTGACGGGTGGCGGTGCGCACGGCCGGCGCGCCGACGCGCTTCACCAAAGACTGCACGATGCCCGAGGGCGTTTCGTGCGGGCGGATGATACGGGCCGACAGGCCGAGCGCCCAGGCGGAGGCCGCCATCATCTTCTGATCGACGATGGGCTCGCGATTGGCCCAGTCGCCAGCGCCGATCTTGTCCTCGATCAGCCGGTCCTGCGTTTCCGTATCGGGCACGCGCAAGAGCGCTTCGGCCAGAACCATCAGTGCCAGACCCTCGCGCGTGGACAGGCCGAACTCGCGCATGAAGTCTTCCACCGCACCGATGCCGCCGGAGCGCGAGCGGATGCTTTCGATGAAGCTGCGCGCGCGCGCCTTGACCTTCTCGTCATCGGCGCCGAGCGCCTCGGCGGCTTTCAACAGCGCGGCGACCGCCTCGCGATCGCTCGGGGCATAGGGGGCGGAAAAGGGGGCGAGGCTCATCGAAAGCGCGGGCTCCAGGGGCGGGACAGGATCGAGCGGGAACATACCAGAATCGCAACTTTCGTTCCCGGCGTTTATATGCTTTCGAACGATGGAAACGGATGCGCGAGAGGTTCAGGGCATTGGAAAACGCGGAGCTGGACGAAAAGGACCGGAAGATTCTTCGTGAGCTGCAGGCCGATGCGCGGCTTTCCACGGTGGACCTGGCCACACGGGTTCATCTGTCGCCGACCGCCGCCGCCGCGCGCGTCAAGCGGCTGACGGAAGATGGGTTCATCCTCGGCCATCACGCCCGTCTCTCGCCCGAGAAGCTCGATCGGGGGTTGATCGTCTTCGTGGAAGTGAAGCTCGATCGAACGAGCGAGGACGTGTTCACCGAGTTCGGCCGCGCCGCGAAGGCCAATTCGGACATCATGGAATGCCACATGGTGGCCGGCGGCTTCGACTATCTCCTGAAGGCGCGCGTCAAGGACATGGCGGCCTATCGCGCCTTTCTGGCGCAGGCGCTGCTGGAGCTTCCCGGCATCCGCGAGACGCACACCTATGCGGTGATGGAAGAGATCAAGAGCACGACGGCCCTGCCCGTCTGAAAGCCGCCGCCCAAGGGCGGCGGCCTATGCTCACGCGGCCGAGGCGTTGCGTGCGGCCATGCGGGCGCGAATGCTTTCGACATCGGCGCGCGGCGTCGAGGCGAAGAGCTTGCGCGTGTAATCGTGGCTCGGCGCGGCGAAGACCTCGTCACGCGAGCCGTATTCCACCACCTCGCCGTAATACATCACCATCACCTTGTCGGCGATGTAGCGCACGACCGAGAGATCGTGGCTGATGAAGACGTAGGTAAGACCCAGCTCGTCCTGCAGATCGGCCAGAAGGTTCAGGATCTGCGCCTGCACCGACAGGTCGAGCGCCGAGACCGGCTCGTCCAGAACGAGAAGGCTCGGGTTCAGCATCAGCGCCCGCGCGATGGCAACGCGCTGGCGCTGGCCGCCGGAGAACATGTGCGGATAGCGATTGAAGTGCTCGGGGCCGAGGCCGACCTTGACCAGCATCGCCATGGCTTTCTCGCGCCGCTCGGCCGCCGAAAGCGGGGTGTTGAGAGCCAGGGGCTCGGTCAGCACGTCGCCGATCTTCTGGCGCGGATTGAGCGAGCCATAGGGATTCTGGAAGACGATCTGCACCTTGCGGCGCATGTCGGCCGTCACGCCCTTCGTCACGTCCATCTTCTGGCCGTCGATGAAGAGCTCGCCCGCCGTCGGCGCGTCGATCAGCGTGAGGATGCGCGCCAACGTGGACTTGCCGCAGCCCGATTCGCCAACGATCGCCAGCGTCTTGCCGCGCTCCACCTGAAAGCTGACGCCCTTGACGGCCTGTACCGTCTTGGCCGGGGCGAAAAGGCCGCGCGCGACGTGATAGTCGCGCTTGAGGCCGCGCGCTTCAAGAACCGCGCTCATCGCATTCCCTCCAGCGCCATGGCATCGGCGACGGTCGGCAGACGATCGCCCGTCGCATTCTCCGGCAGGGCCGAAAGAAGCGCGCGCGTATAGGGGTGCTTGGGCGCCTCGAACAGCGATAAGACGTCCGCCTCTTCCATCTTGCGGCCCTTGTACTGCACCACGACGCGGTGCGCTGTTTCGGCAACGACGCCCATGTCGTGGGTGATCATGATGAGTCCCATCGCGTGCTCTCGCTGAAGACCGACCAGAAGGTCCAGGATCTGCTTCTGAATGGTCACGTCGAGCGCGGTGGTCGGCTCGTCCGCGATCAGGAGCTTCGGATTGCAGGCAATCGCCATGGCGATCATCACGCGTTGGCACTGCCCGCCCGACATCTGATGCGGGAATACCGAAAGGCGCGAGGCGGGGTCGGGAATGCCGACCGCCTCCAGAAGCTCGATCGCCCGCCGCTTGCGCTCCGCCCGGCCGAGGCCGAGGTGGAAGCGCAGGGTCTCGGTGAGCTGGAAGCCGACCGTGAAGCACGGGTTCAGGCTCGCCATCGGCTCCTGAAAGATCATCGAGATGTCGCGCCCGATGAGCTGGCGACGTTCGCGGCCCGAGATGGCGCGCATGTCGCGCCCATCGAAGAGCATTCGATCGGCCGTGACGGTCGCGGTCTTGGGCAGAAGGCCCATGGTCGCCAACATGCCGACCGACTTGCCCGAGCCCGACTCGCCGACAATGGCGAGCACCTCGCCCTTGTCGACATGAAGGTCGATCCCGTCCACGGCCTTGAAGGGGCCGGAGGCGGTGTCGAAGCTGACGGTGAGATTGCGGATTTCGAGAAGCGACATGGAATCAGCTCCGGCGCATCTTCGGGTCGAGCGCATCGCGCAGACCATCGCCCACGAGATTGATCGCCAGAACCGTGATCAGGATGGCAAGCCCCGGCAGGGTCACGACCCACCAGGCGCGCAGCACGAACTCGCGCGCTTCGGCCAGCATCGTGCCCCATTCAGGCGTTGGAGGCTGCGCGCCGAGACCGAGAAAGCCGAGCGCCGCCGCGTCCAGAATGGCACTGGAGAAGGAGAGCGTCGCCTGCACAATGAGAGGGCCGAGGCAGTTCGGCAGGATCGTCTTGAACATGAGGCGCATCGGCCCTGCGCCCACGACCCGCGCCGCCACCACATATTCCCGCTCCTTCTCGGCCATGACCGAAGCTCGTGTCAGACGCACGAAATGCGGCTGCAGCACCAGCGCGATGGCGATCATCGCATTGGTGAGGCCGGGGCCGAGAATGGCGACCAGCACGAGGGCGAGAAGCAGCGAGGGAAAGGCCAGGATCACGTCCATCACGCGCATGATGACCGTGTCCACCCAGCCGCGGAAGTAGCCGGCGACGAGGCCGACCACGACGCCCGTCGAGACGGCGAGAACCACGACCACGACGCCGATGAAGAGCGAATATTGCGCGCCGAACAGAAGACGGGACAGGACGTCACGGCCGACCGCGTCGGTGCCCAGCAGGTAGGCCGCCTGCCCGCCCTGCTGCCAGACGGGCGGCACGAGCAGCGCCGCGCGGTTCTGCGCTGTCGGGTCATGCGGCGCGAGAACCGGCGCGAGGATGGCAAGGAGCACGATCACGGTGAAGACGACGAGGCCTGCCACCGCGCCGCGATTGACCGAGAAATAGTACCAGAATTCGCGCAGCATCTGCCCCCGGCCGCTGGCCGGCGGAATGCGATCTGGCATGTTGGAGCCGATGCCGGCTTCCGCTTCCTGAGCTTCGATATGGGACATCAGAGCCTCTCCTTATCGCGCGCGGACGCGGGGGTTGATGAGGCCGTAGAGAAGATCGACCACGAGATTGACGACCATCACCACGAGCGCGATCAGGAGGAGGCCTCCCTGCACCACCGGATAGTCGCGACGGAACACGCTATCGACCATCCATTTTCCGATGCCGGGCCAGGAGAAGATCGATTCGGTCAGGATCGCGCCTGCCATCATGACGCCGATCTGCAGGCCGATCGTCGTGATCACCGGAATCAGCGCATTGCGCAGGGCATGAATGCCGATGACGCGATTGGGCTTCAGACCCTTGGCGCGAGCGGTGCGCACATAATCTTCGCTGAGAACTTCCAGCATGGCCGACCGCGTCTGACGCGCAATCACGGCGAGCGGAATGGTGGCGAGCACGATGCTCGGCAGGATGAGATGGCTGAGCGCTGAACTGAAAGCACCCTTCTGGCCGGACAGGAGACTGTCCACCAGCATGAAGCCCGTCACCTGCGGGAAGAAATACATCAGCGAGATGCGGCCCGAAACGGGCGTCCAGCCGAGCGTGCCGGAAAAGAAGATGATGAGGAGAAGGCCCCACCAGAAGATCGGCATGGAATAGCCGACCAGCGCCGTGCCCATGATCGTCTGATCGAGCCAGGAGCCGCGTTTGACGGCGGCAAACACACCAGCCGGAACGCCGATCAGCACCGCCAGGAAGATCGCGACGAGCGACAATTCCACCGTGGCCGGAAAGAGCGTCAGAAACTCGGTCAAAACCGGTCGGCGCGTCACGATGGATGTGCCGAAATCGCCATGAAACAGCTGCGTGATATAGTGCATGAACTGGATCGGCAGAGGCTGATCGTAGCCGAGTGCAGCCGTCAGCTGCGCGTGGCGTTCCGGGCTGACGCCCCGCTCACCCGCCATCAATGTGACAGGGTCGCCGGGCAGAAGCCGGATAAAGGAAAAGGCGACGAGAGCGACGCCCAGAAAGGTCGGCACGAGAATGCCGAGACGAGCCAGAAGAAAGCGAAACATGGGGCGCTCTACACGGTTCAGCGGGCGCGCGTCACCGCATCGGTTTGAATTGGCTGCATAAAGCAGATTTTTGACCAAAAGGAAAAGGGGCGGCTGCGCGCCGCCCCCATGGGTTCCGCACGTCGGGTCGTGCTTAGTCCTTCAGATCGACGCCGTCGAACGTGTAGTCGCCGAGCGGGCTCTGAACGAAGCCGACCACGTTCGAGCGCATCGGCACATAGACCACCGAGTTGGCGATTGTGGCCCAAGGCGCCTGCTCCTTGAAGACGACCTGCGCCTGCTCGTAAAGCTTGGCACGGTCTTCCTGCTTGGAGACGGTCTTGGCTTCCTGGATCAGCTTCTCGAAGTCCTGATTGCAGAACTGCGCGCGATTGGCGCCGCCCACGGCGTCACAGCCCAGCAGCACCGCCAGGAAGTTGTCCGGGTCGCCATTGTCGCCCGTCCACCCGAGAAGCACGGCGCCATCACGATCCTTGGCCTTGGAGCGCTCGAGATACTCGCCCCACTCGTAGGTGACGATCTCGGCCTTGACGCCAACCTTGGCAAAATCCGACTGGATCAGCTCGGCCATGCGGGAAGCGTTCGGGTTGTAAGGGCGAGACACCGGCATGGCCCAGATCTTCATCGAGAGATCTTTGACGCCTGCGGCTTCCAGCGCCTTCTTTGCCGCCTCCGGATCGTAGACGTCGTCCTTCAGGGCGTTATTGTAGCTCCACATCGTCGGCGGGATCGGAGCCTTGGCCTTCTGACCAGCGCCCTGATAAACGGCCTGAATGATGGCGTCCTTGTCGATCGCCATGTTCAGGGCACGACGCACTTCCGGCTTGTCGAAAGGAGCCTGCTGCGTGTTGTAGGCCAGAAAGCCGATATTCAGGCCTTCCTGCTCCGACACTTTTAGATCGGGATTCGACTGGAGCGTGGGCACGTCGGCCGGATTCGGATAGGCCATCAGTTGGCATTCGTTCGCCAAGAGGCGCTGCTGCCGGACCGAGGCATCCTTGGTGATGGCGAAGACGAGATCGTCGATGGGCTGCTTGCCGCCCCAATAGTCGGCAAAGGCCTGGAAACGAACGACGGCGTCCGGCTGGTAGGCAACGAAACGGAACGGACCCGTCCCGATCGGCTGCTGGTTGAACTGAGCCTGATTGCCGGCGGCGGCCAGCTTGTCGGCATATTCCTTCGACACGATCGAAGCGAACGGCATGGCGACATTCGCGATGAACGGCGCATAGGGCTTGTTCAGCGTGAAGCGGACCGTGAGATCATCGACCTTCTCGATCGACTTCACGATGTCGGGCATCGACATCGAAGCGTAGTATTCCCAAGCGGCGCCGGGGACATACTGGTGCCAGGGATTCTTCGGATTGCCCTGCCGATCGAACGAGAAAACGACATCGTCCGCATTCATGTCACGTGTCGGCGTAAACGTGTCGCTCGAATGGAATTTCACGCCCGGGCGCAACTTGAACGTATACTGGAGTCCATCCTCGGAGACGGTCCAGCTTTCCGCAAGGCCCGGCTCGGTCTCGGTCGTACCCTTCTTAAACTCGGCCAAACGGTTGTAGACCGGATGGGCAGAAGCGTCGAACGTCTGGCCGCCGGTATAGAGGCCGGGGTCGAATCCTTCCGGCGAGCCTTCCGAACAGAAGACGAAGGTCTTGGCCGAGGCGGCCGATCCGAGAGCCAGAACGATCGCCGTTGCGGCCAACAGCTTCTTCGCCAATGTCATCAATGCGTTCTCCATGAACGTCGAGGCGGCGCCATTGCCACCGGGAGCCCGCATGGAGACCACAAATCCAGCTTCGCGCAAGTCTATAGTCTGACCATTCACTCAAAAACGATCGTGGGTGCCTTCAAAGTGGTGCCCGAAACGCCCTCGATCGAGGCCAGAACCCGCGCCGCGATGTCGCGATAGACCTGTGCATGGGGGCCGGTCGGGTCGCCGGCGACCACGGGACGACCGGCATCCGAGCTTTCGCGAATCACCATTTCCAAAGGCACTTCACCCAAAAACGGCACGCCCAACCGCTCGGCTTCGGCTCTCGCACCGCCATGGCCGAAAATATCGTATCGCTTCCCCGTATCCGGCGCGACGAAATAACTCATATTCTCAACGATTCCGAGAACGGGTACCTCGACTTTCCGAAACATCGCGAGACCCTTCCGCGCGTCTATCAGCGCCAGATCCTGCGGCGTGGACACGATCACCGCGCCGGCCAGCGGCACGGACTGCGCCATGGTGAGCTGGGCGTCGCCCGTGCCGGGCGGCATGTCCACCACCAGCATATCGAGATCGCCCCACTCGACTTCGCGCAGCATCTGCGTCAGCGCCGACATGACCATCGGCCCGCGCCAGATCATCGGCGTTTCCTCTTCCACGAGAAAACCCATCGACATGGCCTTCAGCCCGTAGGCCTCCAGAGGCACCATGGTGCGGCCGTTGCGTGTTTCGGGCTTGCCGGACAAATGCAGGAGACGGGGCACGGACGGCCCGTAGATATCGGCGTCCAGCAGACCGACCTTCATGCCGAGCGCCAAGAAGGCCAGCGCCAGATTGACAGCTGTCGTGGACTTACCGACACCGCCCTTGCCGCTCGCGACCGCCACGATGCGGCGAATGCCTGGAATATCGGGGCGCACAGGGCGAGGAGCGGCAGGGGGCGCCGGCATGGCTGCCCCACCCTGGCGAGGGCGGGGATGATGATGGGGATGCGACGCGGCAGGCTGAGGCGGGCGCGCCGGAGCCGGGCGCGCGGCCATACCACCGCCCTTTCGCTCGGCGGTCAGCGCGACCATCGCGGTGTCGATACCCTCGACCTCCGCAACGCGCCGCTCGGCCTCCTGGCGAAAGCCTTCGAACCGTTCCGCATCGCTCGCCGCGACGCTCAGCGAAAAGAACGCCTTTCGATCCGCGACGAAGATATCCGACACCATGTCCCGCGACACGACATCCGCCCCCCCGTCCGGAGCGGGAAGGGAACGCAGGACATCGAGGATTCGGGTTTTGAGGGCGTCGGACATACAGGCTCCGTCATCAGCAGGCGCAGCGGCCGGAACGGACGGTCGCGCTTCCCATGTTGGTGAGATAGTTCATCTGGCGAGAAATGGGGAGGCCGGCTCCCGCACGGAGGCGAAAATGAGCGAAGACCCGGAGCCGACATTGTCCGAACGCGCGCCCTATCTGAAACCGGATGACGCGGCCCGGGCGTTGGCGCGTCGTCTTCTGGGCGAGAGCCGCCATGCCGCGCTGGCCACAGTGACTATGCCCGACGGACAGCCGCTCGCCACGCGCGTCGCTCTCTCGACGTTACCCTCGGGAGATGTGGTGCTTCTTCTTTCGGACCTGTCGGAACACAGCCGCGCGCTCGCCAGCCATCCGCGAGCCTCCCTTCTCGTCGGCCACACCGCACCCGGCGATGGGCTGCGGCAGCCACGCTTGACGCTGCGAGGCCATGTCGTCCGGCTGGTTCCGGGCGCCGACGAAGCAAGGGCACGCGCACGCTATCTGGCGCGGCTGCCTGAAGCGGCGCTCTATGCCGATTTCGCGGATTTCGCCTTCTACAGTCTGACGATCGTAGACGGGCTGTTGAATGCCGGCTTCGCTCGCGCCCATCAGCTGGACCGCGCGGATCTCTGTCGCGATCCGTCGCCCGAGATGGAAGCTCGGGAGGGCGCTGTCATCCGCCATATGAACGAGGATCACGCCGACAGCCTGTCGCGGATCATCGCATCTCAGCGAACGACGGATCAAACGAACTGGCGGATCGCGACACTCGATCCGCTCGGATTCGAAGCGCTCTCGGACACAGGCGATCTGGTGCGGATCGACTTTGCGCAGGGGGTCGTCAAACCGGAAGGGTATCGCCATGCCTTCGTTCGATTGGCGCAGGAGGCACAGACAAAGCAAGGAAAAGCATAACCTTGACTGTCAGGGCTTGTATCCCGGCGGGCAGTCCGCGCGAAACCGATTTCCGACATCGTTTTGATAGATACAGCGCCCGGTCTCGCTCGCCGATTGTCCGATCAGCTTGTCGCCTGCATGCGCCGTGATGGTCGGCAGCGTACCCGGTGCATAGGCCGATATTCCGCCCTCCCCTAATCCGAACACAGCGGGCAGGATATCGGATCTGCATCCCGCCACGGTCATGGCCGCCCCCAACCCAAGGGCTAACAAGGAAACGCGACGTAAAGCCTCGATTTGACGGTTTCGGGTCGGCATTCGCATTCGTCACCCCCAACGAAATAAGGCCGCCGTAAGAAACGGCGGCCTCGTCTTCAGATCAGTCGGGCTTTCAGTAGCCGGCCGGGCAGTCGGCGTAGTAACGCTGGCCGCGACCGTCGCGGTACACGCACTGGCCGGGGCGGTTGGTGGCGGCGCCGACAAGAGCGCCGCCCGCGCCGCCGACGGCCGCACCGATCAGCGCGCCGCGCGCATTGCCGGTGATACCCGCACCGATCGCCGCACCACCGAGGGCACCGATACCCGCCGGGATCGCCACATTGCGATCGACCGACTGGCAACCGCTCAAGGCAAGGGTGCTTGCCGCAACGGCGGCGAGAATCATGGACTTCATCGGAAAGCCTTCTCCATTCAGGTGTCCCTATTTGCGTTATAGCACCCAGCCAACATTCGACTAGGGCGGGGTTCAGCGAGCCGCGACGAGATTTTTGGGCTCACCCAGTTCCACCGCCAGATCACCGCCGCGCGTCAGAGCCCATGCGATTGAGACAGAACGCGGGTTCTGGCCAGACGAGACGGGCACGCAGGTGGAGAAAACCTTGGGCTCGCCCGTTCCCGCCATTCGCATGGCCAGCGGGCGGGCCATTTCGCATTCGGACAGACTAGCCTGAATCGGCTCCGGCAGCGGAACCTCCCTGCAGCTCGACATCTCGGCGTTGCAGCCCACGATGAGCAGGATGGCAGCGATCTGTTCCATGGCGAAATCCTTTCGCCATTTTAACGATTCGGGCAGGTCCGGGGTTCCTGCGTTTTCAGGCGGACCTTCATCACCCTCGCGTCTCCAGCGACCGACGAAACCGGAACATACCTAAGAGGTCAGGAGCCGGCGATGATCTCGAACTGGTTGGAGGGTATACGCAATCTGTATTGCAAACCATCCGGCCGATAGTCGAGCTCCGCATCGCCGCCAACGGAGTTGGGTACGATCCTCTCCAAGGTCGAGGTCCCGAAGCGCGGATCGTGATCGACCCTAACCCGAGGACCTTTCGATTCCTCCCATTCCAGCAAAAGCTGCGTCAACCCATTTCTGATGTCGAGGCGGGAACGGATCGCAACTCGGCCACCGGGGACCGAAAGGCTTCCGTAGGAGGCCGCATTGACGGCAAGTTCATGCAGCGCGAGACCCACATGCAGGGCGGCCGTGGGGGACAGATACACATCGACCCCGTCGAACTGGATCTGGTCCATCCCATCGGGCGCGTAGCGCTCTACCTGAAGCGTGATCAAGCCGAACAGGTCCGCCCCTCGCCAATCCGTATCGGTCACGATGTCCTGAGAGGAGGACAGCGACTGGATGCGGCCGCGAAAACGAATCAGAAATTCCGGCACCGTCAGCGAATGACGCGCCGTCTGGCTGGCGAGGCTCTGAATGATCGCCAATAAATTCTTGGAGCGATGAGAGACTTCACGCAGCAAGGTTTTCAGCGTGTCTTCCCGGCGCTTCTGCTCGGTGATTTCCAGGGACGTTCCGATGATACCGATGATTTCGCCCGAATCGTCCCGGTCCACATCGACACGAATGTCGAACCAGCGCATCGACTCGCCGCTCAGGATCGGCAGTTCGAACCGCGCGGGCTTCTGGGTGCGCAGAATGTCCTGCTTGATCGAGACGGACTTCTCGGCCGCGGCGCCCGGCATGAAATCGTAATCGGTGTCGCCATTATGGGCTGACGAGAGCCAGGAGCCTTCCGCGTTGAAAAGCCAGAGATAGCGAAGTTCTCGATCCTGAGCGAACAGGGTCATATCCGTGTTCGCCAAAGCTCTCAGCGCCTTGTAGGCTACCATGTCGCGTTGCTCTTGTCCGAGGGCAAGGGCGTCCACGCCCGCGCTGAGTCTAGGATATGTTCTTTGCCGGAGTCCTCATGTGCCCGGCGCCCTCTGCTTCCGCCGCGCAGACCACATTCCCTGGATCGCTCTACCTTGCCAAACCATTGGCGGAAGAACCTGTCCGCCGTCTGTTCGGTTCCCTGCTCGGATGGAAAGGTTGAGCAAGCATCATCAGAAAGCTCGCCCACCGTTCGCATCGGCTGCGCTCGCATGTCACAAGAGCCCATGATTCACACTACGAGTTGAATGCTCTTCGGGTTCTCAGCGCGCAATGGCGGCTAGGCCACGCCGTTGAGGCAGCGCGACCGGCCAACCATTCGAATCGCTCAAAGCGGATTAAGCTGCCTCGCGTTCCGTTTCGAAGAACAGGGCCTGACTGATCAGGGCCTTGACCATATCGGGGTTGAACGGCTTGGTGACGAGGAAGGTCGGCTCAGGCCGCTCGCCCGTCAGCAGCCGCTCGGGGAAGGCTGTGATGAAGATCACCGGCACCGAGACCTTCGACAGGATTTCGTTGACCGCATCGATGCCCGAGGAGCCGTCGGCCAGCTGGATGTCGGCCAAAACCATTCCCGGCTTCTGCTGTTCGAACAGAGCGATGGCTTCCTTGTGCGTGCGGGCGATGCCGGTCACGCCATGGCCGAGGCTCTCGACCATCTGCTCGATATCCATCGCTATCAGAGGCTCGTCCTCGATGATCATGATGTTGGTCGAGACCTGACGCCCGATATCGGAACTTGCCTGATCGATCAGCTCTGAGAAATCGCCATCGCCGACGCCGAGAATCGTGGCGGCCTCTTCCGTTGTGAAGCCTTCGACAGCCACCAGAAGGAAAGCCTGACGCGGCAAGGGCGAGATGCCACGGAGATTGCGGGAGGCCTTCTCTTCCCAGGCCGAAACGGGCGCATCCTCCCGAACGTTCACTTCCAGCGACTGCCAGAGCGAGGAGAAGAGCTTGTAGAGAGAAATGCGGGGGCTTTCCTGCGTGTCGAACAGGCTGGGTTCGGCGATCAACGCCTCCAGAACGGCGGCCACATAGGCATCGCCAGACGTCTGCGAACCGCTGAGCGCGCGAGCGTACCGCCGAAGATAAGGAATGTGCGGCGCTATGCGCGAGGACATCGACATGGAATTCCCCTCGTGACTCACTAAAGGCCGGCGAAAGGCCGGAGTGGAACAGGTTCAATCTCGCGCAAGCGAGGACTTGAGCGCCGCATTGGAAGCCGAGTCCTGACGAACCGCTTCGATGCAAGCCTACCGCTAGTTAGTTCATGGTTCACGAAACGCCAGTGCGCCTCGGGAATATTTGAGACCGGGCCATAAGGTTCGGGCTTGAGAAGTTGGAACGCTCCCACATGTAGCTTCCATGACGATGCGGCTAGCGACGACGCCGACCAGCATGACAAGGGCACGAAGACGAATGGAAGATCGCGACAACAGAGAGGATGCCGAGCTTCGATCGGACGACGCGCCCGCGCCCGGCGGTTCGGCCGATCTGGGTTCGAGTTCGGCCATCGCGAAGCGGCTGAAGGCTTATTACGACGATGTTGCCAGCGAGCCTGTTCCCGATCGCTTTCTCTCCCTTCTGGATGCGCTCGACGCCGCGGAATCCGCATCCAAGACACCCAAGCAGGGTTGATCCGATATGGGCCAGGAACCGGACTTTCGCCGTGAACTGATTGCTATCATCCCCAACTTGCGCGCGTTCGCCGCGTCTCTGGCCGGTTCGTTCGACCGTGCCGACGATCTCGTCCAGGAAACGCTCGTCAAGGCGTGGGACAAGCAGCATACGTTTCAGCCGGGCACGAACCTCAAGGCGTGGCTGTTCACGATCCTGCGCAACGAGTTCTACACGCAGATGCGCAAGAAGGGCCGCGAAGTGCAGGATGTGGATGGTATCCACGCGATGCAATTGGCAGGCCACCCTGAGCAGCAAGGCCATCTCGACCTTCAGGATTTCCGTAAGGCGCTGGACCAGCTTCCGGACGATCAGCGTGAAGCCCTGATCCTGATCGGCGCGTCCGGATTTTCCTACGAGGAAGCGGCCGAAATCTGCAAATGCGCGGTGGGAACGATCAAAAGCCGCGTGTCTCGCGCTCGCACTCGCATGGCCGATCTTCTCGGCATCGAGGGCGATGGCGAGTTCGGGCCGGACTCCATCTCGTCGCAGATCATCGGCATCGCGCCGGCGGCCTGAACGACTGAATTTTCGGGCCGCCGCGATCCGTTTTTCGTAC
The DNA here is from genome assembly GCF_001463925.1 of Aureimonas sp. N4. Taxonomy (NCBI): domain Bacteria; kingdom Pseudomonadati; phylum Pseudomonadota; class Alphaproteobacteria; order Hyphomicrobiales; family Aurantimonadaceae; genus Aureimonas; species Aureimonas sp. N4. The sequence goes on along the minus strand of NZ_BBWS01000021.1, from coordinate 63,930 downwards.
CCGGCCAAGGAACCGTTTGGGCGCGAAGTGGATTTCCAGCACGGCCCAAGCGCTGCAACGGCTCAGCGAGTTTTGTTGGTTTTTCGTCCACAAGAGGAATGCATCATGTCCGATAGTACGCCTTCCGATTTTTCTCAGTCCGGCAACGCGGAAGCGCGCAAGGCGGAGGGCGATCTGGAGTCGCAGGTAGCCCAGCTTCGCGAAGACGTCGCGCAGGTTGTCGAGACGCTGAAGACCATCGCCAACGGCCGCGCCGACGATGCGCGCTCGCAGGCCTTCGCCATTCGCGACGAGGTTCGCGATCGCGGCGAGCGTTATCTGCGCCAAGCGCAGGAAACGGCTGGCGAGTTCGAAGAACAGATCACCGAGCGCGTGCGTGCCGAGCCGATCAAGAGCGTTCTGATCGCGGCTGCCGTGGGCTACGTCTACGCTCGCCTCTTTAGATGATCGGGCCGCTTATCGCCAAACTCTTCACCGGCGAGGCGTCGATCTACCTGGCGCGCCTTCGAACGGCGATGACCATCTATATCGTGATGGCCATTCTGGCGCTCGGGGCGATCGGTTTTTTGCTGAACGCCTTGTTTACTTGGCTCGCGTTCCGCTTCGGTCATGTTCAGACATCCATCGGCTTCGGTGTCGTCTGCTTGATCGGCATCGCGATCATGTATGTCGTGCTTCTGATGGCCCGACGCGTCCCGCAGCAGCGGGCGCGCGATCGTGTCCAGCGGGACGTGGCTTCGATCGCCAGCGTGGCGGCCATCTCGAACTTGCCGACGATCTTCGGCTTGGTGCGCCGTCGCAAATCGGTGCTTCTCGTGCCGATCGGCTTGGCTTCCATCTGGGGGCTTTTCATGGCCCTTCGGGGCTATCGCGATCGGTATTGATCGGTTTGAGGGCGGGGCGCGAAAGCGCTTCGCTCTTTTTCATCAGAGATGACGGATCGTTCTTCCCATCCGCGAATTCCTTCATCAGGAATCAAATCCATGGGAGAAGAACATGGCCGAACTGAATACCAACAAGGCGCGGCAGGGGCGAACCGGACGCCCGGTTCTTTATGTGCTGCTCGGCGGTCTAGCGCTGGCTCTGGTCGTTTTCGCGGGCCTCGGCATCTATGGCAGCGTACTGCCGGATCAGAACATCAACGGCGTTCAGAATTCGGACGTGAGCGCGGCGCCCGCGACATCGACCGAGACGACCAGTTCCACGGTTTCGCCTTCGCAGGCCAATAACAGCGTGGCAACGCCGAGCGGCTCCAGCCAGTAGTAAGCTGACCGGCCACCGCTGCACAGGCAGAGATACACGACATCGAGCCCGGCACCGTGCCGGGCTTTTTTCATTTCCAACTCAAGCTCGCGTGCCGCCGCAGGCAACTCTCCCTGCCTTTCAGACGTTCTCCGAGGACAACGGGAGTATGACCATGAGTGACATCAGGCGTTTCGACCGCAGCGTTACGGGTTTCAACACAGAGGTCGGGGCCGACGATGATCGGCCGGGCATCTCCCAACCCGTGACGCAGGACGACATCGACGATATCTTGAACAATCCTGCCATGACATTGGAGGAAAAGCAGGCTCATCTCGCGGCCCTAGCTGGGGAAATCGACACGCGGTCAGACATCGATCGCGGCAGTGAATTCGAGCCGCTGGAAATGCAGATCCGTGACGCCATTGCCATGTTGGCCGATGGCGGTCACGCCTATGGCGAACCGGAATCCGTCGGCATGGACCCCGAGAGCCGCAGCGATGCGCGCGCGCCGGATGATTTTTCGACCGAGCTTCGCTGAGAGAGGCATCAAGCGGCAGGGCAGTGAGGCCCTGCCGCTTCAAGTTATGGCAGCTTGCTATCCTCAGGCACGAGGACTTTTAGCCCCCGGCGGTGCATCGTCACGTCGGACACGCGCGCCAAATCTTTCAACTCGCCATCCATCACGGCGCGCTTCACGGTTTTGCGGCCGCCATAGACGATGCGGATGGAATCCGCTTCCGTCACGGTCAAATCCTTGTTGGCCTTCCAGGCTCCCCGCATCATGTCCATCGTCATCTTCAGCATGGCCACCCGATCGGTGGAGCGCATGAGATAGACGCCGAGCTTGCCGGCCCGTGGGTCGTCCGCGAAGGGCAGATGCCCTTCCCCGTAGATGTTGTTCGAGATGGCGACGGCCGGCGTTCGGATCGACTCCCGCTTGCCGTCTATGACGATTTCCAGGTCCACCAGTGGCAGGCTCTGCGTAGCGGAGACGATTGCCTTGACGCTCGCCCACATCTTTCCGACCTTCGAGCCGTAGTCGAGCTTGTCGCGCGTGCGCACCATGCGGGCATGGAGACCGACGGCGAACTGGTGGATGAAGTGTTCGCCATTCACGGCCGCAATGTCGACCTCGACGATCCGCCCGTTCGCGAGCGCGCGAACGGCCTGTTCGAGTTCCATGGGAATATCCAGCGACCGGGCGAACAGGTTCATCGTGCCGGCCGGCAGAACGCCGAGTGACACGGGCGTTCCCGCGACGGCTGCGGCAGCGGCCGATACCGTGCCGTCTCCGCCGCCCACCATGAGAACGTCAAGGTCGTTGCGCCGGGCGTTGGCGCGGATACGATCGATCAGTTCGTCTCCGGTCAGAATATCGATGTCGATCTCATGCCCGTGCAGCTTGAACTCATCGACGATCAACGCGGACAGGACGTCGAGGTCCATTGTTCGCAGCGTCCCTCCCCCGCGATTCAGGATGGCGTGAACCTTCATAGGGTCGACAAGCTCCGGTTTTGAATGATGATCCCGGCAGCATATGGAGCGCGGTCAAAAAAGCGCGAGAGCACGCCATCCAAGATCGAGGCGAGCCGGAACTCGCTGTTGCGCGAACCGTTCTGCGACACACGGCCGCGATCGGCGCAGCCCATCTCAGTGAAGGCGTTCCGCATGCTTGAATGGATTGTCATTCTTCTCGTCGTCGCTGCAATTGCCAGCCTTCTCGGGTTTCGCGGCGTGGCTGGCGCGTCCGCCGGCATCGCCAAGATCCTGATTCTGATCGTGCTCGTGGGCTTTTTGCTTCTGCTTTTCTTCGGTGTGATCGCCTTCGCTTGAGGTTCACGATCACGAAGGCGTTTTCGAATTCGGTCGGAACCGAGTTTTGCTCCGGCGGTTAAACAATTCGAAAGGTGGCGCAAGAGGCGCCACTCGAGCTTCCCAATCGGGAATTCCAGGGAGAACACGAATGGTTCGCAAGCTCCTCGCGACAACCGCTATCGCCAGCGTTCTTGCCACGGGCGCCTTCGCCCAGTCGGCCGCTCCGACCACGACCACCGAACCGGCCATGAGCAACCAGGGGATGACCTCGGGTGCCATGCAGGGCCAGAACTCTACGGCCGCCGCTCCCGCTGCTGGTGAGACCGCAGCCGTGGCCGACATCGCCTATATCCAGAGCCTTGGCGAGAACCAGTATCTCTCCGACGATCTGATGGACATGGACGTCTATGCTTCCGCCGACGCCAATGCTCAGGAAGCCGGCGAGATCGAAAACCTGATCGTGGCCGCTGACGGCACGGTGAAGGCCGTCGTCATCGACACCGGCTCCTATCTGGGCGACCAGTCCAAGACGATCGCCGTGCCCTTCAACCAGATCAACTGGACGATGGGTCAGAACAACGAGCCCCGCGCCGTGCTGACCGCCTCGCGCGACCAGCTGATGGGCGCGCCGACCTTCACCACGCCGAGCGAGACCGCTGCGGCGATGGGTACGGGCACCGGCACCGCGGGCACGACTGCCATGGCACCGGGCGCGACGGCATCGGGCAATATGGCGGCGGGCGGCATGGCGCCGCAGAGCGACATGGCCGCAAGCACCACGCAGCCTGCCACGACCACCGCAGCGGCCACGTCGGCTGAGGGCGGCTATCTCGCCAGCGTCGGATCGGAAGAGTTCCTGGCATCCAACCTCGTGGGCGACAGCGTCTATAGCGGCGCCAACACCAGCTCCGATCGCATCGGCGACATCAACAATCTCATCGTTTCGTCCAATGGTCGGGTCGAGGGCATCGTGATCGGCGTCGGCGGCTTCCTCGGCATCGGCGAGAAGGATGTCGGCGTTCCATTCGACAACGTTTCGATGACACGTGGCGAGAACGGCCAGCCTCATGCGATGCTCGCGGCGAGCCGCGATCAGCTGAAGAACGCCCCGTCTTTCGAGGATGACAAGGCGGACCAGATGGCCGCGAACACCAACACGACCGCCACCGGCACGACCGGCATGGCCGCCGGAACGGCCGCAGGTACGGCTGGCATGGCGGCCGGAACGGCCTCGACCGGCATGGCGACCGACACGACGGACGCAACCTCGACCGCTTCCACCGGCGGCACGCGGGCGATGAACACCGGTACGCCGGTGACGGGAGCAGAGCTGTCGGCTGACAACCTGATGGGCACGAGTGTCTACGGCCCGGACAATCAGACGATCGGCTCGATCGGTGACATCGCTCTGACGCCGCAGGGTCAGGTCGATGCGGTGATCGTGGACGTCGGCGGCTTCCTCGGCATCGGCGCCAAGCCGGTCGCCGTCGCTATGGACAATCTGAACTTCATGCGCGACTCCGGCGGCAAGATTACGCTGACCACGCAGTTTACGCAGGACCAGCTGCGCAACGCCCCGGAATATAACCGGGACACCTATGCGCAGAATCGCGACAACATGCGCGTGAGCAACCCGAGCGACATTCCGGCCACCACGCAGGCTCAGTAACCAAACCGTGTTCGTCTCGTGAGAGGCTAGCACAAAGACCGAAAGGCCCGCGTGTATGCGGGCCTTTCTCCGTTTGATCGCCGTGTTCAGGTCTCGTTAAGCCAGACTTACCATAATTTAAAGAGTGGTCCTTCGCGCCATCGCCTAGTTTGCATCGCAAAAGCGGATGCAACCGCCGATCCCACCCATAAGGCACCCATGGCTTTTCTCCGGCAGATCGTCGTTACCCTTGTTGTCCTCGTCGCCGCGCTCGGTGTGTGGATGATGTTGTCGCCGATTCCCGGCCGTTTGATCCTGTCCAGCGGCATGCCGCTGCCAGAGCAGGCGAAAGCGCTGATCGCCCGTATCTCCCCTGAGGAAACCGAGAAGGCCGGCGCGACGCGCGCACCGCAAGGCGGTTCGGCGGCCCAACTCGTCGTGGTCGATCCCGCCAGTCCGGCGGTGGCGCGGGATCGCGTGCGTGCGCTCGGAACAGGCGAGGCTATCCGTTCCGTCGCTATTCGCCCGGATGCCGGCGGCATCGTCGCCGGCATTGGCTTTGGCTCGGGCGACGAAGTCCGCGAGGGAACGACTCTGGCGGTGCTTCAGAACGACGCCGAGCGGGTCGCCGTAGACCGCGCCAAGCTCGCCCTGGCCGCTGCCGAAGAACAGCTCAAACGCTACCAGTCGTTGGCGGCGGGCTCCGCCGTCACCTCCGTTCAGCTGGATGACGTCGCCCGAGCGCGCGATGCCGCCGCTTTAGACCTTCAGACTGCCGAGATCGCGCTGCGCAAGCGGGACGTGGTCGCTCCCATCTCTGGCCGCGTCGGGCTCCTCGATCTCGACATCGGCGATCTCGTGGATAGCACGACCCAGATTGCCGTGGTGGACGACCGCACCAAGCTGAAAATCCTCTTCAACGTGCCGGAAGCCTATGCTTCGCAACTCGCCTTGGGTCAGCCGGTGGCGGTCGAACCGACGACGCGCACGGGCCGCAGTTTCGAAGGCCGTCTTTCGGCGCTCGACAGCCGCATCAATGAGGCGAGCCGCACGCTGCGCGCCGAGGCCGTCGTGGACAATGGCGAGGACCTTCTGCGACCCGGCATGTCCTTCAGCGTGTCGATGGAATTTCCCGGCCAGAACTACGTCTCCGTCGATCCGCTCTCCATCCAGTGGGAGCGCGCTGGCCCTTATGTCTGGACAGTTGCGAGCGACAAGGCGTTGAAGAAGCCCGTGCGCATTATCGAGCGCAATGTGGACCGGGTTCTGGTCGCCTCCGACATGTTGAAGGTTGGTGACTCCGTGGTGCGCGAAGGCTTGCAACAGCTCCGCGACGGGTTGCCCGTGCGGGTACGCGAGCCGGTTCAAGCACCCGTACCCGCCGATGCGACAGACGCGCCGGCCCCCATTCCCTCGGCCGCCGCCGACCCGGCCAACGGCCGCCGCGCGGAACTGACCCGATGAGCGGCGGAGCCGAGCCTGGCGCGCCGCCCCCCGGCGAGGGGCGCATGGACGGGCTGACCGCCCTTACCTCGCTCTTCATTCGCCGCCCTGTGTTCACGATCGTCATCAATCTCCTTTTGATCGTGGCGGGGCTGGCGGCTTTCAACGCGGTGGAAATCCGCGAGTTGCCCAATGTCGATCGGCCGGTCATCACGGTGACGACCCGTTTCGAGGGCGCGTCTCCCGAAGTGGTGGATCGTCAGCTGACGGACGAGATCGAAAGCGCAGTCGCCCGTGTGCCCGGCATCGCCTCGATCTCCTCCTCGTCCCGTTTCGGGCAAAGCCGGGTGACGATCGAATTCACCGATACGACCGATCTCAACGTCGCGGCGAGCGACGTGCGGGACGCCGTGGCCGGCATCGCCAACTCGCTGCCCGAGGATGCGGACGAAGCGCGCATCGTCAAGGCGGATGCCGACGCCGACGCCATCATGCGCTTGGCGATCCTTTCCTCGACAATGAAGATCGAGGATTTGACGACCCTGGTGAACGACCGGATCGCCGATCGTGTGGCAGCGGTGGAAGGGGTCGCCAATGTCGAACTCTCGGGTGACCGCGAAAAGCTCGTCTATATCGACATCCGCCCGGATGAACTGGCGACGCGCGGCCTGACTCTGGCCGATGTTTCGACGGCGCTGACCAACGCGTCTTTCGACCAGCCGGCGGGCTCGCTGGAATCGCCGACGCAGAACCTCGTCGTGCGCGCGAGCGCCAGCCTCGTGACGCCCGAGGATTTCGGCGCGGTCCTCCTCAACGACAACACGCGGCTTCGCGACGTCGCGAATATTCGCTTCGGCCCGGACGAGGCAGCCTCGCTTCTGCGCGTCAACGGCCAGACCGGCATTGGCCTCGATGTCGTTAGGCAGGCGGGCTCCTCTACCATCGCCATTTCGGAGGGCGTGCGCGCCGCCGTGGCGGAGCTGAACGCGAGCTTGGCCGAGGGCACACGCATCGTCGTCACCTCCGACGAGGCGACCTTCATCAACGGTTCGCTGCACGAGGTGGAGCTGACGCTGATCCTCGCCATCGTGATCGTCGTCGCCGTCATCTACGCCTTCCTGATGAACGCGCGCGCGACGCTGATCCCGACGCTGACCATCCCGATCGCGCTGATCGGCGTCGTCGCGGGCATCTATCTCGTCGGCTTTTCCGTCAACATCATCACGCTTTTGGCGCTGGTTCTGGCGACCGGCATGGTGGTGGACGATGCGATCATCGTTCTGGAAAACATCATCCGCCAGCGCGACCGGGGCATGAGCGTGAAGGCCGCTGCCGTGATCGGCACGCGCGAGGTCTTTTTCGCGGTGGTCTCCACCACGGCGACGCTCGCCGCCGTCTTCATCCCCATTTCCTTTCTGCCGGGCGTGGCGGGCGGTTTGTTTCGTGAGTTCGGCTTCGTTCTCGCCATTTCGGTGACGCTGTCGGCTTTCATTGCGCTGACCCTCTGCCCCATGCTGGCGGCCGCGATGCTGCCCGACCAAGAGCGGAAGGCGGGGCCGCTCAAGCGCGGTCTCAGCGGGGTGGGCAACCGCTTCGCGGCCATTTACGCCGCGCTCTTGCGCCTCTGCCTGCGCTATCCCCTCCCCGTTCTCGCCGCGTCCATCGTCTTTGCCGTTGGCGCGCTGGGTGTCTTCGCGGGCCTGCCGCAGCAGCTCACGCCGGCGGAGGATCGGGGCACTGTGCTCATGAGCATTTCCGCGCCTCAGAGCGCCAGCCTCGACTATACGAACGAGCAGATGCGACAGGTGGAAGAGATCGTCCTGCCCTATGTCGAAAGCGGCGAGGCGACCAGCGTCTATGCCCGCATTGGCACGGGCACCGGCAATGGCGCCTTCATGGTGATGACGCTGACGGACTGGGGGGCGCGCGTGCGCACGCAGCAGGAGATCGCCACAGAACTCAACCGCGCCTTCCGCGACATTCCGGGCGTGCAGGCCCGCGCCATCCAGCCGAACTCGCTCGGCATTCGCGGCGGCGGGCGCGGACTTCAGTTCGCGCTGGCCGGCCCGAGCTATCAGGCGCTGTCGGATACGGCCGAGGCGCTGGAAGCGGCGATGAACGAAGACGGGCGCTGGGGCCGCGTGCAGCTCGCCTTCGACACGACGCAGCCGCAGCTTTCGGTTTCGATCGACCGGCAGAAGGCTTCCGATCTCGGCATCGACATCAACGGCCTGTCGGCCGCCATACAGTCGCTTCTCGATGGCCGCGAGATCGGCACGACCTATGTCGAGGATCGCTCGGTGCCGATCCACATCGTCTCGACCTCGCACCCGATCAACGACCCGAGCGACCTCTCCAATATCTTCGTGAAGACGACGGACGGGCGTTTCATCTCCATGTCATCCATCGCAAGCGTGACGGAGGAGGCCATCGCACCCTCACTGGCGCGCGAGAACCAGTCGCGTTCCGTCGCGCTGTCGGCCGACCTTCGGCCGGGCTATTCGATCGGCGAAGGTTGGGCGGATCTCCAGAGCTTCGCGGCCGGCAAGATCGGCGACTCCATGCGCCTCGTGCCACTGGCGGAAGCGGCGACGCTTCAGGAAACCTCGAGCGGCCTCGCGCTCGTCTTCGGCTTCGCCATCATCGTGGTGTTTCTGGTGCTGGCGGCGCAGTTCGAAAGCTTCGTCTCGGCCCTCATCATCATCGCCACCGTGCCCTTCGGCGTCGCCTGCGCGATCTATTCCATGGGCTTTTTCGGCGAAAGCCTGAACCTCTACTCGCAGATCGGCTTGGTGCTGCTGGTCGGCATCATGGCGAAGAACGGCATTCTGATCGTGGAATTCGCCAATCAGCTGCGCGAGGACGGTTTGTCCGTGCGCGAGGCCGTGGAGCAAGCGTCCATCATCCGCCTGCGCCCGGTGCTGATGACGATGATCGCGACGATCGTCGGCGGCGTGCCGCTGATCTTCTCGACCGGGGCCGGGGCCGAAGCGCGCGTGACGCTCGGCTATGTCATCGTCGGCGGGCTCGGCCTTGCGACGCTGGCGACCCTATTCCTGACGCCCGTCGCCTATCTCCTGCTCGCGCGCTTTTCCAAGCCCGCCGGCGAGCGCGCTGCCGACATCCGCCGCGATGTTCTGGCGGCCGAGCGGCTGGGCTCGGCCCGTGAGGGCGCGCATGGCTGAGCTATCGACGCAGGCCCAGGGCTCGGCTTCCATCACCGCGTCGAAATGGCAGGCTTGGTCTGGGTAGGCCCAAGCCCTTTCCCTCCTGGCAAAGCTCTGGTCGCGTATGTCCCACGCGATCCCCGACAGCCCCGCGCTCCACCGAGCGCTTTTGGGGTCTGTCGGCTTGTGCTGTGGCGCGTGGCATTGACGGACCCGATCCGAAGGAGTCCGTCGTGACACTGCCCGCCTCCCCCGCCCCGTTCTCATCACCCTCGCCAATGGCGTTCAGGGATCCGCCACCGTCCGCGCCGCGCTCCGCCACGGCTTTCCGGTTCGCGCCCTCGTGCGTCCTCCCGCTATGGCTGAGCCCCTGCGGCGGTTGAAGGCCGAGTTTCCACCAATCCAACCCGCATTGAGGATTGGGCGCGGCGGCACCGCGCCCGGTTCGAGCCGAGCGCTATTTCAGCGTCTTCATCTTGTCCGTGACGGCGCTGGTCCAGGCACCCTCTGGCTTCTTCGTGATGACAGGATCGGAGCCGCCGCCCATCAGGACGGCGACCGTGTTCTCGGCGGCCTTCACGTCGAGCGTGCCGTCCGATCCGCCGACGAGCTTGTTGACCTCGGAGACCATGCGCTTTTGATGGCTTTCGGTCTGGGCTCCGGTCGAGTCGTTGTCGAGCACGATCTCGGCCGCCTCGTCCGGATGCTCGGCCGCATAGGCCCAGCCCTTCATCGAGGCCTTCACGAAACGGGCAAGCTTGTCGACCATGGCGGGGTCGGCGAGCTTGGCCTCCGTCGTGTAGAGACCGTCCTCCAGCGTCGCGACGCCCTGGTCCTCGTATTTGAAGACGGTGAGCTGGTCGGCGGGAATGCCGGCGTCGATGACCTGCCAATATTCGTTATAGGTCATGGTCGAGATGCAGTCGGCCTGCTTCTGGATCAGCGGATCGACGTTGAAGCCCTGCTTGACCACGGTGACACCATCCGGCCCGCCCTGCGTCGAGAGCTTGAGCTTCGACATCCAGGACAGGAACGGATATTCGTTGCCCGAGAACCAGACGCCGAGCGTCTTGCCCTTGAAGTCGGCCGGCGCGGCGATGCCTGTGTCCTTGCGGCAAGTCAGTTCCATGCCCGACGCCTTGAAGGGCTGCGCGATGTTGACGAGCGGCAGGCCCTTTTCGCGCGCGGCCAGCGCGGCTGGCATCCAGTCCACGATCACATCCGCGCCGCCGCCGGCGATCACCTGCTCGGGCGCAACATCCGGGCCGCCCGGCTTGATCGTCACATCGAGGCCGGCTTCGTCATAAAAGCCCTTTTCCTTGGCGACATAATAGCCGGCGAACTGGCCTTGCGTGACCCATTTGAGCTGAAGCGTCAGCGGATCGGCCGCATGGGCGGCGCTGCTGGCGAGAAGGGCGAAAAGGCCGGCAGACATCAAACGTCGCATTCGCTTCACTCCTTGAAGGGTGGGGTTCAACGGCTCCGCATGGACGGATGCCAGAAGGTGACGAGCCGCTCGGCAACGGCGACGAGCGCATAGAAGCCGGAGCCGGCGAGAGCCGCCACGGCGATTTCGGCCCAGACCATGTCGGTGTTCAGCCGGCCGATTTCGGCGGAGATGCGAAAGCCCATTCCGACGATGGGCGTGCCGAAGAATTCGGCCACGATCGCGCCGATCAGTGCCAGCGTTGAATTGATTTTCAGCGCGTTGAAGATGAAAGGCATGGCGGCAGGAAGCCGAAGTCTCATAAGCGACTGCCCCGGTGAGGCCGCATAGGTGCGCATCAGGTCGCGCTCCATGGCGCCCGCCGCCGAGAGGCCCGCCACCGTGTTCACCAGCATGGGAAAGAAGGTCATAATGACGACCACGGCCGCCTTGGACGGCCAGTCGAAGCCGAACCACATGACCATGATCGGAGCGACGCCGATGATTGGCAGGGCCGACATGAGATTGCCGATCGGCAGAAGGCCACGCCGCAGACAGGGCGAGCGATCCACTAGCAGAGCAGTGAGAAAGCCGAGCCCGCAGCCAAGGATGTAGCCCGCCAGAACCGCCTTCAGGAAGGTCTGTCGGAAATCCGCCCAGAGGAGCGGCAGGGAATTGCCGAGGCGCGCACCGATGGCCGAAGGCGCGGGCAGAAGGACCACCGGCACGACGAGCCCGCGCACCACGAGTTCCCAGAGGCACAGAAGTGTCAGGCCGAAGACGACCGGCACCAGCGCACCGCCCGCGCGCAGGCCCAGGAAGCGGCCATGCGCCAAAGCCGCCGCAACGCGCCAGGACGCCAGCCAAAAGACAAGCGTCGAGAGCCAGAAGAGAGAGCCGACCGCTCCCAGCGCAAGCAGCTGAAAGGCCAGAACCAGTGCAGCAAGGCCAAGAGCGAGAGCCGCCCAATCGGCCGTATCTGCTTGCGGCGGGCGATGGGACAGGGCAAGGCTCATCGGCGCGCTCCCCCGCTCGCGCGCAAGGTCAGACGTTCGACCAGGCCGATCAGCGCCACCAGAAGCCCGGCCAGAACCGAGGCCGCGACCAGCGCCGACCAGATCTGGATCGTCTGCCCGTAATAGGAGCCGGCCAGAAGCCGCGCGCCGAGCCCGGCCACCGCGCCGGTCGGCAGTTCTCCGACGATAGCGCCGACCAGAGCGGCCGCAACCGCGATCTTCATCGAGGCGAAGAGAAACGGCAGCGAGGCGGGAAGGCGCAGTTTCCAAAGCGTCTGGCCGCGCGAGGCCGCATAGGAGCGCATGAGATCGAGCTGCATCGCATCGGGCGACCGCAGGCCCTTCACCATGCCAACGGTAACCGGGAAGAAGGACAGATAGGTCGAAATGATCGCCTTCGGCAGCAGGCCGGAAATGCCCACAGAATTCAGCACGACGATGATCATGGGCGCGATGGCGAGGATGGGGATCGTCTGCGAAGCGATGATCCAGGGCATCAGGCTGCGGTCGAGCGTGCGCGAATGCAGGATGCCAATGGCCAAGGCGATGCCGAGCACCGAGCCCATGACGAAGCCGATCAGCGTGGAGGACAGCGTGACGCCGGCGTGGAACAGAAGCGAGCGCGGCGAGGACACGCGCGTTTCCACCACGGTCTTCCAGAGATCCATGGCGATCTGGTGAGGCGCGGGCAGGATCGGCCGCTCCGCCGACCATGTGGCGAGGACATGGTTGAGAAAATCCGGGGCGGCCCCGGCCCGGGCGAGCTTATCGCCTTCCGTCTGCCAGTTCATCGGCACGGCCGCTGCGTACCAGATCAGAAGCAACACGGCGACGATCGCGAGAATGGGACCGAATCGCCCTGCCCCGCTCGGCCAGCGACGGCGCGGGTGGGTACTCAGCCCGATGGCAGCGCCGGGTTCGGCAAGGGGTGGTGCGGCGCTCAAGATCGGCGCTCAATCATAGGAGTGCCCCGCCTTCAGCCCCTCGCGGACGCGATGCGCGATTTCCAGAAAGCGCGGCGTTTCGCGGATTTCGAGCGGGCGATCGGGGCCGAGATCGCAATCCACGATGTCGATGATCCGGCCGGGGCGCGGGCTCATCACGACGATGCGCGTCGACAGGAACACCGCTTCGGGAATGGAATGCGTCACGAAGATCACGGTCTTGCGGGTCTTCGCCCAGAGCTTCAGAAGCTCCTCGTTCAGCCGATCGCGCACGATCTCGTCCAGCGCGCCGAAGGGCTCATCCATCAAAAGAAGGTCGGGGTCGAAGGACAGAGCGCGGGCGATGGACGCGCGTTGCTGCATACCGCCGGAAAGCTGCCAGGGATATTTCCGCCCGAAGCCCGAAAGCCCGACGAGATCGAGATTGCGGCTGACGCGGTCGGAGCGCTCCGCCTTCGGCAGGCCCATGATCTCCAGCGGGAGCGCGACGTTGCGTTCGATATTGCGCCAGGGATACAGCGCCGCCGCCTGAAACACGTAGCCATAGGCGCGCGCAAGGCGAGCCTTTTCCGGCGACAGGCCGTTGACACGGATTGCACCTGATGTCGGCTGTTCGAGATCGGCGATCACGCGCAGCAGCGTGGTTTTGCCGCAGCCGGACGGGCCGATGAAGGAAACGAACTCGCCCCGGTTCACGCTGAGGCCGACATCCTTCAACGCATGGACGGGACCGTCCGCCGTCTCGAAAGTGAGCGTCAGGCCCTCGGCCTCGATCACCTTCGAGCCGTTCGCGGCCGATGCGCCCGGTGCTGCCCGCAAGGATGCCTTGCTCGGATCGAGCCCCATCCGCATGGTTCAGACGCCCGCCGGAATGCCGGAGCGCTCGACCTTGCGCGGCGCGGTCAGTTCCTTCCAGGTCGAGAGCGCCTTACCCACCGGCGCATTGGCCGGGCGCTCGACGAAGCGCCCTTCGCCCGTGCCGGCCCGAACCTCGCCCTTGGCATAGGCGATCTTGCCGCGAGACAGGGTGACTGCGGGCAGACCCTTCAATTCGAACCCTTCGAAGACATTGTAGTCGATGGCCGATTTCTGCGTCGCGGCGGAAACGGTCTTGGTGGCCGCCGGGTCCCAGACCACGAGATCGGCATCCGCGCCCGGCAGGATCGCGCCTTTGCGCGGATAGATGTTCAGGATTTTGGCGATGTTGGTGGAAGTCGCGGCGACGAATTCGTTCATCGTCAGTCGGCCGGTGTTGACGCCCCTGGTCCAGAGCACGGCCAGCCGATCTTCCAAGCCGCCCGTGCCGTTCGGAATCTTCGTGAAATCTCCCACGCCGAAGCGCTTCTGCTCGCTGGTGAAGGCGCAGTGATCGGTCGCCACGACCTGAAGCGAGCCGGATTGAAGGCCGGCCCAGAGCGAATCCTGATGCTTTCGATTGCGAAAGGGAGGGCTCATGACGCGGCGGGCGGCGTAGTCCCAGTCGGGGTTCTGATATTCGCTCTCGTCCAACGTCAGGTGCTGGATCAAGGGCTCGCCGAAGACGCGCATCCCTTTGGCCCGCGCCCGGCGGATGGCCTCGTGTGCTTCCTCGCAGGAGACGTGGACGACATAAAGCGGTACCCCCGCCTGATCGGCGATCATGATGGCGCGGTTGGTGGCTTCCCCTTCCACCTCGGGCGGGCGGGAATAGCCATGCGCTTCCGGGCCATTGTTGCCCTCGCCCAGAAGCTTCTGCTGGAGAAAGGCCACGACATCGCCGTTCTCGGCGTGAACGAGCGGCATGGCTCCGATCTCGGCGCAGCGCGAGAAGGAGGCGAACATCTCGTCATCGTTCACCATCAAGGCCCCTTTATAGGCCATGAAATGCTTGAACGTGTTGATGCCCTCGGAAACGACCTTCGGCATCTCGGCAAAGACGCGCTCGCCCCACCAGGTGATCGCCATATGAAAGGAATAGTCGGACCGCGCCTTGCCGGCTTTCTGATGCCATTCCTGCAAGGCGTCGATCAGTCCCTGCTCCGGCGCGGGCAGGCAGAAATCCACCACCATGGTCGTGCCGCCGGCCAGCCCCGCCGCCGTGCCCGTATCGAAATCGTCTGAGGAGTGCGTGCCCATGAAGGGCATTTCGAGATGGGTGTGCGGGTCGATGCCGCCCGGCATGACGTAAGCACCCGACGCGTCGATCACCTCGTCGCCGGAGAGATCCGGACCGATCGCGGCGATCTGGCCGCCTTCCACCAGAATATCGGCCCGATAGGTCAGATCCGCGGTGACGATCGTGCCGCCCTTGATCGCAATGCTCATGCTGAACTCCCCGTCCTGTCCCGCACCGTCAGCCGTCAGGCGGCGATGCCAGCCGTTTCCACCACCGCGCCCAGCAGCACGTCCGCGCCGCGCTTGGCCCATTCCGGCGTGATGGCTTCGGCTTCGTTGTGACTGAGCCCCCCCTCGCAGGGGCAGAAGATCATGGAGGTCGGCGCCACGCGGTTGATCCAGCAGGCGTCATGACCCGCACCCGACACGATGTCGCGATGGCTGTATCCCAGCCGCTCGGCCGCCGCGCGCACGGCGGCGACGCAGGCGGGATCGAAGGTGACGGGATCGAAATGCCCGACCTCTTCGACGGACGCCTCCAGCGAGAGGTCGGAGGCGATCTCAGTGATGCCGGCTTCAATCTCGGCGCGCATGGCATCCAGGACGGCCTTGTCGGGCGAGCGAATGTCGATCGTGAGGGTGACACGGCCGGCAATGATGTTACGCGAGTTCGGGTAGACATCGATATGGCCGATCGCGCCGACCGCGCCCGGTTGGCGCGCCATGGCCACGCGGTGAACCAGTTCCGTCACGCGGGCGAGCCCGAGGCCGGCGTTCCGGCGCTTGGGCATGGGCGTCGAGCCCGTATGGCTTTCGCGCCCGGTGAGCGTCACCTCCAGCCAGTAAAGCCCCTGCCCGTGCGTGACGACACCGATCTCGATGCCTTCGTCCTCCAGGATCGGCCCTTGCTCGATATGGAGTTCGAACAGCGCATGGATCGGGCGCTGGCCGACCGGCTCCGCGCCCTCCCAGCCGATCCGCTTCAGCTCGTCGCCGAACCGCAGGCCCTTGGCATCCACGCGGCTCTTCGCCCAGGTCTCGTCATGCAAGCCCGCAAAGACACCGGAGGAGAGCATGGCGGGGGCGAAGCGCGTCCCTTCCTCGTTGGTCCAGTTGACGATGACGATGGGCCGTCGCGTGCGGATGCCGAGATCGTCCAGGCTGCGCACGACTTCGAGCGCGCCGAGCACACCCAGAACGCCGTCATATTTCCCGCCAGTCGGCTGCGTGTCGAGATGAGAGCCCATATAGACCGGATCGAGGTCGGGCTCCGCGCCCTCGCGCCGAAAGAACATATTGCCCATCGTATCGACGGCCATGCTGAGGCCTGCGGCCTCCGCCCAGCGACGAAAGAGATGGCGGCCCTCGCTGTCGGCATCCGTCAGGGTTTGGCGGTTGTTGCCGCCCGCGATCCCCGGCCCGATCCTCGCCATGTCCTCCAACGCCTCCCAGAGACGGTCGCCATTGGTTTGGAGATTGGAAAGAAGGCTCATTCGGATCACGTCCATGCAGGCTGAAGACTAGTATCCAGAGGCCAGGGCGCTGCGCGCGCCACACCTCGTTCGCCGCCCGACCAAGAGGCGACGGTCGACCCCGACAAGCGGGTGAAGAAGGGATCGGGTGCGGTGCGCTCGTGGTTTCGGCCCCCGTTCGGTGAACGGTTTTACCGCTTGCGCCCCCTCGCCCTGTTCATTGACTCTATGGTCAAAACAGAGGCTAGAAGCTCCGCAGAAGACGGTCAAGGTCGATTTGCATGAATCCGATGCAGGTGATTGCAGCGCAAAAACTTGAGGCAGCTGCAGCATGAAAACCGAAGCGGCATCCAGTGGCGAGACCGGAGCGCGAGCGCAGACGCGCATCCAGGCGGCCAACCGCGAAACCATACTTCAGGCAGCGCTGCCGATCTTTGCGGCCTATGGCTTTCGCGGCTCCACGATCGATCAGATCGCGCAGCGTGCGGGCATGTCGAAGCCGAACCTTCTCTATTACTTCCGACGGAAGGAGGATATCTACGAGGCCGTGCTTCAGCGCACGCTGACGCAGTGGCTTTCTCCGTTGCGCACGCTGGAGCGCGACGGTGACCCGGAAACGGAGCTTCGAGCCTATATCGAGGACAAGCTGCGCATGTCGTTCGAGCAGCCGGAAGCCTCGCGTCTCTTCGCCAATGAAATCCTCAACGGCGCGCCGGTTCTTCGCGCCTTTCTCCAGACCGAGCTACGGGTGTTGGTGGAGGCAAAGGCGGCCGTGATTCGCCATTGGATCGATACCGGTCGGCTTGCGCCTGTCGATCCCGTCCATCTCATTTTCGTCATATGGGCGACGACGCAGCACTATGCGGATTTCGCGGTGCAGATCGACGCGGTGCTGGGCGATCGGTCGAAATCGCCGGACTTTCTCGCTGAGACGACACAGGCGGTCCTCGGCATCATCCTGGGCGGCGTCAGACATTCTGCGGACGCTGCGAGCGAGCGAGCCATCGCCGACGCACCGGAGGGCTGATCAGACGCTGCGAAGCATGGGTATGACGTTCACTTCTCTGCCGAAACGGCCCTGCTGGAAGCCTTCCTTGATGTCGACCAGCATCTTGGGCAGATCGCCCGCGGGTCGGGGGCGCGAGAAGAGATAGCCCTGCATCTCGTCGCAGCCCTCCTCCTGCAGCACCCGCATCTGCTCCGCCGTTTCCACGCCTTCGGCGATGACGGCGAGCTTCATCGAGGCTCCAAGGCCCAGCACCGCGCGCACGATGGCCATGTTTTCCTTGCGGTCGAGATCGCGCACGAAGGACTGGTCGATCTTGATCTTGTCGAAGGGGAACCGGCTGAGATAGCCGAGCGAGGAATAGCCAGTCCCGAAATCGTCCATCGACATGGCAACGCCCAGCCCACGCAGGGCGTTCAGCACCGTGAGAACCCGGTCGCCGTCCGAGAGGAACAGCGATTCGGTGACTTCGAGCTGAAGGCGCTTGGGGTCGAGCCGGGTCTCGGCCAGCGCTTGGCGCACGTCGGCCACGATGTCCCCGCCCTCGAACTGACGCGGCGACAGGTTGATGGACAGGGTCAACCCTTCCGGCCAGTGAGCCGCCTGCCGGCAGGCATCGCGCAGGACGAAAAGTCCGAGCGGCACGATCAGGCCGGTTTCTTCCATGATCGGAATGAACACGCCGGGCGACACGCGGCCGCGTGTCGGGGAGTTCCAGCGCACCAGCGCCTCGAAGCCCGAGACGCAACCGCGCTTCACGTCGACAAAGGGCTGGAAGTGCAGTTCGAACTCGCCGCGCGCCAGCGCTTCGCGCAGATCGCGTTCGATGTCCTGGCGGTTCTGATGCTCTTTCTGAATTTCGGGCGCGTAGACGCAGAAGGGGTCAGACGCGCTCTTCTTGGCGGTCGCAAGGGCGATTTCGCAGTCGCGCATGACGGTCTGGACATCGAGCCCGCTGCCGGGCTGGAGGTCCGGCACCACGCCGACTGCGATCCGCACCGCCAGAGGACGGCCGACGATCGTGACAGGGCGACGCGCGAAGTCCTGCACGATGACCCGGCCGAACCGTTCGGGCGCCCGCACGGCATTCTCGCCTCGCACGATCAGACCGAATTCGTCGCCAGCCAAGCGCGCCACGCGCCCGCCCGGGCCTGCTATCGCGCTCAGCCGCTCGCCGACCGCGCGTAGAAGCTCGTCGCCCGCCGTCAGACCCAGCGTCGTGTTGACGGTCTTGAACGCCACCACGTCCACCACCACGACGAAGAACGGGGTCTCGCCTACTCTCAAGGCGTTTTCCAGATCATGATGAAAAGCGTCCCGGTTCAACAGGCCCGTCAGGGAATCCTGCGACGAGATGCGCTCCAACTCGCGCTGCGCGGTGTCCTGGTTCGTGAGTTCGTTGAAGACTGCGATGACGCCGTTGTCGATCGGGTTGGGATGGCACCGCACACGGCATGTCCACCCGTCCGGGAACGTCACCACCTCATCCTGCGTCCGCGCCGCAAGAAGCTGAGTCAGTTGGGTATGGTCGGTCCAGGACGAGATGTGACTGCCGACCGTAAGGCCCGGAAACATCTGAAGGAAGGCCGCGTTCGCGTCGGTCATGCAACCGCCCTCGTCCACGAGGCAGAGCGGTTTCTGCAAGGCGTCGAGCGCCAGTCTCAGACGGTTCTGCTGACGTTCCACCGCGGCCTGTATGTGAGCCGCCGAGGTGGACTTCAGAAGCTTCGACGAGCGGTCCTTGGTCTCGATCACGGTTTCCACGAAGCGGATCGCCGCTTCGAGATCGGCCATCATATCGTTCGTCTGGTGATGGCTGCCGGCGTTGGGCGCTCCCGCGACCTGACGAAGGATCGTCGCGGCGCTGCGGATCGGGCGCGAGATGCTGCGCGAAAGGTAGAGGATGAGCAGGAGGCCGATCATCAGGCCACCCGCGCCACCGGCCATGACGGCGAGATCGATGGTGCGGCGCTCGGACTGCGTGCGCTCATGCATACGAATGAGATCGTCGCGGATCAGATCGATCGCGGCGTCCACCTCGTTCAGAATATTGGCCAGTTCGCGGCGGACCAGCCGATGCGTCACGTCGCCTTCGGAGGTGCGCAGACGGTTGATCGAATAGAAGAGCTGATCGAGCTTGTGGCCTTGACCGCCGTTGGGAAGTGCGACCATGGCACCGCGCACCTTGCGCACGATCTCGGTCAGGCTCGTCAGGAGCTCGGCGGCTTCCTCGGTCCTCAACATCGGCAATTCGCTCAGCGAATCGGGCACGGCATTGAACCGCCGCTCCAGATCACCCAGCGATCGAGCGGCCCCCTCCAGTTGATCGAGGGGATCGATGCCCTGGTGGATCATCGCCGTCGCGATCTCGGCGGCGGATCGATTGCTTTGAATGACCACAAGCCCGGCGAAGCCGGACAGAAGCGCCAGTAGCAAACCGCTGATCAGAAGTTTGGCGTTTATGGACTTCACGAGGCCAACTCATGCTCTTGCGAGCGCTAGCCCCTTTCGAGGTTCGCGCTCTGACATCACACTCGACACTCGCATCCGCATCTTATTCTTCCGTTACGAACCGGCGGCGAAGAAACATACTTTCAATGCTATCTTCGCCGCAGGTTCGGGCGGGTCGTTGGGAACAGCCCAGCCCAAACACTCGAGCCCGCTCCCCAAGGTTGCAAAGATTTCGGTCAATCATTCAGCAGCATTGGGCAGAACCACGGGCTCCGGCGCGAACTGCAACGTCTCCTTGCGCATCGGGTTGTTGGGATGCACGGTCCAGTTGGAATAGGATTCGGGTATGGATTTGCCCGTGCGCGGGTCGATGCCCTGGATCGGCTCCATCGTGATACAGGACTCGACAGGGCAGACATTGACGCACAGGTTGCAACCCACGCATTCCTCGTCGATCACCTCGAACCGGCGACGACCATTCACCATGTTGGTGATCGCCTGATGCGATGTGTCCTCGCAGGCGATATGGCAGCGCCCGCAACTGATGCAGAGGTCCTGATTGATTCGGGCCTTGGTGACGTAATTGAGGTTGAGATACTGCCAGTCGGTGACGTTGGGCGCGGCGCGGCCGCGGAAGTCCTCGATCGTGCGGTAGCCTTTTTCGTCCATCCAATCCGAGAGACCCGACGTCATCTCCTTCACGACCTTGAATCCGTAGGTCATGGCCGCCGTGCAGACCTGCACCGTGCCGCAGCCGAGCGCGATGAATTCGGCCGCGTCCCGCCAGGTTGTGATGCCGCCGATCCCCGACATGGGCAGGCCGCGCGTCTCGCCATCGCGGGCGATCTCGGCCACCATGTTGAGCGCGATCGGTTTCACCGCCGGCCCGCAATAGCCGCCATGGCTGCCCTTGCCGTCGATGGTCGGCGTCGGCGCGAAATTGTCGAGGTCGATCGAGACGATGGAGGAGATCGTGTTGATCAGCGACACCGCGTCGGCACCGCCGCGCCGGGCGGCGCGCGCGGGATAGCGGATGTCGGTGATATTGGGCGTCAGCTTGACGATCACCGGCAGGCGCGAATGCGTCTTGCACCATGCCGCCACCATTTCGATATATTCGGGCACCTGACCGACGGCCGAGCCCATGCCGCGCTCCGACATCCCGTGCGGGCAGCCGAAGTTCAACTCCACACCGTCGCAGCCCGTTTCCTCCACCCGTGCCAGAATGGACTGCCAGCTCTTCTCCTCGCATGGCACCATGAGCGAAACGATCATGGCCCGATCCGGCCAGTTGCGCTTGACCCGCGCGATCTCCTCCAGATTGAGATCCAGCGAGCGGTCGGTGATCAGCTCGATATTGTTGAGGCCGAGAAGCCGCCGATCCGGCCCGTGGATCGCGCCATAACGAGGGCCGTTGACATTGACGACCGGATCGCCCTCTCCCAGCGTCTTCCAGACGACGCCGCCCCAGCCCGCCTCGAACGCGCGCTGGACATTGTATTCCTTATCGGTCGGCGGGGCCGAGGCCAGCCAAAACGGATTGGGCGAGGAAATCCCGATGAAGCTCGTCGACAGGTCTGCCATGATCGTGTCTCCAAATCGTCCGGTCTTCGGGATCAGCGCGCGGCGAGCGCCAAGTCGGCTGTAGTATCGTCGCGAACCGACGCGGCAGCCGACAGCATCCTATGAATCGACAACGCAGCCTGTTTGCCGTCCTCCACCGCCACGACCGTCAGATCGCTCCCGTCGGACACGCAGTCACCGCCAGCCCAGACGCCGGGCAGGCTTGTGCGTCGCTCGGCATCGACCCGGATGCGGCCTCGCTCCATCGACAAGCCGGCGCCCTCACCCGTCCCGCTGGGCAGAAACTGCTGTCCGATCGCCTTGAACACCTGATCGGCTTCGATCGTCACGATCTCGCCGGTCAGCTCCAGTTGGCCCTCCACGCTGCGCGTGCGCTCCAACTCGATGCCGCGCACATGACCGTTCTCGGCCAGAATCCGCCGGGGCGTCAGATGACAGCGAATATGGACGCCGCGCGTCTGCGCGATCTCCTGCTCGTAGCGCGACGCGTTCATCTCCTCGCGTCCGCGTCGATAAGCCAGCGTCACCTCTTCCGCGCCCAGCGCCTTGGCCTGCACGGCCGCGTCGATCGCCGTCATGCCGCCGCCGATCACCACCACCCGCCGCCCGACCGGGAGCTCGGACAGATTCGTGGTCTGACGTAGCTCCGCGATCCAAGCCACCGCGTCATGAGAGCCGGAACTCGATTCCCCTTCCGCGCCCAGCGCGTTGACGCCGGCAAGGCCGAGACCCAGAAACACCGCATCGAACTGCGCGCGCAGATCGGCCAGATGCAGGTCGCGCCCGAGCGCCTGATCGTTGACGAGCGTGATGCCGCCGATCTCCAAGATGAACTCCACCTCGGCCTGCGCGAAACCATTCGTCGCCTTGTAGGCCGCGATGCCATATTCATTGAGGCCGCCGGGCTTGGGCCGCGCGTCATAGAGCGTGACGCTGTGGCCGAGCATCGCGAGTCGATGGGCACAGGACAGGCCCGCCGGTCCGGCCCCGACCACGGCGACGCTGTGGCCCGTCGGTGCCGCGCGCTGGAAGGGATGGCGACTGGCCTCGATCAGATGGTCCGTGGCGAAGCGCTGAAGCAGGCCGATCTTGACCGGCTTGCCCTCGGCCGCCTCGCGCACGCAGGCTTCCTCGCAAAGCGTCTCGGTCGGGCAGACGCGGGCGCACATGCCGCCCAGAATATTGGCTTCGAAGATCGTCTTGGCCGCGCCGACCGGGTTGCCCGCCTGAATTTCGCGAATGAAGAGCGGCACGTCGATCGAGGTCGGGCAGGCTCGCATACAGGGCGCGTCATAGCAGAAGTAGCAGCGGTCGGCCTCGACAATCGCCTCATGCGCCTCCAGCGGCGGATGGATGTCGGAAAAGCCTCGGGCGAGATTCTCAGTCGCCAGTCGGCCGGCGGCGATGTCGGGTGGGCTCATGCGGATTTCGGACATGGGAAACCCTTCGGGCAAGGGCTTCGGCGCGTCGCGACCATGGCCTGCGAGGCGCGCCTCAGCGGTTTGCTGGCATCACGGCCGAGCCCCGCGAAAGTTTGGGAACACCGAGTTTCGAACCGTTCCAAATCAGAATGCTTCGAAGATTCGTGCCCGTCAAAAGTTTTTATCGTTTGGTCAAAAGAAAGATGAATTTGCCTTTTGCAGCGGCAAACCAGCGCCAATTCATGGGCAGGGGATAGGAGTTTGTCCTCATTTTTGCGCAATCTCGTCCCATGGGCTTGCTCCCATCGTGAGGCGGGGTAAATCCCCTTCGCTCCGGCGCTGCCGGAGATGCGAGACCATCGGGATTCGACTGATGACCATCGAGGCCAAGGCCGACCGCATTTCCTCTCGCGCATGGCGCAAATATGTGCCCGCCCTTCTGGGCCTCGCCATCACGATCGCCGCCTTCGCGGCTCTCGGCAGCATGGTCCACACGCTGACGCTGGGCGAAGTCCGGCGCGCCATCCAGGCCGTCTCGGGCTTCGATCTGGTTCTCGCCCTCCTGTTCACGGTCGTCTCCTTTGCCGCCGTGTCGCTCTATGACGTGGTGGCGGTGGAGACGATCGCGCCCGGCAAGGTCTCCAAGCCGGTGGCCGCGACGGTGGGCGCGGCGGGCTATGCCATTTCGAACGCGCTCGGCTTTCCGCTGCTGACGGGCGGCGCGCTGCGCTACCACGTCTACAAGTCCGGCGGCATCGAGCTGGCCGATATCGGCCGGATCGTCGGCACGTCCTGGTTCGCCCTCTGGTTCGCGCTCGCCATCATGCTGGGCGTGGCCTTGATCGTGGACCCGTCCGGCGTCCCCGTGTTCCGAGAAGCCGGCCCGGTGGTGGACATGGCGATCGGGGTCGTGCTCGTCGCGCTGGTCGCCGGCTTCGTGGTCTGGCTGGCGGGCGGGGAGCGCACGGCGCGCTTGGGCAAGTTCTCCCTCCCTCTGCCCTCGCACAAGGGCGCGATCGTCCAGCTCATCGCCGGCATCGTGGATGTAGGCGCGGCAGCGGCCGTTCTCTATGTGCTGATGCCGCCGGGCACGGTGGACTCCTTCATTCTCTTCGCGCTCGTGTTTTCCGTCGCGGTCGTGGTCGGCGTCGCATCCAGCGCGCCAGGCGGCCTCGGCGCCTTCGAGGCGACGATCATCGTCAGCCTCGGCCTGTCGCAGCGCGCCGATGTGGTGGCCGCGCTCCTTGTCTATCGCCTCATCTACACTGTTCTGCCGCTTCTCGTCACGGTGGTGGGTCTGCTCGTGGTCGAGGGTGTGCGCCGCCGTCGCAAGCTGCATGGCCCGATGAAGGAGCTGGCTCGCGCACTGGAGCCGATGGTTCCGCCGGCGACGGCCGTTCTGGCCTTCAGCGGTGGTCTGGTCCTGCTTCTCTCCGGGGCGACGCCCGGCAAGGCCTATCGCCTCGATCTTCTCAACGACTACCTGCCCTTGTCCTTCATCGAGATGTCGCATCTGGCAGCGAGCTTCGTCGGCGTCGCGCTTTTGATCGTCTCGCGCGGACTCGCCAAGCGGCTCTGGCGGGCTTGGGTCGTCGCTTTCGCGCTTCTGATCGCCGGTGCTCTCTTCTCGATCTCGAAGGGCTTGGACTGGGAAGAGGCCATCGTCCTCTCGCTGCTTGCCGGGCTTCTGATCGGCTTCCGCCACGCCTTCTATCGGCGTTCGATGCGCGGGCTTTTCGCCATCACCTGGAGCTGGCTGGCAGCTGTTTCGGCCACCGTCATCGCCTCGGTCTGGCTCGGCTTCTTCGCCTATCGCCATGTCGAATACGCCAACACGATGTGGTGGGACTTCGCCTTGTCGGCCAATGCGCCGCGCTTCCTGCGCGCGACGGTCGTCGCCTTCGCGGTGATCGCCTTTGTCGGGCTCGATGTCGCCATCCATCGCCGGACCGACCGGGTCCAGCGACGCAGCCGCATTCCCGACGAGGTGTTTCCCATCGTCGAGGCCTCGCCCGAGACCAATGCGGCGCTGGCGCTTCTGGGTGACAAGCGGTTCCTGTTCTCGCCCGATAAGCGCGGCTTCGTCATGTATGCGCGCTCGGGCGGAAGCCTCGTCGCCTTGGGCGAACCGGTCGGTCCGCCCGATGTCGTGCATGATCTCGCCTGGGCCTTCCGCGACTTTGCGGATTCCCACGCCGAGCGCACGGTCTTTTACGAAGTGCCGCCGCAAAGCCTGCCCATGTATCTCGACATGGGGCTGGTGGCGCTCAAGCTCGGCGAGGTCGCGCGCGTGGATCTCGGCACCTTCACCATCGAAGGCCCCAAGAAACAGGATCTTCGCACCGCCATCCGGCGCGCCGAGCGCGAGGGCCTCGTCTTCTCCGTGATTTCGCGCGATGAGGTCGTGGCCAATATGGACGAGCTCCGAGCGGTGTCGGACGCTTGGCTCGCGATGAAGTCGGGAACCGAGAAAGGCTTCTCCCTCGGCTATTTCGACCGTGCCTATCTTGCGCATTTCGACATGGCGGTTCTGAAGAAGGACGGGGCGATCGTCGCTTTCGCCAATATCTGGCGTGGGGCGAACAAGGAGGAAATCTCGATCGACCTCATGCGATTCCTGCCGAATGTCTCCAAGGTCATCATGGACGCGCTGTTCGGGCGGCTGATGCTTCATGCCAGGGACGAAGGCTACAAGTGGTTCAATCTCGGAGCCGCGCCCTTGTCCGGCCTGGTGGACCGGCGTGGCGCCTCGCGCTGGAACCGCTTCGGCTCTTTCCTGTACCGGCGGGGCGGATCGTTCTATCGATTTGACGGGCTGAAATCCTTCAAGCAGAAATTCGGTCCCGTCTGGACCCCCCACTATCTCGTCTGCCCCGGCGGCTTCGACACAGCGAAGGTGCTGGTGGACGTGACAACCCTGATCTCCGGCCGACCCAAGCAGGACCCATGAAGCGAGCCCCCCTTCTTCTTGCCGCTTTCCTCGCGCCCGTCCTCATCGGCGGCGTGGCGGCATCGATCCTCATTCCCCGTGTGAAGAGCACCAACGCGGCGGCCCTTCCCGCCGCGATCGTCTCCTACGGGAATATGGACAATGTCGATGTCTTCCAGCCCGAAGGCGAGCCTGTGGGCCTTTCCATCCTCCTGTCGGACGAAGGCGGGCTGACGCGCGAGGACCGGGACCTCACCGCGCGGCTGGTGAACAAAGGCGAGATCGTGCTGCCTGTCGACATCACGCGCTGGCGCGCGGGGCTCGAAGCGCAGATCGACAAAGGCGATGACTGCATCTATCTCGGCTCGGACATCGAGGGCATCGCGAAGGAAGCCCTGCGCGCGCTCGATCTCCAGACCTACTTCCACCCTGTCGTGATCGGACGCGGCGTCGGCGGCACGCTCGCCTATGCGGCCGTCGCCGACACACCGCCGGCGACCATGGCAGGCGGCGTCGCGCTGGACGCAGCCCCCTCCGCGCGCTCCAAACTGCCGATCTGCAAGGGCGCGATCCCCACTTCGGTCGGCAAGGGCGGCTACGCCTATGATCGTGACGCCGATCTCATCCAACCCTTCGTGTTCATTTCGCCGGACGGCCACTCCTCGGACCTTTCACCCAGTGCCCCTTACCGGGCGGCGAACATCGTCGCCAAGGACCCGGCCTTGGCCATGGACGCCGTGGCGCAGGCCGCGGTGAACATTTCCCAAGCCGACAATTCCGCCCTCCCCATCATCATCTCCAAGCCGGAGGGCGAGCCCAAAGCCATCGCGCTCTTCGTGTCGGGCGATGGCGGCTGGCGTGACCTCGACAAGACGATCGGCGATTGGCTGACCGAGCACGGCGTCGAAGTGATCGGCGTCGATGCGCTGCGCTATTTCTGGTCGGAGAAGACACCGGAGCAGATGGCGACCGATATCGAGACCATTCTCGGCAAGGCCAATCCTAAGGCCGGCGTGCCGGTCGCGCTTCTGGGCTATTCCTTCGGGGCGGACACCCTTCCCTTCGCCTATCCGAAATTGCCGCAGATCTGGGCCGACCGGATCGACCTTCTCGGCTTGCTCGCCCCGTCGCAGCACACCGGCTTCCAGATTTCGGTCGGCGGCTGGCTCGGCATGGCGACGGGTGACCAGGACGTGGTGAAGGCTCTGGAAGCGGTTCCGATCTCCAAGATCCTCTGCATCTACGGCACCGAGGACGAAGCCGATACGGCCTGCCTCGCGCCGCCCCTAGCGGGTGCCGCCAAGGTGGCGATCGAGGGTGGCCATCATTTCGACGGGGATTACGAGATGATGGCGGAGCGCCTGCTCCAGGCGATCCAGCATGGGCCGCAGGCGGCAATCCCGACGCCGCAGCCGGAGCCCGAAACGGACGCGGCGCCCAAGCCCTGATCTCTCAAGACCCCGCCCGCAGCGGGGTCTTTTCACATGGCGGGCCTGTTCGTCAGGTCGGAGAGCGCGTTCCACGCAGCGACAGCACGCTGACCAGCAGCCAAGAAAGGATCAAGATCGAACCTCCCGTCGGGGCCGCGTTGAAAAACAGGCGGTCTCCGGTCGCAACACGCATGGCGAGATCGCCCGAAAACAAGACGACGCCGATGATCATACCGAAGATCGGCCAAGCGGCCCCGCGCAGCCTCTCGCCACCGAGGCCGAGCGCGAGCAGCGCCGGCGCATGAACGAACGCGATAGCCGCCGCGATGACGGCAAGACTGGCATCCCCGCCGCCATGCGCGGCATAGGCCGCGCCCCCTGTTCCCGCTGCGCCGAACAGGCCGGCGAAGACAACAGCGATACGAAGGGTCAGACGGGTCATGCTGCGACTTTCAGGAGAGGACATGCGCCGTCAGCCATAGCACGCGCCCGGCCCTCGAAATCTTGGAGCCACTGCGCAAAAATATCGGGCACCCTATGACCGATGGTTTCCGCGTTCGGGCTCGTCGGTCCAGGTCGCGCCTTCCTGATCGCGCGCATGGGCGGTGGGCGGGCTGGCCAAATCCTCTTCCATCTCGTCCAGCACCGACCCGGACCACATGCGATAGCCCGCCGAATAGGCGGCCTTCCCCAGAAGATGCGCCGAGATCGGCGCCGTCAGAAAGAAGAAGACGATAGCCGCGATGGCGCGCAGAACCTCGGCCGTCTGCACGGACACGATGGCGAGCGCCACCAAAGCCAGCACGGAGCCGACCGTTCCCGCCTTCGAGGCGGCATGGATACGGGTGTAGAAGTCGGGCAGGCGCAGAATGCCGATGGACGCGACCAACGCGAACATCGCACCCATGACCACGAAAATCCCGGCCAGAATGTTTCCGATGGACGCCATCATGACACGCTGTCCCCCTCGCCCAGGATTTTGCTGTCGGCTTCGGGCTCCGTGACCGAGGCGACGGGCGAGCGTTCGGTGTCGCCGCGCGCCATGATGAAGCGTGCAAAGGATATGGTCGCGAGGAATCCGACGAGACCGAGCGCGATGGCGATATCGACATAGAGCGTAAAGCCCGTGTCGATGCCGATGACCGCGATGAAGCCGATGGACGAGCTGGTGAGAACGTCGAGCCCCAGCACCCGGTCCGGTAGGGTCGGCCCCTTCCAGATGCGAATCACCGTGCAGAGAAACGAGATGCACAGGAAAACCAGCGAGAGGGTGAGCGCAATGTCCAGAAACCGCTCGGAGAATTGGGCGAAACTCATCGGAACGCCTCCAGAATCCGGCGCTCGAATCCTTCCTCGATCTCGCGCCGGCGCGCATCGGGATCGGAGCAATCCAGCGCATGGACGAAGAGCGTCGTTTCATCCTCCGACAGATCGAAGATCAGCGTGCCGGGTGTCAGGCCCACGAGATTGGCGAGCAGTGCGATCTCGAAATCCGTCTCCACTTTGTGCCGATAGAGGAACACGCCGGGCCGCACGTCGAGCTTGGGCGACAGGACGACATTGGCCACGCGCCACGCCGACACCGCGAGATCGTAGATCAGGAACAGAACCAGCGCGAGGACCTTGCGGCCCCGCCGGAAATAACCCTGTGCCCCGATCTGCTCGCGGATCAGGAAGAGCGACCCCGCCCCCAGCAGGAAGCCGAACAGGAGATTGCCCAAGCTGAAACCGCCGGTGATCACCAGCCAGACCAGTGCCAGGAGAAGATTGGCGACGAAGGGGTTCATCATGGCGTCCCCCCCAGAACGGCGGCGAGATAGGCGCTCGGCCTCAGGATTTCATGCGCGGCCTGAAAGGTCAGCTCGGCCAGCGGCTCCGGCCAGACGCCCACGAAGACCACAAACAGGCAGAGCGCCACGAGAGGGATCAGCGCCATGGGGCGGCCCGGCTGCGGCGCGCGGAACATATCTTCGGCCGGATGGCTCTCGCCCACATCCGCACCCGCCGGCAAGGGACGCCAGAAGGCCAGGAGGAACACACGGATACAAGCGATGGTCAGAAGAAGGCCCGAAACGAGAACGGCCGCCGCCAGCCAAGGCAGCTCCGCCGCGATCGACGCGCGCACTAGGAGCATTTTCGGCCAGAAGCCCGAGAAGGGCGGAAGACCGGAGACACCGAGAAGCAGCATCAGGAACAGCGCCGAAAACAGCGGATGGCGCTTCCACAACCCGCCCATTTCGTAAAGCGAAGACGAGCCATTGCGGAAGGCGGCGACGCCCGCCGCGAGATAAAGCGCCGTCATCACCACGACCGAATGGAGCGCATAGAAGATCGCGCCCGACAGACCCGTCGCGAGCGGCCCATCAATGGAAATGCCATTGTTGAAGCCCGCTCCCTCGGCGGCTTCGCGCAGCACCCCGGCCGCGCCGGTGGTGATCGCAGTGGTGCGCGCTTCCAGAACGGGCGGAATGGCGAGGCCGGCGAGGATCGTCCCGATGCCGACGATCACGGCATAGTTCAGCATCCGCCTGAGATCGGTCTGCGACAGCGCGCCGAGCGCGCCGACCAGCATGGTGAGCGCCGCCATCCAGGCCATGACGAGGCCGAGCCCGCCGCGCTCGGGCGGAAAGAGCATGAGCACGACGCGGATCAGCGCATAAATGCCGACCTTGGTCAGAAGCCCGGCGAAGAGCGCCGACACGACGAAGCGCGGCGTATGATAGGAGGCGGGCAGCCAGAAGTTCAGCGGAAAGGCCGCAGCCTTCATGGAGAAGGCGACGAGGAAGAGCGAGGCGATGGTGAGGAGAACGCCATTGCCTTCCAGCGCGGCGGATTTCACCGCGATGTCGGCCATGTTGAGCGTGCCGAAGACGCCGTAGAGATAGCCGATGGTGAGCAGGAAGAGCGTCGCGCCGATCAGGTTGAGGAAGCAATATTTGGTCGCGCCGTCGAGCTGCTCACGCTCGGAGCCCAAGATGAGCAGGCCGAAGGAGCCGATCAGCATCACCTCGAACCAGACATAGAGATTGAAGATGTCCCCGGTCAGAAACGCACCGGAGACGCCGGCCATCACCATGAAGAGGAAGGGATAGAAGCCGTAGCGCCGCCCTTCGGAGTCGATCGAGGCTCCGGCATAGATGCCGCAGGCGAGCCCGGCGAACCCCGACACCGACAGGAATAGGGCGCTGAGAAGATCGGCCGTGAAGGAGATGCCGAACGGCGGCTTCCATCCGCCCATGGCCATGGACATGGGTCCGCCCTCCGCGATGCGCAGGAGCAGCGCGAGGTCGCAGACGAGAAGCAACACGAGGCCGACAATGGCGACCAGCGGATGGCGGTCCATCCGCCGACGCATCATCAAAAGCCCCGCTCCGAAAACGAAGCAGATGAGGACAGGCAGGATAAGAAGATACTGGTCGGGCCGGAAAGCGTCCACGACCATCGCCTCGGCGATATAGTTCGGTGTCTCGTTCATCGGCGCGCCTCAATAGCCAAGGGGCGGTAGCCCCTCGTTTTCGGGTTCGGCAACGCGCATTTCGTTGGTGTCGTCGGTCTCGAGGTCCTGATAGGCGCGATAGGTCAAAACGAGCAAAAACACGAAGAAGGAAAAGGAAATGACGATCGCCGTCAGGATCAGCGCCTGCGGCAGCGGGTTGGCGATGGCCTGGGGCGGCACGTCCAGATGGTTCGGGATCAGCGGTGGCGCGATCGGCCCGATACGCCCGACCACGAAAACGGACAGGTTGACCGAGGTTCCGAGCAGCACCACGCCGAGCAACATACGGATGATGTAGGTCGACAGCAGCATGTAGATCGAGATCGAGAAGAGGACGCCGACAAGGGCGGACAGAGCGACTTCCAAACGTGCCTCCTCAGCCCGAATAGCGTTCTTCGAGAGACAGCGCGATCGAGCTGATCGCGCCGACGATCACCAGAAACACCCCGACATCGAAGAGAAGCGTGGTGGATAGAGCGACCTCGCTTCCCGCGATATCGACGAAGGCCCAAAGCCCGGTCATGAACTGCCCACGCCCAAAGGCCGGCAGGAAGCCCGCCAGCACGGCCGTGATCAGCCCGAAAGCGGCATAGGCGATGGGATGAAAATGCAGCGCGCGGCGCACTGCGTCCACGCCGCATGCCATGCCGTAGACCGCAATGGCGGACGAGGCGATGAGCCCGCCGATGAAGCCTCCGCCCGGTTCGTTGTGCCCGCGCAGGAGCACGAAAAGCGAGAAGAGCAGCATGAGCGCTGTCAGATATGGCGCGGTGACGCGGAAGATCAGGGTTCTCATGGCTGCAACTCCCCTGCCTTGCGGCGGCGGCGGCGCGAATAGCGCGGGTCACTCTTCACCACGCGAATGCGCACCAGCGCCAGGATGGCGGCGCCTGTGGTCAGCACCACGGCGATTTCGCCCATCGTGTCGACACCACGGAAATCCACGAGAATGACGTTCACGATGTTTCGGCCATGGGCGATCACGTAGCTGTAGCGCGTGAAGAACTCGCTGACCGACGCGTCGAAGGGGCGCTGCGTGATGTGCAGCAGGAAGAGCGCGAAGCCGACGCCGCCCGCGATCGACAGGATCAGTTCGGGAACGACATCACGCCACGGCCGACGATCCGCCGGCATGAGACGTAGCCGCGTCATCACCAGCGCGAGGATGGCGACCGACAGAATTTCCACCATAAACTGCGTGAAGGACAGATCGGGCGCGCCGAGCAGCATGAACAAAAGCGCGACGGCCAAGCCCTGAATGCCGAGCGAGACGATGGCGGTGAGGCGGTTGTTGGCGAGCACGACGACCACGGCGCCGAGCACCACCAGCGCGATCACGCCCCATTCGTAGAAGTAAAGATCCGGCATTGCCGGCCAAGCGGGCAGCGACGAGGTGGCAAGCATCGTCGCCCACAGGGTCGCGACGATCACCGCGAAGGTGACCTTCATATAGACATCGAGCCGACCGGGCTGGAGCTTGGTGGTGACATGGAACGCGCCGATGACGAGGGCGCGCATGAGCTGGTCGAAGCCCTTGTCCGGCCCCCAGCCGATGCGGCTGAGAAGATCGGCGACGAGCGAGCGCATCCGCGTGGCGCGCCAGAACAGGGCGATGCCGACGACCACCGTGATGATCGACAGGATCAGTGCCGGCCCCCAATGGAAGCCGAGCGCGATGTCGACCGCGACCGCGCCGTCGAGGGCGGGCGGCGACATCGGGTTGGAAATGAACTGGTGTGTGGTCTGCGAGAAGATTGCGGCCAGCAGGCCGACAATGCCGAGGACGACCGGCCCGAACCAGATGAGGGGCGTGGATTCATGCGCCTTGCGAAGCCCGCTCGGCATGGTTCCGGCGAAGGGCTTGATCGCGACGATGAGCGCCACGGCAAACATCAGCGCGTTGCCGGCAACGGCCGCGGCGGTCGTCAACACGCCCGTGAGATCGGCCGTCGCGGTGGCTGCATAGACTTCTTCCTTGGCGAGGAAGCCGAAAAGCGGCGGCAGGCCGCCCATGGCGGCAGCACCCAGAATGGCGGCGGCAAAGGTCATCGGCATCTTGCGCGCGAGCCCGCCCAGAGCGCGGATGTCGCGCGTGCCGGCGCTATGGTCGATCGACCCCGCGACCATGAAGAGGCAGGCTTTGGCCAGCGAGTGCGCGAAGAGATAAAGGACGGCCGCTTCGATCGCGAGTTCCGAGCCGATGCCGATGAGCATGACGAGAAGGCCGAGCGAGGCCACCGTCGTATAGGCGAGCATGAGCTTGATGTCGCTCTGCCGGATGGCCAGCAGCGCGGCGATGACCAGCGTCACCCCGCCGAAGATCGGCAGGATCGTTTCCCAAGCGGGCGTGCCGCCCATGACCGGAAACAAGCGCATCAGGAGATAGATGCCGGCCTTCACCATGGTCGCGGAATGGAGATAGGACGAGACCGGCGTCGGCGCCTCCATGGCGTTGGGCAGCCAGACGTGGAAGGGCATCTGCGCCGACTTGGTGAAGGCGCCCAGCAGAATCAGCACGAGCGCGGGCCCGTAAATGGACAGCGCCTTCACGGCGTCCGGCTGCTCCAGAAGCGCGGTCAGGCTGGTCAGCCCGGTCGATTCACGGATCAGCAGCAGGCCGGCCAGGAGCGCCAACCCGCCGCCGCCGGTGATCACCAGCGCCTGCATGGCACCGCGCCGCGCCGCTTCCTTTTCGAAGTTGAACCCAATCAGCAGGAAGGAGGTGATCGAGGTCAGCTCCCAGAAGACAAAGAGCGTGATGAGATCATCCGACAGGACGAGGCCCAGCATCGCGCCCATGAACATCAGAATATAGGCGAAGAACCGGCCGCGCTTGGAGCCCTTGGGCATGTAGCCGCCGGAATAGAGCACCACGAGCGCCCCGATCGCCAGGATCAGGAAGGCGAAGCCGAAGGACAGGCCGTCCAGCCGAAAGGCGAAGCGCACGCCGAAGCTCGGAATCCAGTCGAAACCGAACAGGATCGGCACGCGCTCCTGAACCTGCGCGCTCTGCTGGAACAGGATGGCGAGCGCGGCGACGGGAAAGCAGGCGAGGATGAGCGAGCCCAACCGTCCGAGGGCGATCAGGGAAAGAGGAGCTATGGCTGCGCCGAGGAACGGCAAGGCGAGGACGAGATATAGAAGTCCACTCGACAGGCTGGTCATACCGGCTCAGCGTTTCCTCGATTCAGCACCCGCGATCGCGTTACGAAACAGACGCAAGCCCGCGTCGAGCCAACGAAGAACAGGCGTCCGATCCGCCATCCCAAGACATTACGCCCAGAGAACGGATTCCGACGCTCGCACTGTCCTTCGTTCGCCTGACCCTGTGCACCAACCGCCCCACCAAGGAAAACGCAGCGAGCGGCACCGGACTTGACGACGATTCACAACAGCCTCCAGGCTGTTTCCAACGACCGCAACAATAGGTCGCGTCCCGACTCGATCAAGCCGAAATCGGCGCGGGATATGGGCGAGACCCGTTTTAAAGGGCGATCTGACCCGGTTGTGATCGGGTCGGCGCGACCCTACCTTTCGCCGCAGGAATTGGATGGAGTGATGCCGATGGCCAGCGCGAGCGAAACCCCGCTGAAGGTTCAGAAGAGCGATGCCGAATGGCAGGAGATCCTGACGCCCGAGCAATATAAGGTCGCACGCGGCCATGGCACCGAGCGCCCTTTCACCGGCCCGAACTGGGACCAGAAGGAAGCCGGCCTTTATCGCTGCGTGTGCTGCCAGAAGCCCCTCTTCCGCTCCGAAACGAAGTTCGATTCCGGCACGGGCTGGCCGAGCTTCTACGAGCCGGTGGAGCGCGAGTCGGTGAGCGAGCATGTGGATCGCTCCTTCATGATGACGCGCGTCGAAGTCCGCTGCGCCGATTGCGACGCCCATCTCGGGCATGTCTTTGAGGACGGGCCACGCCCGACGGGCTTGCGCTACTGCATGAATGGCTACGCCCTCGAATTCGACCGCGACTGACCGGGCCGACCTTGCTGCCCCTTGCCTTTGCCGCCCGCCGGGCGAAAGCTCCGGCGGGCCGATTCTTGCCCGCATCTGACGGTGATCCATGTCCTCAGCCTTCCGCGCCGACCTTCCCGCCCCGCCCCGCGCCCCGCAGCGCCCGGTCGAACTTTCGGCGCATGGGCGCACGCGCACCGACGAATACGGCTGGATGCGCGTCGACAACTGGCAGGAGATGTTCAAGGACACCTCGCTGCTCGACCCCGTGATCCGCGCCCATCTGGAAGCGGAAAACCGCTATGCGGACGCCGCGCTCGAAGATGTCGAGCCGCTGAAGGCCAAGCTGATCGCCGAGATGCGCGGGCGCATCAAGGAGGACGACAGCTCCGTTCCCGCGCCAGATGGCCCCTATTCCTATGGCGTCGCCTATGAGGCCGGCGCGGAATACCCGCGCTTCTTCCGCGTGCCGCGCGAAGGCGGCCGCGAAGACGTCTATCTCGACGCGAACAAACAGGCCGAGGGGATCGACTATTTCTCGATCGGCGGCGTCGAGCACTCGCCCGATCACAAGCGCCTCGCCTGGAGCTTCGACGACAAGGGCTCCGAATTCTACGAGATTGCCCTGCGCGATCTCGAAACCGGCGCGGACCTGCCCGACCGCATCGCGGACACGAGCGGCGACGCCACCTGGGACGCACGCTCGCACGGTTTCTTCTACACCAAACTCGATGCAAACCACCGCCCCAGCCGCGTCTTCTATCATACCCTCGGCGCCGATCCGGCCTCCGATCCTCTGGTCTATGAGGAAACCGACACGGGCTTCTTCATGGGCGTCGGCCAGACGCAATCCGGCGATTACGTCGTCATCGACATTCACGATCACGAAACGTCGGAAGCCTGGCTGATCCCCGCCGCCAACCCGGCCGCCGAACCGCGCCTCGTCGCCAAGCGCGAGAAGGGCCTGGAATATGACGTGGACGAGGGCGACGGAACGCTCTTCATTCTGACCAATGCCGATGGCGCGCGCGACTTCAAAATCGTGACCGCGCCGGCCGATCAGCCGGGCCGCGAGGCCTGGACCGATCTCGTGCCGTATGAGGACGGCCGCCTGATCCTGTCGCATCTCGTGCTCAAGCGCCATCTGATCTGGCTGGAGCGGCGCGACGGCCTGCCGCGCATCGTGGTACGGCGTCTGGCGGATGGCGCGGAACATAGCATCGCCTTCGAGGAAGAGGCTTATTCGCTCGGCCTCGGCGGCACCTACGAATATGACACGACCACGATCCGCTTCTCCTATTCCTCGCCGACGACCCCGAACCAGACCTTCGACTATGACGTGGAGACACGCGAGCGCCGTCTCCTGAAGACGCAGGAAGTGCCGTCCGGCCATGATCCCTCGCTCTACGTCGCGCGCCGCATCTTCGCACCCGCGCCGGACGGCGAAACCGTTCCGATCTCGCTCGTCTATCGCCGCGATACGGCGCTCGACGGCTCGGCTCCGCTGATGCTCTATGGATATGGCTCCTATGGCCATTCCATCCCGGCCTCGTTCAGCACCAATGTGCTCAGCCTCGTTGATCGCGGCTTCGTCTATGCCATCGCGCATATTCGCGGCGGCAAGGACAAGGGCTTCCGCTGGTACGAAGCCGGCCGGCGGGAGCACAAGCGCAACACGTTCACCGACTTCATCGCGGCGGCGGACCATCTCGTGAGTGAGCGCTTCAGCAGCTATGAGCGCATCGTCGCGCATGGCGGCTCGGCCGGCGGCCTATTGATGGGCGCGGTCGCCAACATGGCGCCGGAAAAGTTCGGCGGCATCATCGCCGTCGTGCCCTTCGTGGACGTGCTCAACACGATCCTCGACGACACGCTGCCCCTCACCCCGCCCGAGTGGCCGGAATGGGGCAATCCGATCCTGTCGGAAGCCGATTACGAGGTGATCGCGAGCTACAGCCCTTACGACAATGTCGAGGCCAAGGCCTATCCACCGATCCTGGCGCTCGCCGGTCTGACAGACCCGCGCGTGACCTACTGGGAACCGGCCAAATGGGTGGCGCGCCTGCGCGCGAAGAAAACGGACAGCAATCCCGTGATACTTCGCACCAATATGGGCGCGGGCCATGGCGGCGCATCCGGGCGCTTCGCGAAGCTGGACGAGATCGCGATGATCTACAGTTTCGCGCTGAAGCTCATGGGCAAGGCAGCTCTTTAAATATTCTGGGAAAAGGCGGCTTCGGTCGCCTTTTCCCCTTCCGATCTACTTCGCTGAAGCGACCGGCGGAATGGCCTTGAGATAGGCGGCGATGGCGGCGAGATCGTCTTTGGGCAGACGCGCCAGATTGTGCTGCACCTCCACCATGGAGCCGCCGACACTATCGAAGTCCGGGGTGAAGCCCGTCTCGAAATAATTGACGAGATCGTCCTCGGTCCAATCCGAGGTTTCGCCCGCCGGCGTGATGTTGGGGATCTGCCCCTCCCCTTCCGGCGCCGGCCCGCCGGCCAGCCAGCGATCGTGATCCAGCCCGCCCGCGCCGCCGAGGCTGCGTGGCGTGTGGCACTCGCCGCAATGGCCCGGCCCTTCCACGAGATATTGCCCGCGCCGGACAAGATCGGGCGCGCCATTCGGCCAGGAGATAACGGGGCTGGGCCTCAGGAAGAGCGCCTTCCAAGGCCCCAGCGCCATGCGCAGATTGTAGGGGAACGGCAACTCGTTCGCCGGCGCGTCATCCGTCGATGGCGGCAGCGTCTTCAGATAGGCGAAGAGATCGGCGACGTCTCCCGGCGTCATCCTCGCATAGGATGTGTAGGGAAAGGCCGGATAGAGATTGTGCCCCTCGGGATCGACGCCGCGTTGCAGGGCATTGGCGAAATCGGCCAGCGTCCAGCGGCCGATGCCATGATCGGGGTCCGGCGAGATGTTGGGGCCGTGGAACGTCCCGAAGGGCGTGACGAGCGACGGCCCGCCGCCCAGAACCGGCTGGTCTACCGCTTCGCGCGCATGACAGGACACGCAGCCGCCGGCCCAGAAAAGCCGCTCGCCGCGCGCGGCGTCGCCGCTTCCCTCCTGCGCGATCTCCGTCGCGCTCAGGCGAACCGGGCGCGTTGCGCTATAGGCGCCCGCCGCCAGCACGGCGACGACGGCTGCCGCCAGAAGAGCGAGAACCGGCCGCCGCCGCAAAAGCGTTCAGCCTCAGCGCTGCCGGAACTGCTGGTGGCAGCTCTGGCAATTGGCGGCGACCTTGGTGAAGGCGGTCTTGAAACTGTCGAGATCGGCGGGCTTGGCGTCGAGCGCGGCCTGCGTGTCGGCGATGAACTTGTCGTTCGCCGCCTTGAACTCGGCCGGCTTTTCCCAGATCGCGGGCGCGGCTTCGGTCTTGCCGCCCGTCTTGGAATCCTCGGGGAAGAGCGTCGCGAACTTCTTCGCGTCCTCGTTCAAGGTCGTGAAGAGGCTGGCGGCCGTCGCGGCGTCGAAGGGCTGACTGCCCTTGATGATTTCGGAGGCGGTACGCGCCGCCTTGGCATTGTTCTTCATGAGCTGCTGGCGCTCTTTGATGACGGTCTCGTTCTGCGCCAGCGCCGGCAGCGCGGCGGAGGCGGCAACGCAAAGTCCCACGATCAAGGCGGACAGGCGCATGAGAATCACTCCGGGCTTTCGGCTGAGTGGAATTGTTCCAAACGAGATGAAAACCCGTTTTCCATGATCCGTCCATCCTTAAGGATCGGCGGAAGAGGATTCAGAGCATTTCCAGCGAAAGCCGGGTCGGCTTTCGCGCCCGGACAATGCGAGAAACAAGGGACTGGAGCACCTCCGGCGAACCTATGTTCGGTGGATGTGCTCTAGTGTCGCAGAGCCCGCACAACGAAAAACCCTGCCTTCCCGAGGGAAGGCAGGGCTCGCATCTCACCGATGGCCCAGCGTTCAGGCGCTGGCGGCCTCGTAGCGCTCCAGCACGTAGTCCCAGTTCACGAGGCTGTCGACGAAGGCCTCGAGATACTTCGGACGC
This sequence comes from Aureimonas sp. N4, assembly GCF_001463925.1. Classification (NCBI taxonomy): domain Bacteria; kingdom Pseudomonadati; phylum Pseudomonadota; class Alphaproteobacteria; order Hyphomicrobiales; family Aurantimonadaceae; genus Aureimonas; species Aureimonas sp. N4. Next base: position 25,379 of record NZ_BBWS01000021.1, on the reverse strand, counting down.
GCGTTGCGGTAGTCGATGTAATAGGAGTGTTCCCACACGTCGACGCCGAGGATCGGCTCGGCACCGTGCACCAGCGGATTCTCGCCGTTCGGCGTCTTCATGATCTGAAGCTTGCCGTCCTTGACCGCGACCCAAGCCCAGCCCGAACCGAACTGGCCCTTGCCCGCGTCGATGAAGTCGTTGCGGAACTTGTCATAGCCGCCGAGATCGGAATCGAAGGCCGTCTGCAGCTTGCCCGGCAGGGACTTGCCGCCGCCATTGGGCTTCATCCACTTCCAGAAATGGATGTGGTTGTAGTGCTGGCCGGCATTGTTGAAGAGAGGCTGGTTCTTGCCGAAGGACTGCTTGACGATCTCTTCGAGCGACGCATCGGCGAGGCCCGCGTCGGCGGCCAGCTTGTTGCCCATGTCGACATAGGCCTGATGGTGCTTGTCGTGATGATATTCCAGCGTCTCCTTCGACATGAAGGGCTGGAGCGCATCATAGGCGTAAGGCAGTTCGGGAAGCGTAAAGGCCATATCCGTCTCCTTCGGTTTGGGCCCGCCGTGAGCGCAAGCGAATCGCCGGCCGGCGGGCTTTCGAGCCGGGTCCTTAGCTAGGGCCTCCCGGCTCGGATGTCAGCCGCCTTCTGAACCAAAAGGCCGCATTCAAGCCGACTTTTCACGCGCGCGCGCAAAGCGCCAGTAGAGTTCGCGGGCTCGGCCGTAGACGGGACCGACGGGCATGGCGCGCTCTTCCAGCCTCGTCACGGGCACGACCTTGGAATGATTGCCAGTGGAGAAGATTTCGCTGGCCGACAGAAAGTCCTCCACCGTCAGGCTGGCCTCGACCACCTCCATCCCGTCCTCGCGCAGCAGCTGGATGACGCGCTGGCGCGTGATGCCATTCAGAAAGGAACCATTGGGAACCGGCGTGAAGACCGCGCCGTCGCGCACCATGAAGAGGTTGGACGTGCCGGTCTCGGCCACATTGCCGATCATGTCGCGAACCAGCGCATTGTCGAACCCGCGCCGCTTGGCCTCCATGATCGCGCGCGCATTGTTGGGATAAAGACACCCGGCCTTGGCCAGCGTCGGCATGGTTTCGGGGGTCGGCCGACGGAAGGGCGAGACGCCCAGCGAAAACCCGGCCGATGGAATCATCGGCGACTCATAAAGACACAAGCAAAAGCGTGTCGTCTCTGGGTCGGCCGGCACGCCCATATAGCCACCATCCTCGGCCCAATACATCGGACGGATATAGGCGGCCGTTTCGCCATCGAAATGCCGGAGCCCTTCATAAGTCAGCCGCACGATCTCGTCCGGCGTCATGGTCGGCCGAAGCCCCAGCGCCTCGGCCGATCGGTTGACGCGCGCGGCGTGCCGGTCGAGGTCCGGCGTCAGGCCTTCGAACCAGCGTGCCCCGTCGAAGACCGATGAGCCCAGCCAGAGAACATGCGAGCGCGGCCCGACCAGCCCGGGATTTCCCTCGAGCCATTCGCCGTCGAAGAAGGTGAAGGTGCGTGAGAAGCCTGCTGCCATGGGTTCCTGCCTTGCGCTCGGAGGCAGGGGACGCTGCCAAGCCGCCCTGCCCTTATGATACCGCCCCGGTCTACAAGGCGCGGCTCGACCTGTCACATGGAAGCCTCTACGGATGAATTGTTAACCCTGCTTCTCTGAAATGCCGCTCCATCGCCGCAATGCGCCCGTGAGGTCTCGCTTCCGGGCGTGGAGAACGGAACGAACCGTCCGGTTCGACGTTTTCAGCCCAAGAACAAGAACCCGAGCGAGGGTTCCAAGGCTTCGCAGAAGGCCTATTCCCGCGCTCGCCGCACTGGCTGGATAATGACAAACGATCCCTTTTCCCGACGCCTGCCGCGCCGTGCCGTCCTGTCCGGCCTCGGGCTCGGCGCCCTCGCCACGCTGACCGGGTGCGTCAGTTCCCCGCGTGCGCAGAATGCCGATCTCTCCGTTTTCGGCGGCCTGCCGGGCAATGTGCCGCCCGAATACGCCACCGCCTATGGCCCGATCGATGATGGCGGTTTCCTGATCCCTGCCATCGACCTGCGCCGCATGGACGTGCGCTATCTCCGCCGGCAGGTCGCTTATAACGGCCCCGAAGCCCCCGGCACGATCATCATCGACACGCCCACGCGCTATGCCTATCTCATTCAGCCCGGCGGCACCGCCATGCGCTACGGCGTGGGCATCGGCCGCGACGGGTTCGCTTGGGAAGGCCGCGCCCGCGTGCAGTTCAAGCGCGAATGGCCGCGCTGGACGCCCCCCAACGAGATGATCGACCGCCAGCCCGAGCTGGAAATCTATCGCGGAGTCGGCATGGACCCGGGTCTCAAGAACCCCCTGGGGGCCCGCGCGCTTTATCTTTTTAAGGATGGCAAGGACACGCTCTACCGCCTGCACGGAACGCCGGAATGGTGGACCATCGGAAAGGCCGTGTCGTCGGGCTGCGTCCGGTTCATGAACCATGACATCATCGACCTGTATAATCGCGCGGAGCCGGGCGCGACGGTCATCGTCAACCAGCCGGGCGGCCTGACGGTCTAAGGTTCGGGGCCGACGCTCTGCGAAGCGCGACCATGCCAGCAATCGGCTGGAACAGCCGATTGCACTCCGGCGCGCCCCCTGCCACTGTGGCACGCCGACCGGCCCTTCCCCGTGATTCTCAGGCCCTGCCATGTCCGAACTGATCGACCGCGTCTCCGCAGCCGCTTCCCTGACGCCCGAGACAGCGCGCGAGGCGGTCGGCAACATTCTGGCCTTCCTGCGCTCGGAAAGCTCGGATCCCGCCGTGGAGACGATGATCTCGGGCACGCCGGGCGCGGCGGACGCTCTCCAAGCGGCTGGCGATGCCGAGTTCGGAGGCGGCATCATGGCGCTCGGCGGCAAGCTGATGGGCCTCGGTCTCGACATGGGCCAGATCCGCACCGTGGGCGAGGAGTTGATCGCCTTCTCGAAGTCTCATGTGGACGAGGCGACCGTCTCCACCGCCATCGCGTCCGTTCCCGCGCTTGCGCCATTCGTTTGATACATTCGCGCCGTAAAGGCTTCTGACGCGCGCCGCCCGGCGCCGCGATAGGGGGAAGTTGGAACGCTCGGGCCGGTGGCTTATCGGGCCGGCCTGCCTTATATCGCCGTCGCGTGCTGCATTGCCCAAGTGAGCATCCGCTTCGCTGGGGCGATGATGCGCGTTCGCCGAGGGCGCGCCATCCAGCGTGCGATGCCAAGGAATAGCCTATGATCGATGCCTACACGGTTTTCGGTTCTCACGTTCGCCGCCATGCCGGCGTGCGTCCCGACGAGGTTCCGCCTGAAGCCGTTTGGATCGATCTGCGCAACCCCACACATGACGAAGAACGAGCCATCGAGGCGCTTTGCGGGATCGAGGTGCCGACGCGCGAAGAGATGCGCGAGATCGAAGTGTCGAGCCGGCTCTATTCGGAAGATGGCGGCGACTTCATGACCGCTTCGATCGTCTATGGGCTGGACGAGGGCAAGCCGGATTTCGGCCCCGTCACTTTCATTCTGGTCGGCCAGCGCCTCGTGACGCTGCGCTATACCGACCCGCGCTCGTTCCAAATCTTCTCGACCAAGCTCTGCCGGGAGGGCAATGGCGAGACAACGAAACCGGGCTATCTCCCGAGCTTCGACCATTACGGCCCGCCGCCGGCTCCCCCTAAGCCCTCTCGTACCAAAGGGCCGACGGCCGATTCCATCGCGGTCGGCCTTCTGGAAACGATCATCGACCGCATGGCCGATCTCCTGGAGCAGATCGCCAGCGATCTCGACCGGATCGGCACCGACATCTTCCGCTCGTCCGACACGAACACGCCGACGGCGACCGCCGATTTCAAGCAGCTTCTGAAGCGCCTCGGCGCGGCCGGCGACATTTCCTCGCGCACGCGGGAAAGTCTGGCGACCGTGGACCGGCTCCTGCCCTTCCTCTCCTTTGTGATGGATCGGCGCAAGCCGCAGAAGGAGTTGAAGCTGCGGGTCAAGGCGATGGCGCGGGACGTCGCCTCGCTGAACGATTTCGTGTCCTTTCTGTCGAACAAGACGACCTTCCTGCTCGACACCACGGTCGGCATGATCTCGATCGAGCAGAACGCCATCATCAAGATTTTCTCGGTGGCGGCTGTCGGCTTCATGCCGCCGACGCTCGTCGCCTCGATCTACGGGATGAATTTCGAGCATATGCCCGAACTGAAATGGGCGCTCGGCTATCCCATGGCCTTGACGATCATGGTGCTCTCGGCGCTGCTGCCGCTTCTGTATTTCCGACACAAGAAGTGGCTGTGAGGCGGCTCGAAAGCCGCCTCTTCCTCCGGTGCTGCGCCTGAACGGTCAAGCCTTGCCCAGCGCGTCCCGCATGAGCGTGGCCGTGCCGGCATAGATGGCGTAAGCGCCATCCTCGTGCCTGATGATCTCGACCTCCAGGCCCAGCTCACGGCAGATCGCGGCCCCACCCGCGATGTCCCACATGGTGGTGACCGGCTGGATATGGCCGTCGAAGCGGCCGAGCGCAGCAAAGAGCATGGAAACCGAGGTGCAGTGGAAGGATTCCACGATCCATTCACGCTCACGCAAGCGGCGCTGGAGCGCGATCGCGGCCTCCAGATCCTCGCCCGGACTGTCGCCCAAGGACACGAGACCGAGGCCGGGTACGGCCACCTCCCGCTCGAAGGGAACGCCGTTGCGCACCACGCCGACATCTCGCGCGCCGGCCATGAGTTCGCCGAGGCAAGGCGCGGCGATGGCACCCGCCACCGGCACGCCATTCTCCACATAGCCGAGCGAGATGCCCCAGAGCGGCGAGCCGGCCAGAAAGTTCGATGTGCCGTCGATCGGATCGACGATCCAGTAGCGATCGGCCGTCTCCCCGCCCTCTTCCTCGCCCACGACGGCCTCGCCCGGATAGCGTTCGGCCAGAAGCGCGCGAACACGTGCCTCGATGCCCCGATCGGCCTGCGAGACGAAATCGCGCGGCCCGGCTTTGGTCTCCGTCAGGAGTTGCCTACGATCCGCGAAATGACCGAGCGCCTCGGCGGCGGCGGTCTTGACGATCTCGGCGGCCGTGTCGCGGCGCTGAAGCAAAGCCAGATTCATAGGCGAGCGCTCCGTAGTCCCCGCGCCGCGAGGTAAGCGACGAGGCGCTCGGACTCGTCGGTCTGGATCGCACCAACGCCGAGGTCGAGAAGCCGCCCCCAAATCGCGTCGGCGTCCTGCCGGGCGGCCGTGTCGTTGAAATCGGTCATATGGGAGACGTCCAAGGTATTGAGCCAAAGCCGCACGCCGAGGGCGCGCGCCGCCTCCATGCCCGCTTCCAGATCCTCCACGCAAGCAGGCATAGCCTCGATCATGAAGGGATTGAGGTGGGCGAAATGCGCGAGGTCTTCGGCAAAGCGACCTTTTTGCGACTTCAGCACCGGCATGAAGGGCAAGGGTCCGAAGGCCGTATGGTCGGCGGGCAGGCGCGCCAGATCGGCCGGCGTCAGTTCCGCCTTCACCACGACATCCCCAGCGAAGCCGCCCCGCAGGATTTCGCGCGTCACGGCAGGAAGCTCGGCAGCCGACTTGGTGTCGACATTGACGAGAAGACCGTGGCCTCGCGCTTCTTCCAGCGCTTCCAGAAGCGTGGGCACGCGCTCGTCGGTCAGCGGCGCATCGTCGCCTCCGCCGCTTTCGCGCAGGCGAAGGGCACGAATCGTCGCACTGTCCTGCTCGGCAACCGCGCCCCGGCTTTGGGTGGTGCGATCGAGCGTATCGTCATGAATGACGAGAATCGCGCCGTCTGCGGTTTGACGCGCGTCGATCTCCACCATGCCGACGCCCAGAGCCCCCGCCTCGCGAATGGCGAGAAGCGAATTTTCCGGGGCGCGGACCCAGGAGCCGCGATGGGCGATCACGAGACAATCGGCCGGAGCAAAGTCCAGAACGGGAGAACGAAAAGAAGCGGCGTCGAGGACGGCCGCGGCAGAAACTTGGGTCATGACAAACTCGGGAAAAGGTCCTTGAGCGCAAGAGGCGGCGGCGTCCCTGAAGGCGGACGGGGCTGGCTCGGCTTCGCGCTACCATAGGCATCATGTCACAACGGTGACAAATCGATGATGAATTCCCGACAAAACCCAAACAAGCGGAAGTTGTGAATCCGCGGTATCGTCATACAAACTTCATTTTACTCTCACCCCGACGCTCATTATTGGACCGCCGCGACGAACGGCAAGATTTCGTCCTCCTTTTATTTCGATCGATAGGGCTCACAATGCTCACGAAAATCTTCGGCGCCGCCAGCGCGCTGGCGCTCTTGGCTGGTTTGACGGGCGCAGCTCATGCCGAGCCCGTGAAATTCGAATTCTGGCACGGTCTGTCGGGCGATCTCGGCGACAGGGTGCAGGAGGCCTGCACCAAGTTCAACGCCTCGCAGAAGGACTACGAGATTTCCTGCGTCAGCCAGGGTGGCTACGAGACCAATCTGCAGAACACGATCGCGGCCTACCGCGCCAAGAAGCAGCCCGCGATCACCCAGGTCTATGACGCCGGCACGCTCGACCTCATGCTGTCCAGAGCGTTCGTCCCGGCCAAGCAGCTGATGGCCGACAACGGCTACAAGATCGACTGGAATAACTACTTCCCCGGTATCGGGCAGTATTACGCCACGGCGAAGGGCGACCTCGAGTCCTTCCCGTTCAACTCCTCGACCGCCGTCCTCTATTATAACGGCGACGCCTTCAAGAAGGCCGGCATCACGGAAGCGCCGAAGACCTGGGAGCAGGTATCGGCCGACGCCAAGAAGCTGAAGGACGCGGGCTACGAATGCCCGATGGCCATCAATTTCGACCCCTGGTTCTCGCTGGACCAGTTCTCGGCCATCCACAATCAGCCCGTCGCCACCAAGGCCAACGGCTATCAGGGTCTCGACGCCGAAGTCGTCTTCAACAAGACGAAGGTGGTCGACGAGATCAAGTTCTGGAAGAAGCAGGTCGACGACAAGCTCTTCGTCGTGAAGACCAAGCAGCTCGGCATGGACGCTTTCCCGTCCTTCACCTCGCAGACCTGCCAGATGGCGATGAGCTCGATCGCCGACCATGGCACGGCCGGCAAGACGCTGCCGCAGGGTGTCGAGTGGCATGTCACGATGCTGCCGGCCTTCGAGGGCACCCAGCGCCAGAAGACGCTGGTCGGCGGCGCTTCGCTCTGGGTCATGAAGGACCGCCCCGCAGCCGAGTACAAGGGCGCGGCCGCCTTCCTGAACTTCCTCGCCCAGCCCGACATGGTTGAGTGGTGGTCCACCGTGACCGGCTACATCCCGGTGACCAAGACCGGCTTCGAGGCGATGAAGGCCAGCGGCTTCTACGACAAGCCGCAGTTCAAGGGCCGCGAAATCGCGATCGAAAGCCTGACGCTGACCCCGCCCTCCGAAAACACGCGCGGCATCCGCCTCGGCAACTACACGCAGATCCGCAAGGAATTCTCGACCGCGCTTGAGGCGATCTTCATGCAGAACGCCGACATCCAGAAGAGCCTGGACGAGGCCGCCGACCGCTCGAACACGCTGCTGCGTCGCTTCGAGAAGACCTATGCCGGCCAGACGCTGAACTAAGCCGAACCGCACTTTCCCGCGCCGCCGAAGCCCTCCCCGGCCTCGGCGGCGTTCCTCATCGTGGATATCCGTCATGAAGCGTGTCGTCTTCAAAAGCCGCTGGGTTCCGGTTCTTGCCGCCCTTCCCCAGTTGTTTCTGATCTTCCTGTTCTTCTACTGGCCCGCCGTTTCGGTGCTGAACTGGGCCTTCACGCTGGAGCCGGCCTTCGGCGGCGCGGGCGCGCGTCTTTTCGTCGGCTGGGAGAATTTCCAGGCCGTCTTTTCGGACAGCCAATATTGGAATTCGGTGCGCGTCAGCGTGACGTTCGCGGTTCTAGCGACGGTCATCACGATGGGACTGGCGCTGGTTCTGGCGCTCGCAGTCGACCGCCAGCTCAAGGGCTCCAAGATTTTCCGCTTCTTCTACATCTGGCCCTACGCGCTGGCCGGGCCGGCGGTCGGGACGGCCTTCCTGTTCATCCTGTCGCCCGAGCGCGGGCTGATGGCCATGGTCAATGCCGCCCATCCCGACTTCTGGAATCCGGCCAAATACAATAGCCACGCGATGATCCTGATCGTCACCTGCTTCGTGTGGAAGTGGATCGGCTATTGCTTCATCTTCATGCTGGCGGGCCTTCAGTCGATCCCGCGCAGCCTGACGGAAGCAGCCGCCATGGACGGCTCCGGCCCCTTGCGCCGGGCGCTCGACATCCAAATCCCGCTTCTTTCGCCGACCCTGTTCCTGCTCCTCATCCTGATCGCGACGGAAAGCTTCGTCGGCAAGGATACCTACGGCATCGTGGATCGCACGACCTATGGCGGGCCGAACAACGCCACCAATCTCATGGTCTTCAACATCGTCTCCAAGGCCTTCGAAGGGCTCGATTACTCCGGCGCGGCGGCGCAGAGCCTCATCGTCATCAGCCTGATCATGGTCTTCACCTTCATCCAGTTCCGCTTCATCGAGCGGCGCGTGCATTACCGCTGAGGGCTCGGGACATGATCGAAAAGACGCCCGTCTCCAATCTCATCACCTACGCCATCCTCGTCATGGCGCTGGTCACCGTGCTCCTGCCCTTCTGGATCGTCCTTTGCGCATCGACGCAGACGCTTCAGGAGGTGAACGCCGTTCCTTTCAGCTTCCTGCCCGGGCCGGATGCGCTGAAGAACTATGCCGCCGCCTGGGCCCGCGCCGATCTCGGCAATGCCCTGTTCAACAGCTTCGTCATGGCTGGTGCGGTCACGGCCGGCAAGATCGCGGTTTCGGCGCTCAGCGCCTTCGCCATCGTGTATTTCCGATCGCGCTGGGGCCTCGTCTTCTTCTGGCTGGTGTTCCTGACGCTGATGCTGCCGCTCGAAGTGCGCGTCGTGCCGACCTACAATATCGCCGCCGACGCGTTCCAGCCCTTCCGCCTCCTGATCCAGACGCTGACCGGCATCGAGGTCAGCATCGACTGGAACCTCCTCAACACCTATTCCGGCCTGTCCCTGCCTCTGGTCGCGACGGCCACCGGCACGTTCCTGTTTCGCCAGTTCTTCATGACCGTCCCCGACGAGCTGGCGGAAGCGGCGCGCATGGACGGCTCCGGCCCTTGGCGCTTCTTCGTGGACGTGCTCCTGCCGCTGTCGCGCACCAACATGCTGGCGCTCGCCACGATCCTCTTCGCCGATACGTGGAACCAGTATCTCTGGCCGCGCCTCATGGTGACGGACCCCGCCTACACCACCGCGATGACGGCGCTGCGGGCGCTCCGCCCGGCCGAGAATGGCCTGCCGGAGTGGAACGTCACCAATGCGGGCGCCCTCATCATCGTGCTGCCGCCGCTCATCGTCGTCGCCGTCTTGCAGCGCTGGTTCGTGCGCGGCCTCATCGCAACCGAGAAATAAGGAAGAGTCCGATGGCACGGATCGATATCCGCAATCTTCAGAAGTCCTACAACGCGACAACGCGGACCCTGCACGGCATCGACCTCACCTTCGAGTCCGGCGAGTTCGTCGTGATCCTCGGGCCGTCGGGCTGCGGCAAGTCCACGCTTCTGCGCATGATCGCGGGGCTGGAGGACATCAGCGGCGGCGAGATCGCCATCGACGGGCGCGTGGTGAACAAGCTGGAGCCGCGCGAGCGCGGCTGCGCCATGGTGTTCCAGAACTACGCGCTCTATCCGCATATGAGCGTCGCCGACAATATCGGCTATGCCTTGAAGGTCGCAGGCGTTCCCAAGGAGGAGCGCCAGCGGCGTATCCGCGAGACGGCGGCGATCGTGGGCCTTGCCGACTATCTCGACCGCAAGCCGGCGGCGCTCTCGGGCGGCCAGCGCCAGCGCGTCGCCATGGGCCGCGCGATCATCCGCGAGCCGCGCGTCTTCCTGTTCGACGAGCCCTTGTCCAATCTCGATGCCAAGCTGCGCGTCACCATGCGCGCCGAAATCCGCAAGCTGCACAAGCGCCTGTCCGCGACCTCGGTCTTCGTCACGCATGATCAGGTCGAGGCGATGACGCTGGCGGACCGGCTCGTCGTCATGAATGGCGGCCATGTCGAGCAGGTCGGAACGCCCGCCGAAATCTACGAGCGGCCGGCCTCGCGTTTCGTCGCGAGCTTCATCGGCTCGCCGCCCATGACGCTGCTGCCGGGCGAGCTTGAGGCCGACGACGCCTTTCGCCTGACCAACGGCTACCGCCTGCCCCTGCCCGTGGGCTCGCGCGTCGGCTTGGGGGCCAAGCGCGTCGAGATCGGCATTCGGCCCGAACATGCGATCCTGACGCGGCGCGGCGCGCCGGGCAGCGCAGACGCGGTGGTCGATTTCATCGAGGAACTCGGCGCTTCGCGTGTCGTCTATGCCGAGCTCGGCGGCGTGCTCTTCGCCGTGACGGCGACCGAGGCGCTGTCGGTGGCGCCGGGTGACGCGATCGGCCTCCTGCTGCCGGCCGACCGGCTCCATGCGTTCGACGCCGAGACGGGCGCGCGCATCGAGTTGCAGCGCGAGCGGGCGCTTCAGCCGGCCTGACCACCCGTCTCTCGCCCGCGCGCGCCTTCGATCAGCGGTCGCGCGCGGGCGATCTCTTCGGCGAGATGATCCATCAGGGCGCGCACGCGCGGCACTTGGCGCAAGTCAGCATGGGTCAGGAGCCAGAGATCGGTCGCAAAGCGTTCGTCCGGCCCGTCCAGCCGGCGCAGCGCGGGGCGCGGGTCCGCGACAAAACAGGGGAGATAGCCGACCCCCAGCCCGGCCTCCAAAGCCTCGGCCATACCGAGAACGGAGTTGACGCGGTATCCGACGCCCTCCGGCCCGGCTTCGTTCAGGACATGACGCACCACTTTCATCGGGCTCATGGCCTCGCCCAGCGTCACCCATCGACGTGGGCCTGGCGCATCTTCGGCGGGGCCATAGAGCGCCCAGGCGATGCGCGCCGCCTTGCGCCCGACGAGATTGGGCGGCGGATTGTCGGTGGCGCGGATCGCGACATCGGCATCGCGCTTCGACAGATTGAGCGCCGGATTGCCGAGCACGATGTCGAGCCGCACCGAGGGGCAGGCCGCGAGAAAGCTTGCGAAGATCGGCGTCAGAAGATGGACCAGAAGCGAGTCGTTGGTGGTGACGCGCACCTCGCCCGAGGGCAGCGGCTCGCGGCCGGCGAGGCGCAGCGCGACGGCATCCACCTCCTCGCCCATACGCGCGGCAAGAGCGGCGATCTCCGCCCCGGCCTGGGTCGGCTCCAGCCGCGCCTTGTTGCGCTCGAACAGCGCGCAGCCGAGCGCGGCTTCGATCCCCTTCAGCCGGCGGAAAACGGTGGAATGCGCCGTGCCCAGTCGCTCGGCCGCGGCCGGCAGCGTGCCGGCTTCGGCCACGGCCCGGATCAGGCGGAAATCGTCCCAGCTCAGGCTTTCGAAACCGCTCATATATCCCTTCCGCAATCCAAGCATTGCATCGACGCAATCCATAGACCCCTTATGGCTTTGCGTCATTGCGATTATGTTGGCTTCAGAAATTGAACGAGGGCAACGATCATGAGCGAGCACGGCATTCATCACGTCACGGCCATCGCCGGTCCGGCCAGCCGCAATGTCGGCTTCTACACGAAGACGCTCGGGCTGCGCCTCGTGAAGAAGACGGTGAACTTCGACGATCCCGGCACGTGGCATCTCTATTACGGCGACGAGGCGGGATCACCCGGCACGATCCTGACCTTCTTTCCGTGGGAGCATGTCGCGCCTGGACGGCTCGGCGTCGGCGAGACGCAGGAGACCGTCTTCCGCGTGCCGGAGGGCTCGATCGGCTATTGGACGCATCGCTTCATCGAAAGGGGCGTCGCCTTCGAGCCGATCGAGAAGCGCTTCGGCGAGACGGTCCTGTCCTTCCGCGACCCGGACGGAATGCGCCTCGCCCTCGTCGCCGTTCCCGGTGCCGAGAAAGAGCCGGCCTGGAGCGCGGGCGACATCGCGCCCGACCACGCCATTCGCGGCTTCCATTCCGTGAGCCTGCTTCTGGAGGAAGCCGCGCCCACGGGCGCGGTGCTGACGGATGTTCTGGGCTTCCGGCAGGGCGCGAGCGAGGGTTCGATCACGCGCTTCGAAGTACCGGGGGCGAGTGTCGGCGGCATCGTGGACATTCGCGCCGTCGGCGGCTTTCTCAAGCCGCGCGCTGGCGGCGGGTCGGTGCATCACGTCGCCTTCCGGGCGGCCGACGACGCCGAGGAGATGGCCATGGCGCAAAAGCTCCATGACAACCACGGCATCCAGACGACCGAGCAGCGGGACCGCAACTACTTCCGCTCGATCTACTTCCGTGAGCCGGGCCATGTCCTGTTCGAGATCGCGACCGACCAGCCCGGCTTTGCCGTGGACGAGCCGGTGAACGATCTGGGCGGCACGCTCAAGCTGCCGGACTTCCTGGAAGCGCAGCGCGGCCGGATCGAGCAGGTTTTGCCCTCGCTGGCCGAGCCGGCCTGACCGCCCGAAGGCGGGACGCGTTGCGCCCCGCCTCTCCCAACCCCACCGGAGACAGAGCCATGGACCTTCCGCGCAACGATCTCTCGATGATCCACCGCTTCATTCCCGCGACCGTGGAGGGCGCGACGCCGCTTCTCCTGCTGCATGGCACGGGCGGCGACGAAAGCGACCTCTTAGGGCTTGGCGGTCTCCTGTCGCCGGGGGCGGCGCTTCTGTCGCCGCGCGGGCAGGTTCTGGAAAACGGGATGCCGCGCTTCTTTCGCCGGCTTGCGGAGGGCGTGTTCGACGAGGCGGACCTGCGCCAGCGCGCGCTGGAACTCGGCGCTTTCGTGGAAGAAGCGCGGGAGCGCCATGGCATGGCCCGTCCTGTCGCGGTGGGCTTCTCCAATGGCGCGAATGTGGCGTCCGCGCTGATGATGCTCGACCCCACGAGGCTGGCCGGCGCGATCCTGATCCGCGCCATGGTGCCCTTTGCCGAGCCGCCTGCCTTCGATCTCGGTGGTGCCCCGGTGCTTCTTCTGTCGGGGGGCATGGACCCGATCGTGCCGGCCGACAATGCCGCCCGTCTGGCGCGCCAGCTTCAGGAGGGCGGGTCGAGGCTTACTCATGAGGTGCTGCCGACCGGTCACGGCCTCGGCCAGATGGACCTCGTCATCGCGCGCGAATGGCTCGCCGCCTCGTTCGCTTGACGATCAGCGGCTGGCCTTGAAGGCGATCACGGATCGCCGATGGGCCGGCCCTTGGCACGATAGGTCTCGACATCGACCTCCACCCGGCGCAGTGCGACGTCCTCCGGGTGCGGGCTCTGGCGAAAGCCGAGTTCCTCCGCCATGGCGAGCATGGCCCGGTTTTCACCCAGCACCTCGCCATAGACGCGCGACAGGCCGCGCCGCCGCGCATAGTCGAGGATCGTTTCCATCAGAAGCCAGCCGAGACCGCGCCCTTTCTGGTCGGAGCGGACCATGATGCCGAACTCGGCCTTCTTCTCGTCGGGGTCCGACACGAGACGCGCGACGCCCAGGATATCGCCCTCCGCCTCTCCCGCGCGGGTGGCGACGAAGGCCATCTCGCGGCGATAATCGATCTGGGTCAGGCGCGCGGCGAAGGCATGGCCGATCCGCTTCATGGGCGCGAAGAAGCGCAGCCGCACATCTTCGGCGTCGGAGCGCGCGATCATCTCCACGATCCCCGGCTCGTCCTCCGGCCGGATCGGGCGCAGGAAGAAGCTCGACCCCGAGCGGGAATGCGCCACATGCTCCAGCTCGTTGGGATAGGGCCGAATGGCGAAGCGCGAGTGCGGCGCGCCGGTCGAGGTGCGCAAGACGACCCGCGCGTCGAGCGCGATGACCCCGGCCTCGTCCACCAGAAGCGGGTTGATGTCGAGTTCGGCGATTTCGTCGAAATCGGCGATGAGCTGGGACAGCTTGACGAGCGTCGCCGCCACGGCATCGCTGTCGGCCGCGGGCCAGTCGCGATAGCCCTTCATCAGACGCGAGACCTTCGTGCGTCCGATCATGTCATGGGCAAGCGGCAGGTTCAGCGGCGGCAGGCCGATGGCGCGATCGGCGATGACCTCGGCCGCCGTGCCACCCTGCCCCACGAGAAGCACCGGGCCGAACAGCGCATTCGTGCCGACGCCGAGGATCAGTTCGTGCGCACGCGGGCGCTGGATCATCGCCTGCACGGTAAAGCCTTCGATCCGCGCGCCCGGATGACGCTCGGCCACGAGCTTCAGCATATGTTCGCCGGCTTCGCGCACCATCTCGGGCGTGTCGAGTTCGAGCCGAACGCCGCCCACATCGGACTTGTGGGCGATGTCCTGAGACAGGATCTTCAGCGCGACCGGAAAGCCGATAGCGCCCGCCAGCGCCGCCGCCTCGTCCGGGCTGTGGGCGATCTGGGTTTGCACGACGGGAATGCCATAGGCGGAGAGCAGCGTCTTGGCCTCGGGCTCGGTCAGGACGCTGCGCCCCTCCCCGGCCGCCCGGGACAGCACCGCCCGCGCCTTCGCACCATCGGCCGCGCCCGGCTGGATGGCCGGCGGCGTCTGCATCAGAAGGTCCTGATTGCGGCGATAATTGACGAGCTGCATGAAGGCGCGCACGGACTCGTCCGGCGTCTGATAGGTTGGGATGCCGCGCGCCGCGAAGAGGCGGCGGGACTCACGCGCCGCGCGCTCGCCGAGCCAGCAGGTCAGAACCGGCGCGCCGCGCCGTGCCTTGGCGCTCGCCACCGTCGCCTCTGCCGCGCCCCGCCCGTCCGCCAGCGCCTGCGGCGTGTTCATGACGAGAACCGCATCCTGCCCGGGATCGTCGAGCAACGTTTCGAGCGCTTGGCCGTAAAGGCTGCCAGATGCGTCGCGCGGGATATTGACGAAGCGCGGATCGCTCTCGTCCGGCCGCGTGAAACGCACGAGCTTCGCCATCGTCTCGGGCGAGAGATCGGCCAGCTGGCCCCCGAGATCGCTCAAGGCATCGGCCGCCAGAAGGCCCGCACCGCCGCCATTGGTCAAAATCGCCAGCCGGTTCCCCTTGGGACGGATGGCGGAGGCGAGCGTTCCGACCGCTTCGAACAGTTCGCGCAGCGAATCGACGCGCAACATGCCGGCGCGCCGCAAGGCGGCATCATAGACCGCATCCTCATCGGCCAGCGCCCGCGAATGGGAATGCGACGCAGACGGGCCCGCGACCGCCGCCGAGCGGCCGGCCTTGATGACCACCACCGGCTTGGCACGGGCGGCGATGCGCGCCGCCGTCATGAATTTCGGCGCGTCGGTGATGTCCTCGATATGGAGAAGGATGGCGCGCGTCTTCGTATCCAGCGCGAGATAATCGAGGAGATCGCCGATATCGACGTCGCACATGTCGCCGGTGGAGACGACATGCGAAAAGCCGATCTCGCGCACATCGGCCCAATCCAGCACCGCCGTCGCGATGGAGTCGGACTGGCTGACAAAGGCGATGTCGCCGGCGCGCGGCGTCAGATGCGCGAAGCTGGCATTGACGCCGATGCCGGGCGACATCACGCCTATACAGTTCGGCCCGACGATGCGCAGCCGATGCGGCTTGGCAGCATTGAGCAGCCCTTGCCGGAGGACAGGATCGGCAAAGCCGGTGGAGATGACCACAGCCGCGCGGCAACCGCGCCGACCGAGTTCGTCGATGATATTAGCCACGCTCGGGGCCGGGGTCGCGATCACCGCGAGATCGGGTGTGATCGGCAGGTCGGCGACCGAGCGGAAGTTGACCGAGGATCGGATCGCCTGCTCGTGCGGATTGACCGGCATGACCGGGCCGACAAAGCCCGATCCGAAGAGATTGCGCGCCAGAACCGCCCCGACCGAGCCCTCACGATTGCTCGCGCCGATCAGCGCGATGGCCTTGGGTTCGAACACGGCATCGAGATTGCTGATGGTCATGACGGCCTCTGGAGCCCGGCGTGATGCCGGCGGAACGGAGCGCCCGTCAGCGTGTGGCGAGGGCGAAGATGAGGCCGCCGATCAGAACGAAGGCGGCGAGAAAGCCCATGAGGCGAATCATGCCCGTCGCTTCATTGCCGCCGACGATGATGCGCCAGACGCGCAGCAGCGGATCGTTCTGGGCCTTGAGACTGTCCATGATGCTGAAACTCCTGATGGCGGGCGTTGAGCCCTTGAAGACATGCTGGCCCGAGCGGCCGGTTCCTGCAACCGATGCGGCCCGAACCAGCGCCGCGAAAGCATGGACATGCCCGAAAGGCCAGCGCTGCGAAAGCGCGATCACGCAGCGCCAGACCTGCGGGTCAGGGCTCCAACCGCCCTTGGAGGCGATAGACGATCCCGTCCGGCTGGAAGTCGGTCTCGGCGCGGCCGTTGAAATAGCCGGGAACGACGCGCTCAGTAAGCCGTGTGCCGAAACCCTTGCGGCTTAGCGGCTTGACCTCGGGCCCGTTTTCCTCGCGCCATTCGAAATGGAACTCGCCCTCGGGCGAGACATGCCACCCAACTTTGACACAGCCTTCGTCCACTGACAGCGCGCCGTATTTCACGGCATTGGTCGCCAGTTCGTGCAGCGCCAGCGCCACGCCCATGGCCTGCTGGGCCGACAGGTCGAGCGTGTCGCCGGAGACGATGAAACGGCCGCTGCGATCGACATGGGGTTCGATCGCCGCATCGACGGCGGCGCGAAGGTCCGCGATCGTCCAGTCCGTCGCCGTCAGCATGTCCTGCGCCCGGCCGAGGGCCTGGATGCGGGCGGAGGCGACCTGCGTCGCCTCCTCGATCGAGGTGGAATGCCTTAGGCTCTGCGTCACCACGGCCTGAACCATGGCGAGCGTGTTCTTCATCCGGTGTGAGAGTTCGCGTTGCAAGACGCGGCGCTGGCGCTCGCCCTCTTCCTGCCGGGCGAGACTGTCCGACAGGTTGCGGTTCAGCTCTTCCAGCTCCTGGCGCTCGCGCATGAGTCGCGTCGTCTCGGTCACGATATTCAGCGCGCCGGCGATCTGCCCATGGTCGTTGAAGAGCGGGCTATAGGAGAAGGACCAATAGGTTTCTTCGGGATAGCCGTTCCGCGTCACGGTCAGCGGCAGGTCTTCCGCCCATGTGCCCTGGCCGGCCAGCGCCTGCTTGAGATAGGGCATGACGTCCTCGGAAACGTCGGCCCAAAGTACGCTGAAAGGCTTGCCGATCGCACCATCCGCCCGCGCGCCGAGCATCGGCAGATAGGCCTCGTTGTGAAACTGGAGAAGATCCGGCCCCCACCAGAGGCACATGGGCTGTTTCGACGCCAGAACGGTGCGCAGCACGGCGCGAAGCGTGAAAGGCCAGCCCTCGATCGGGCCGAGCGATGATCCGGCCCAATCGACGGAGCGAATGGCGTCCCACATCACGCCCTGTTCCTGCAAAGGGTCCGTCCCTTTCCGATCCGCCGTGATCGGCTCGCTCCACGTCATATCCGCTTCTGTCCCCCCTGGCCCGAAGCCTGCACCGGCGCGCGGGATGCCACGACACTGTCATAGCAGCGCATATGAAGCACAACCGCACAAGTTTCCACGAAGCCCACGAACTTCACGTTCACCGGCTAAAGATACAAACTCAGGTTGCGATTCACAATCTGTCAGACCACACCGATCCTCAGGAGATCGTGCAAATGCAGGATACCGACCGGCAGGTCGGCTTCCACCACCATCAACGCGGTAATGTTGGAGGAATTGAGAATATCGAGCGCCTTCACGGCCAAAGTATCCGGCCGGATCGTCTTGGGCGAGCGCGTCATCACCTCGTCCACCGTGCGCAGGAGAAGGTCGGGCGCCAGATGACGGCGCAGGTCGCCGTCCGTGATGATGCCGAGCAAACGCCCTTCATCATTCACCACCGCGACGCAGCCGAAGCCTTTGCGCGAGATCGCCAGGATCGCTTCCGACATGAGCGCGCCCGAAGCGATCAGCGGCATGGCCTCGCCGCGATGCATGATGTCTCCGACATGGGTCAGGATCGCGCCGAGCTTGCCACCGGGATGGAAGACGCGGAAATCGCTCGGCGAAAAGCCACGCGCTTCCAGAAGCGCGATCGCCAACGCATCGCCCAGCGCCAGTTGCGTCAGCGCCGAGGTGGTGGGCGCAAGCCCATGTGGACAGGCTTCCTCGGCGGGGGGCAGCAGGAGAACCACGTCGGCCTCACGCCCCAGCGAAGATTCGGGGGCGGCGGTCATGGCGATCAGCGGGATGGAAAAGCGCCTCGTATAGGCGATGACGCTTTTCATTTCCGGGCTTTCGCCGCCCTTGGACAGGGCGAGCACCACGTCGCCCGAGGCGATCATGCCAAGATCGCCGTGATTGGCCTCGGCCGCGTGCACGAAGGAGGCCGGGGTGCCGGTGGAGGCGAAGGTCGCGGCGATCTTCGCTCCGATATGGCCGCTCTTGCCGATCCCGGTCACGATCACGCGCCCGGACACGGCGGCGATGCGCGCCAAGGCGTCCTCGAAGGCGGGGCCGAGCGGCCCTTGCAGCGCGGCCGCCAGGGCATGAAGCCCCTCCGCCTCGGTTCCCACCGTGCGAAGGGCGGAGGCGATGCCGGGAGACGCGGACAGGTCGAGCATGAAGAGAGCCATTTCGGATTGCTTGTCCCCTCTCCTACCCTTCGGAACGAGGGAACGCCACCTCGGCGGGGTAAGCGCCCTGTTGGGCTCGGCGCAAGGCCGGCGCGCCATAAGAGGCCGACAACCAATTCTTAACCATGCCGATTTACCGTTCGGTCATCTTTCGCGCCGCCGGATCGTCCGGCCTTTTCGGGCAGGGAACCGCTCTTTCGATGGCAGTCAGGCTTCGACACCTCGCCGCGGCCTGCGGTCTTCTGGCCGCCTGCGCGCTCTCCGCGTACCCAACCCGAGCCATGGCGCAGGAGCCTTCCGGGCCGGAAGAGCAGACGGACCTCGCTGACACGCCAGCGCCCACCGCTCCCCTGAGTGCTGGCGCACGGCTATCATCCGGCCAGCGCCTGACGGCGCCTCCCCTATCAGGTAGCGAACGGCTCGCACCGCCTCTCTCTTCGAGCGACATTGGCCAGTCGGGTCGGATCGACGATGGGCTCCGCCTGGATGTGGACGCGCTCCGCCGCAGCGCGCCGACACCTTCCCTCCCCGACGACACCACCAATCCGGGCCTGTCGCGCCGCGAAAACTTTCGCGACACGCCGGCCCTTCGTACGGGTGATGCCGGGTCCGATACCGCGCAGCCCCGCGCGCCCCGCCGGGCGGCCGAACCCGACGCACCGTCCAGCAATCTGTTTCAATCCATCGGCCCGGTGCGCAGCCCGACGCTGGATGAGATCGGCAATCGCCGCCTGAGCGACGCCTATGCCAGCCTTCGGCGGCTGGCGCCGGGCATCAGGTCGAACGACCCGTTCGCGCCGGTCGGCACGCGGATCGGCTCGTTCATGGGCTATCTCACGCTCGACCAAAGTCTCGGTGCCTCCGATAATCTCACCGCGTCTCGCGACGGGGTGAGCGGCTTCTTCAGCCAGAGCACGCTGACCGGGCGGCTTGTCTCCGACTGGTCGCGCCACGAGGCGGAGTTGAACGTGGCGGCCACCTATCGACGCAACATGGCGGGGCCGGTCAAGGACGAGCCGCAGGTCGATGCCGATGGCCGGGTGCGCATCGACATCTCGCGCGACATGACCGCCGTTCTGCGGGGGGCCGTGTCCTTCAGCCGCGAAGACGATTTGACCGTCGGCGCCGTACAGGACGCTGCGGCGCGCGCCGATCGACTCCGCTATTCCATGAGCGCGGAGCTTCAGAACCGCTTTGGGCGCTTCGATACGGTGACGACGCTTCAAGCGGTGCGGGACGATCTGTCCGACCGGGCACAGCGCACCAATTCGCTGGACGACAGTTTCACGACCTATACGGCCGGCCTGAAGGCGACGCTGGACGAGCGCGCGCCGCTCCATCCCTTTGTCGCGGCCAGCATCGGGCGGCGTGTCTTCGACAAGACGAGCTTTGGCGGGGTCAGCCGCGACAGCGCGATCCCGGCGCTCCGCGGCGGCGTCGGCTTCAGCCGGGGTGAGAAAGTCTCCGGCGAGATCGCACTGGGCTATGCGTGGAACATTCCAGACGACAACAGCCTGCCCACGATCGGCAGCCCGACGCTGGACGCCCTGCTCGCCTGGTCGCCGCGCCGGGGCACCGACGTCACGCTGCGCGGTACGACCTCGTTCGAGCCGGAGACGACGAGCCTCGACACCGCGACGCTTTACCAGCTCAGCCTCGGCCTGACGCACCGCGCCACCGCGCGGCTGGAATTCAACACCACGCTGATCGCGGGCCTGCGCGAACGACGCACGGTCGCCAACGAATATGTCTATAGCGGCGAGGCCGGCTTCACCTATTGGCTGAACCAGCATCTCGCCCTGACGGGCCTCTATCGCTACGACCGCTTCGAAGCCGCCCTGCCCTTCAACAATTACAGCGCCAACACGGTGCGCGTCGGCGTCCGCCTTCAGAATTGAGCGAGCGACGGAACGCGCGTCCAGATACGAAAAAGGGCGCCTCGGCGCCCTTCTCGATTCAGAGGATGGAAAATCCGGCGCTCACTCGGCGGCGCGGCGATCCGTCGCGCGGCGCTCCTGAGGCTCCACCGTCGCCATCAACTCATGGAGATTGTCGAAGACCTTGCCGCGAATGTCGTGACGCCACAGCGCGAAGGCGACATTGGCCTGAATGAAGCCTTCCTTCGAGCCGCAGTCGAACGTGCGGCCGGTGAAGGGATGAGCGAAGAAGTCCTGGCTCTTGGCCAGCTTCAACATGCCGTCGGTCAGCTGGATCTCGTTGCCCGCGCCCTTTTCCTGGGTCGAGAGAATGTCGAAGATCTCGGGCTGAAGAATGTAGCGGCCGGAAATGAAGAAGTTCGAAGGCGCTTCCTCGTTCTTCGGCTTCTCGACCATGCCATCGACCTTGAAGCCGGTGCCGACATCGGCGCCCTTGCCGACGATGCCGTATTTATGGGCTTCGGACGGGTCGCACTGTTCGACGGAGATGACGTTGCCGCCGGTCTGCTCGTAGAGCTCGACCATCTTCTTCAGGCAGCCCTCTTCGGACTGCATGATCATGTCGGGCAGAAGCAGGGCGAAAGGCTCGGGACCGACCAGATCGCGCGCGCACCAGACCGCATGGCCGAGGCCGAGCGGCGCCTGCTGGCGCGTGAAGCTCGCGGTGCCGGCTTTGGGCTGAAGGCTGTCGAGCAGCTGAAGCTCGGTCTTCTTATTGCGCTCGGTCAGCGTATTCTGCAGTTCGACCTGAATGTCGAAATAGTCTTCGATGACGCCCTTGTTGCGTCCGGTCACGAAGATCAGATGCTCGATCCCCGCCTGACGGGCCTCATCGACGACATACTGGATAACCGGTCGGTCGACGACCGTCAGCATCTCCTTCGGGATGGCCTTCGTAGCGGGAAGAAACCGCGTTCCCAAGCCGGCGACCGGGAATACGGCCTTTCTGACCTTGCGCATGCACTAATCCTTCCAACCGCTGGATTCGGGTTAACCCATAAATCACGAAAGCATGACCTGTCGACAAGCAACATGCGACGCCGCGTTTTAGCCCCAGAAACATGGGAAATTCTGGTGGCGCTACGATCTCTTCAGCATTTCGTGTTCCGTCGTGGTAAACGTAACGTTTACATCCTGAACCTAAGCTGAAGGCCATAGCACACGACCAGTCCGACGAAGGATCATGCCTATGCCTGGACCGATCACCGCCCGCATCGCGCGCCTCGGCGCGGCCACGCTCGTTCTGGCGGGCCTTTTGGCCACGCCTGCCGCCGCCGATCAGGGCTTCCGTAACTGGATCGTCGGTTTCGAGAAGACCGCCGTCGCCAACGGGATCAGCCGCCGCGTCTATGAGCGCGTGTTCGACGGCGTGACCGAACCCGACCCGGACGTGATCCGCAAGGCGCGCTTCCAGCCCGAGTTCCAGGACAAGATCTGGGACTATCTCGACAACCGCGTGAACGAGGAGTCCGTGGCCGAAGGCCGGCGGATGCTCGTTCAGTACAAGTCGTGGCTGGACCGGATCGAGCAGCGCTTCGGCGTCGATCGCCATATCCTTCTGGCGATCTGGTCGATGGAATCCAACTATGGCCGCATCCTGCAAAGGCAGGACGTGATGAAGAGCGTGCCGCAGGCGCTCGCCACCCTCGCCTACATGGATCCCAAGCGGGCCAAGTTCGCCCGCACGCAGCTTCTGGCCGCGCTCAAGATCGTGCAGGACGGGCATGTCAGCCCCAAGGGCCTGACCGGCTCCTGGGCGGGCGCGATGGGCCACACGCAGTTCATCCCGACCAGCTATCAGGCCTATGCCGTGGACATGGACGGCAACGGACATCCCGACATCTGGGGTTCGGTGCCGGACGCGCTGGCGACGGCGGCCAATCTCCTGCGCAAGAACGGCTGGCAGAGCGGCAAGAGCTGGGGCTATGAAGTCGTCGCGCCCACGGGCTCCACCAAGCTGGAGCGCGCCGGCAAGAGCATGGCTCAATGGCAGCAGCTCGGCTTCAAGCGCGTCAGCGGCCGCCCCTTCCCCGCGCCGTCCGACCGGGCCAATCTTCTGATGCCGGCGGGGGCCAACGGCCCGGCCTTCCTGATGACCAAGAATTTCTTCGTCATCAAGCGCTACAACAATGCCGACAAATACGCGCTCGCCGTCGGCCATCTCGCCGATCGCATTGCCGGCTATGGGGCCTTCGCGCATCCTTGGCCGCGCGGCTACGTTCCCTTGTCGATGGAAGAGCGTTACGAAGTGCAGCAGCGCCTCACGCAGCATGGCCTTTATGACGGCAAGATCGACGGCAAGATTGGCGACAGTTCCAAATCCGCCATCACCGCCTATCAGCGCCGCGCGGGCATGAACGAGGATGGAAACGCCTCCAAGGCGCTTCTAGAGCTTTTGCGGAGACCATGATCCGATGACGGACGAGCGCAACACGAAGCATCGGGGACGAGCGCGGCTCGCGACCCTCATGGCGCTTATCGTAGCGGGCTCGTCCGTTCTCCCCGAAATCGCGGCGGCGCAGGAGCGGCGCCGGGGCATTCTCGAAATGCTGTTTGGCGGCCCGCCCCGCTCGCAGCCGTCCTACCGCGTCTATGAGGCGCCGCCGCAGCAGCGTATCATCCGCAAGGCCCCGCGCAAAAAGGCGCGCACCGATGCCGCTGCGCCGAAGCGTAACTCTTCGCCCCGCTCGGCCGCGGCAACCGCTGCGGCCGGGGGCGCGGCGGCGGTGGCCGCAAGCGCCAGCGCGCCCGTCGCCAAAAGCGAGGCAGCCCGCAACGTCCTTGTGATCGGGGATTTCATGGCGGGGTCGCTCGCCAAGGGGCTGGACGCGGCCTTCGCCACCAACCGCGACATTCGCGTCACGAACCGCGCGGACGGCTCTTCCGGCCTCGTGCGCGAAGACCACCATGATTGGCCCGCCAGCGTGGGCGCCCTGATCGACGAGACGAAAGCCGACCTCGTCGTGGTCATGCTGGGGGCGAACGACCGGCAGGGTTTTCGCGCCACGGAGGGGACGATCGCGCTGCGCAGTCCGGAATGGGCCGACACCTACGAGCAGCGCGCCAAGGCTCTGGCCGAGGCGATCCAAACCAAGAAGAAGCCCTTTCTCTGGGTCGGAATGCCGGCCTTCCAGTCCGACCGCGCGACGGAAGACATGGTCTATCTGAACGATCTGTTCCGCAATGTCGCGCAAGCCCATGGCGGCGATTACGTCGATATCTGGAACGGGTTCACCGATGCCAATGGCAGCTTCGTGACCTCCGGCCCCGACATGGCCGGGCAGACCGTGCGCCTGCGCAATTCCGACGGCATCACGCTGACGGGCGCGGGCCAGGAAAAGCTCGCCTATTTCGTGGAGAAGCCCGTTACCAAAGTGCTCGGCCTGAATGTCGAGGATTTCGTGGCGAGCCTGGGGCCGCAGCAATTGTCCGCCAAGGACCTGCCGGCCGTGGTGGACGCGGCGCTGGCCACGACGACCGCGCCCATCTCCTTTGCCGATCCGCGCTTCGATGGCGGCGACCAGTTGCTCGGCAGCGCCCAGCCGGGCACCGGCGGCCAGGGCTCGCCGCGCGAGAAGCTGGTGCGCGAAGGCGTCGTCTCGGCCGCCGTCGAAGGCCGGGCCGATCAGTTCAACTGGACAGGTCGCGGCACCGCCGTCTCCCCTGTGACGCGAGATAATGCGATCGTATTTCGCGGCACGACGAGCCTGGAAGAGCTTCGCCTGCATGGCCCGGAAGCAGGGCCGCCTACCAAGCCCGAGGCCCCGGCCGCCGCCCCGAAGGCCGGTACACCGGACATGTCTTCAGTCAATTAAGGGCTGCAGACAAGAGTTCCCAGCCGAGCCAGCCGAAGGATCGCCATGCGATCGCGAGGGGCGAAGCGCCGTCCGTTTGATCGGCAAAATTCGACCCTCTCGGCGTCCTCACTGTGCAAGAGAGCCGTTTAGCTCGCACAGACTCAAGCAGCGAAAACCCAGCAAGCGTCCCCCCCCCGTCGCCTCCCGTTCTCTCCAACAAAAAAGGCCCGCCTCCGTTCGGAAGCGGACCTTTTTTGTTGGATCGTGATGTGCCTTCAGCGCGGCAGCGTGGTCGAGCCCATAAGGTCGAGATCGACGGCGCGGGCCGCCTGCCGGCCTTCGCGGATCGCCCAGACCACGAGCGACTGGCCGCGACGCACGTCGCCGGCGGCATAGAGCTTCTCGACCGAGGTCTTGTAGCCAAGGTCGTCCGCCAGCACGGCCACATTGCCGCGCGAATCCGTCTTGGTCTTCAGCGCGTCGCCCGCGTCGGCCATGAACCCGTCCATGAACGGGCCGGCAAAGCCGATGGCGATGAAGGCGAGATCGGCCTTGATGACGAACTCGGTGCCGGGGATCGGCTTACGTTTCTCGTCCACCTGCGCGCACTTCACGCCGGTCAGCTGGCCGTCTTCGCCGACGAATTCGAGCGTCGCGACCTGGAACTCGCGCACCGCGCCTTCGGCCTGGGACGAGGAGACGCGCATCTTCGTCGCCCAGTAGGGCCAGACTTCGAGCTTGTTCTCGGTCTTGGGCGGCTGCGGGCGAATGTCGAGCTGCGTGACCTTCACCGCGCCCTGACGAAACGCCGTGCCGACGCAGTCCGACGCCGTGTCGCCGCCGCCGACAACGACGACATGCTTGGCACCGGCCCAGATTTCGCCTGCGTTCCAGCCGGCGCTCTCGACCTTCTCGCCGCCGACGCGGCGGTTCTGCTGCACGAGATAGGGCATCGCATCATAGATGCCTTCCAGCCCGTTGGTCGGAATGCCCGCCTCGCGCGGGCGCTCCGCGCCGCCGCAATACAGGACCGCGT
>NZ_BBWS01000020.1:0-38208 GCF_001463925.1 Aureimonas sp. N4 | reverse complement strand
CCGCAATACAGGACCGCGTCGAACTCGGCCTGGAGATCGGCCAGCGTCTTGTCCCTGCCGACATCGACGCCACAGTGGAAAGTGACGCCCTCGCCCTGCATCTGCTCGACGCGCCGGTCGATCCAGTGCTTCTCCATCTTGAAGTCTGGAATGCCGTAGCGCAGGAGGCCGCCCGGTCGCGACTCGCGCTCGAACACATGGACATCATGGCCCGCGCGCCCAAGCTGCTGGGCCGCCGCCATGCCCGCCGGACCCGAGCCGATGACGGCGACGCGCTTGCCCGTCTGCGTCTCGGCGGGCTGCGGCTGGATGAGGCCGAGCTTATAGGCCTGATCGGCGATCGCCTGTTCCACCGTCTTGATGGCGACCGGAACGTCTTCCAGATTCAGCGTACAGGCTTCCTCGCAAGGCGCGGGGCAGATGCGGCCGGTGAATTCGGGGAAATTGTTGGTGGAATGCAGGTTGCGGATCGCCGCTTCCCAATCGCCGGAATAGACGAGGTCGTTCCAGTCCGGAATCTGGTTGTGCACGGGGCAGCCCGTCGGCCCATGGCAGAAGGGAATGCCGCAATCCATGCAGCGCGCCGCCTGCTTGCCGACTTCCTCTTCCGACATGGGCAGCGTGAATTCGCGGAAATGGCGAATGCGGTCGGACGCCGGCTGATATTTCGCCGTCTGGCGGTCGATCTCGAGAAAGCCCGTCACCTTGCCCATTTGCCCCTCCGTCTTAAGTTTTGCCGCACGATCTTGGCGGCAGCAGACCGCAGCGCCCTGTCGGCTCGCCCGGTTGCCGGGCCGGCTTCGACATGCGCCGCCTTATACCAAAATTCGCGAAAATAGAACGCGTCCAAACTTCGCGAGCGATTGCCGGCCGCCCGCTGCCCCGAGCCCTCATCTCGCCGACAGGCAGCGAGATGAGGGATCAGGGACGCAGGTACCGGCGTCCTATCCAAAAAGGCGGCCTCAAGTGTTGCGCCTAGGATGACGGCCGGCGCCGGAAGAACCCGTTCGCCAACCACATCCCTGCCGGAATGGCGAAGGCGATCAACGCCGCCATTCGCCAACCGTATCGACGCCTCGCCTGAGGCCATACGCCGCCTTACTCGGCGGCGACGCCCATGCGAGCCCGCTCCATTTCGAGAAGGGCGCGGCGGTACTCGACCGGCATGACCTTCACGAATTTCGGGCGATAGGTCTCCCAGTGATCCAGCATCTCCTTGGCCCGGGTCGAGCCGGTATAGTGGAGATGGTTGGAGATCAGCTTGTAGAGACGCTCGTCGTCATGGCCCGTCATGTTCGAGGACACGTCGACCCGGCCCTTGTGCTGGAGATCGCCGCCATGGTGATGCAGCTTCTCCAGAAGGTCGTCTTCCTCCGGCACCGGCTCCAGCTCGACCATGGCCATGTTGCAGCGGTTCGCGAAGTTGCCTTCGGGATCGTAGACATAGGCGATGCCGCCCGACATGCCGGCCGCGAAGTTGCGGCCCGTATGCCCGAGGATCACCACCACGCCGCCGGTCATGTATTCGCAGCCATGGTCGCCCACGCCCTCGACCACAGCGATGGCGCCCGAGTTGCGCACGGCGAAACGCTCGCCCGCCACGCCCCGGAAGTAGCACTCGCCGGCGATCGCGCCGTAGAGCACCGTGTTGCCGACGATGATCGACTCTTCGGGCACGATGCGCGTGTTCTCGCGCGGGCGCACGATGATCTTGCCGCCCGAGAGACCCTTGCCGACATAGTCGTTGCCGTCGCCCACGAGATCGAAGGTGATGCCGCGCGACAGAAACGCCGCGAAGCTCTGTCCCGCCGTGCCCTTGAGCTTGACCGAGATCGTGTCGTCCGCGAGTCCCTTGTGGCCGAAGCGCTTGGCGACCTCGCCCGCCAGCATCGCGCCGGCCGAGCGATCGACATTGGAAATGTCGGTCTCGATGCGAACCTGCTGGCGTGTGTCGAGCGCGACCTTGGCCTGTTCGATCAGCTTGCGGTCGAGCACGTCGGCGATCGGATGCTCCTGACGGCGCGTCCAGAGCGTTTCCTCGACCGGCGCGTCCGGCTTGTGGAACAGGCGTGAGAAGTCAAGCCCCCTGGCCTTCCAGTGATCTACCATCTCGCGCTTGTCGAGACGCTCGGACCGGCCGATCAGCTCGGCCAGCGAGCGCACACCCATGGCCGCGAGGATCTCGCGAACTTCTTCCGCCACGAAGAAGAAGAAGTTGATGACGTGCTCGGGCGTGCCCTTGAAGCGCTTGCGAAGAACCGGGTCCTGCGTTGCTACGCCCACAGGGCAGGTGTTGAGGTGGCACTTGCGCATCATGATGCAGCCCGCCGCGATCAGCGGGCCCGTCGAGAAGCCGAACTCGTCCGCGCCCAGCAGCGCGCCGATCACGACGTCGCGGCCTGTGCGCAACCCGCCATCGACCTGCAGCGCGATGCGCGAGCGCAAACCGTTGAGCACCAGCGTCTGCTGCGTTTCGGCCAGACCCATCTCCCATGGGGAGCCGGCATGCTTGATCGAGGTCAGCGGCGAAGCGCCCGTGCCACCGTCGAAGCCGGACACGATGATATGGTCGGCGCGCGCCTTGGCGACGCCGGCGGCCACCGTGCCGACGCCCACTTCCGACACGAGTTTCACCGAGATCGCGGCTTCCGGGTTTACGTTCTTCAGGTCGAAGATCAGCTGCGCCAGATCCTCGATCGAGTAGATGTCGTGGTGAGGCGGCGGCGAGATCAGGCCGACGCCCGGCGTCGAGTGGCGCGTCTTGGCGATCGTCGCGTCCACCTTATGGCCGGGCAGCTGACCGCCTTCGCCGGGCTTGGCGCCCTGCGCGACCTTGATCTGCAGCATGTCGGCATTGACGAGATAGTCGGTCGTCACGCCGAAGCGGCCGGAGGCGATCTGCTTGATCGCCGAGCGCTCGGGGTTCACGTCGCCATTGGGCAGACGCGCGTAACGATCGGGCTCCTCGCCGCCCTCGCCCGTGTTCGACTTGCCGCCGATCCGGTTCATGGCGACGGCGAGCGTCGCATGAGCCTCGCGCGAGATGGAGCCGAAGCTCATCGCGCCCGTCGAGAAGCGACGCACGATGTCGGCCGCCGATTCCACCTCTTCAAGCGGCACGGGCTGCAGGCCGAGGTCTTCGGCCATACGGATCTTGAACAGGCCGCGAATGGTCGAGCTGGCGACGGCCGCGCCGTTCACCATCCCGGCATATTCCTTGTAGGTCGCATAGGAGTCGAGACGCACGGCATGTTGCAGCGCGGCCACGACATCGGGCGACCAGACATGGGCCTCGCCGCGCATCCGGTAGGCATATTCGCCGCCGACTTCGAGCGAGCGGGCGAGCACCGGATCGGCCGAGAAGGCGCGCATATGGCGCTCCACCGTCTCGCGGGCGATTTCCTCCAGGCCGACACCCTCGATCGTGGTCGAGGTGCCGAAGAAGAACTGCCTGACGAAATCGGACTTGAGGCCGATCGCGTCGAAGATCTGAGCGCCGCAATAGGACTGGTAGGTCGAGATGCCCATCTTGGACATGACCTTGAGCAGACCCTTGCCGACCGACTTGATGAAACGGCCGACCACTTCCTTGGCATCGACTTCCGGCGGGAAATCGCCACGCTCATGCATGGCGAGCAGCGTGTCGAAGGCGAGATAGGGATTGATCGCTTCGGCGCCGAAGCCCGCAAGGCAGGCGAAGTGATGCACTTCGCGCGGCTCGCCCGATTCCACGACGAGGCCGGCCGCGGTGCGCAGCCCCTTGCGGATCAGATGATGATGCACGGCCGCCGTCGCCAGAAGCGCCGGGATCGGAATGCGATCGGGACCCATCTGCCGGTCGGACAGGACGATGATGTTGTAGCCGCCGACGACCGCCGCCTCGGCCCGCTCGCACAGCCGCTCCAGCGCACCCGACATGCCGGCCGCGCCTTGCTCGGTCGGATAGGTCGTGTCGAGCGTCTTGGTGTCGAAGCGATCTTCCGTGTGACCGATGGTGCGGATCTTTTCCAGATCGCCATTGGTCAGGATCGGCTGACGCACTTCGAGCCGCTTGCGGCGCGAGGTCCCTTCGAGGTCGAAGATGTTGGGCCGGGGTCCGATGAACGACACCAGACTCATCACCAGCTCTTCGCGGATCGGATCGATCGGCGGGTTGGTGACCTGCGCGAAGTTCTGCTTGAAATAGGTGTAGAGCAGCTTCGACTTCTCGGACATGGCCGAGATCGGCGTATCCGTGCCCATCGAGCCGACGGCTTCCTGGCCGGTCGTGGCCATGGGCGCCATCAGGATACGCGTGTCTTCCTGGCTGTAGCCGAAGGCCTGCTGACGGTCGAGCAGCGACACGTCGGCGCGCGAGGCGCGGGGCGCCACGGGCTTCAGGTCTTCGAGGATCAGCTGCGTCGACTTCAGCCAGTCGCGATAGGGATTGGCCGACGCGATTTCGCCCTTCACCTCCTCGTCGGAGATGATGCGGCCCTTTTCGAGGTCGATCAGCAACATGCGGCCCGGCTGGAGCCGCCACTTCTTGACGATGCGCTCTTCGGCGACTTCCAGCGTGCCGGCTTCCGAGGCGAGGATGACGAGATCGTCGTCGGTCACGACATAGCGCGCCGGACGCAGGCCGTTGCGGTCCAGCGTCGCGCCGATCTGCCGACCATCCGTGAAGCACACGGCGGCCGGGCCGTCCCAAGGCTCCATGAGCGCGGCATGATACTCGTAGAAGGCCTTGCGCTCCGGGCTCATTTCCTTGTTGCCCGACCAGGCTTCAGGGATGAGCATCATCATCGCATGGGCGAGCGTGTAGCCGCCCTGCGTCAGGAGTTCGAGCGCGTTGTCGAAGCAGGCCGTATCGGACTGACCCTCGTAGGAAATCGGCCAGAGCTTGGAAATGTCGTTGCCGAACAGCTCCGAATCGACCGAGGCCTGACGGGCCGCCATCCAGTTGACGTTGCCGCGCAGCGTGTTGATCTCGCCGTTATGGGCCACCATCCGGTAGGGATGGGCGAGGCGCCAGGACGGGAAGGTGTTGGTGGAGAAGCGCTGGTGCACCAGGGCAAGCGCGGATTCGAAGCGCTCGTCCTTCAAGTCGCGATAATAGGCGCCGACCTGATAGCTCAGGAACATGCCCTTGTAGACGATGGTGCGCGAGGACAGCGACACGACGTAGAAGTCGGTATCGACGGACTGTGCCTCGTTGTAGACGCGGTTCGAGACGACCTTGCGGATGATGTAGAGCTTGCGCTCGAACTCGTCGTCCGTCTGCGCCGAAGCCGGGCGGCCGATGAAGATCTGCCGGTGCATCGGCTCGGTGGCCGCGATCTCCGGCGCCTTGGACAACGAGGCATTGTCGACGGGCACTTCGCGCCAGCCGAGGACGACGCAGCCTTCTTCCTGCACGGCCTGTTCGAACAGCGACTTGAAATGCAGCCGGCGCGCTTCGTCCTGCGGCATGAAGACGAAGCCGACACCATACTGGCCCGCCTCGGGCAATTCGACGCCCTGGCTCGCCATCTCGGCCTTGAAGAAGCCATGCGGGATCTGCACGAGCATGCCCGCGCCGTCACCCATCAGCGGATCGGCGCCGACGGCCCCGCGATGCTCCAGATTGTGGAGGATCGTCAGACCCTTTTCGACGATCGAGTGGGACTTCACATTCTTCATATGCGCGATGAAGCCGACGCCGCAGGCATCGTGCTCCTTGGTCGGGTCGTAGAGACCCTGCGCGGCCGGGAGCGTTCGGGGTTTGACGGTCGCGATCTGAGTGTTCGCGGCCTTCATGGCCTCGCCCTCGATCATGGATGGCGTCGTCGTCATCGCGTCACGTCTCCCTATCTCGAACCGCGCCCCGAAGGCGGGTTCCAACTCCGGGCAGGCCACGAGGCGCGGCCGGTCTGAACCGCCACGCCCCTAAGGCATTCCCGTTTCGATCGAAGCCCGAAGGGCCTCATGTTCAAAGCCCCGCGATCCGTCGGGGTTCGGCATTGCGACCCGAAGGTCGGCAATTTAGGTCAGCATTGCTGCCATATATCAGACTTATTGCAGCTTCTTTGGATTTTTTCAAGAGTGCTTCTAACGCGTTGACGCGCAGGTTTGAAGCGCGCAAGGGCAGAAGCTCGGTCGATAATGCCGGAAAGGCTCTCATGATCTTCGCTTCCGACAATTGGTCCGGCGCTCATCCGGCCATCTCCGCCGCCCTTTCCACGCATGGCGCGGGCATGGCTGCCGCCTACGGCTCCAGCGATCTCGACAAGGCCGTGGAGCAGCGCTTCAACGAGATTTTCGAGCGCGAGGTCGCGGTCTTCTTCGTCGGCACGGGAACGGCCGCGAACTCTTTGAGCTTTGCCGCCGTGAACCGTCCCGGCGGCGTCGTCATGTGCCACCGCGAGGCGCATGTGGTGGAAGACGAATGCGGCGCGCCGGAATTCTTCACGCATGGTGCGCGCATGGCGCCGGTGGACGGAGCCTTCGGCCGGATCGATCCGGCGCAGCTGCGACATGAGCTCGCCCGCTTCCGCCCCGGCTTCATCCATGCCGGCCAGCCCATGGCGGTGACGATCAGCCAGGCGAGCGAAGTCGGCACGCTTTATAGCCGCGACGAAATCTCGTCGCTCGCCGCGATCGCGCATGAGCAGGATCTGGCCTTCCATATGGACGGCGCGCGTTTCGCCAATGCGCTGGCGGCGACCAAGCTGTCACCCGCCGATATGACATGGCGGGCCGGCATCGACATCCTTTCTTTCGGAGCCACCAAGAACGGCTGCTGGTGCGCGGAAGCCGTCGTGTTCTTCGATCCCGAGAAGGCGCGTCAGTTCCCCTATATTCGCAAACGCGGCGCGCAGCTCTTTTCCAAGACGCGCTTCATCGCCGCGCAGTTCATGGCCTATCTGGACGATGGGCTCTGGCTAACGCTGGCCACGCACGCCAACACCATGGCGGATCAATTGCGCGACGCCTTGGCGCATTCGAACCGCGCCCGACAGGCCTGGGACACGCGCTCCAACGAGGTCTTCGCAATTCTGGAGCGCCCGGTGGCGGAGGCGCTGCGGGCCGAGGGCGCCGTGTTCTACGACTGGAACATGCCGCACGGCAGCGGCCAGGCGCTCAACGAAAACGAAGTCCTGGTTCGACTGGTCACGAGTTGGTCCACCGAGCCAGCCGATGTCGAGCGCTTCGCCGCCGCGCTCGCAGCCACCGCCTGAGCTCGAAAGGTCGCCAGTCGGGAACGGATCAGGCTTTGAGGAGTTCTGGTCTTGTGTCCGTCAACAGGAGGAACTCATGGCGACCGACGCATTCCACCAAGGCAAGCTCGCCTTCCAGAACAATCATCCGATGTCGTCCTGCGAATATCCCGTGGGATCGAGCCTCAGGGCCGAATGGATGGCCGGCTGGAACGAGAGCCGCAACACCGAGCCCGGCCATTTCCGCTCGTCTGCTTCAAACGAGCATACAATGGCCTCCAACGGCACGGCGTCCGAAGCGCGGCATTGATGCCTTGAAACCATCATGACGAAGGCCGGGTGCCATAGCGGTGCCCGGCCTTTTTCGTATGGTCGTCGGCCATGACGTGACAAACGAAAACGGCGCCCCGAAAGGCGCCGCTCCCAACCTGAATTACGGTTTCGATCAGGCCGCGTTGGCTTCGATCGACTTCGCATTGGCGTTGGCGTTCGAAATTTCGATCCGGCGGGGCTTCATCGCCTCGGGGATCACACGCAGAAGATCGATATGGAGGAGGCCGTTCCTGAGGCTCGCACCCTTCACTTCGACATGCTCGGCGAGCTGGAAGCGGCGCTCGAAAGCGCGGGCGGCGATGCCGCGATACAAGAACTCGGACCCCTCGCCTTCGCCATCCGACTTCTCACCCTTCACGGTCAGCGTGTTTTCACGCGACTCGATCGAGAGTTCGCCATCCCCGAAGCCGGCCACGGCCATGGTGATGCGATAGGCGTTCTCGCCCGTGCGCTCGATATTATAGGGCGGATAGGTCTGGGCATTCTCACCCGAACCGAGCGTGTCGAGCATCGAGAACAAGCGGTCGAAGCCGACGGTGGAGCGGTACAGGGGAGCGAAATCAAACTGACGCATGGTCGTTCTCCATAGGAAGCAACAGGTTTGCGACTTTGACGAGAAACAATGTCCTCCCCATCTGGCGGAGGGCTTCTCGTCAGTGGCCCCGTTCGGCGGCCACAGGAAGCAGATGGTAAGCGGCAATTTGGCCTTCAAGCCTCGCCCGCGTTTTTTTCGAGACATCTGTTACGCGTTTTAAAACAGCGGCTTGTGGTGGCAGGCGGAATGAACGCCAGATGAACACGCGCTTCCGTCTGCGTTCAGCCTGCTGGAGTCAATGTGCCAGTCCGCAAGGCAGAGTTTGTCTTGCTGTCTATGGCTCTGGCGTCCCGTCCCTTCCGCCAGGGTTGCGCGGGGTCGGCCTCTTCCGCGAGATCAGGTCGGCCCCGTTTTCACGCCAGCTAGCTGCAAGCACATCGGCTTCAGCCGGGCAGACGCGGACATCTGGCGGCAGATCGTTTACCATCGCGCTCTATGCTGAGGGCATCTCGATGCCCGTTGAGCCGCGCTCCCGTCGCGGATCGCTTGGCATCCGAAGGGAGAGCCTTTTCCTTGTCGCAAACGCCCGACGCTTTCGTCTCTTCGCTCGACAATCCGCCGCCTCTCGATATGGAGATCGGGTATCTCGACATGGGCCGGGGTCGGAGCCTGCGCTATGCCCTGGCCCCACGCACCGAGGGACGGGAAAGCCGAGGCACGATTCTTCTGCTCCAAGGGCGCAACGAGGCCAGCGAAAAATATTTCGAGACGATGCGCGACCTCAACCGGATGGGGTTTAGCGTCGCGACCTTCGACTGGCGTGGCCAAGGCCGCTCGTTCCGCTCGCTCGCCAACCCTTTCGTCGGCCATGTCGCGAATCTCTCTCAGTTCACCGACGATCTCGACCGGATTTTCCACGAGGTCGTGCTGCCGCGCTGCCCTGCGCCCTATGCAATTTTGGCCCATTCCATGGGTGGGCTCGTCGCGCTCACAGCCATGGAACGGCTGGAGGATCGTGTGGAGCGCATGGTGCTGCTGGCGCCTTTCGTCGCCGTGCCCGGCTCGGGGCTCGCCCTTGCCAGCTTCCGCCTCGTATCCTCACTTCTTCACTGGACGGGCCTTGGATGGCTGCCGGTGCGCCGGGCGCGGCGCATCGAGCCAGGCACCGCTCTCGCCGACAATCCGCTGACATCCGATCGCAAGCGGTTCGAGCGCAATCTGGCGCTTCAGATCAACGCGCCCGACCTCTTCGTCGGCGCTCTTTCGGCGTCCTGGTTGCGCGCCGTCTTGAAGGCGCAGAGGCGACTGGAGACGTCCGACGTCATCGCGCGGATGCGCCTGCCGACTTTGTTTCTGGCGGCTGGAGCCGACAGGGTCGTGTCGAACCGCGCGGCGGAACGGTTGGCCTGGCGAATGCGCTCAGGCCATTTCCTGCGTGTGGCCGGTGCGCGCCATGAAATGCTTCAGGAGGCGGATCGCTTTCGCGATCCGGCCCTATCAGCCTTCGAAGGCTTCCTCGCCTCCGCCCTGCCCCGCCAGCGTCCGGCCGAGCCGGCTGTGGACGCGGCGCTCGTGGAAGAGGCCCTGGTCGCCGCCATCCCGGACGTGGCGCGCGCCGAGTAGCGCCTGAGCCTCAGCCGTTGAGAAGGCGCAGCGCCGCCTCGTGGAGCTTCGGCGTCGCGGCGGCGATGACATCGCCGCCATCCTCCGGCCGGCCGCCATCGAAGGTCGTGATGACACCGCCCGCCTTTTCCACCAACGGCGTCAGCGCCACGATGTCATAGGGCTGAAGACCGGGCTCGACGCAGATGTCGACATGGCCTGAGGCGAGCATAGCAAACGCATAGCAATCAGCCCCGAAGCGCGTCAGGCGAACGCTATCGACGAGCGACTGGAAACGCTCCTTCAACGGCGAATGAAACAGCTCCGGCGCGGAGGAGAAAAGCGTCGCGCTTTCGAGCCCGCCGACATCGCGCACCTGCAAGCTGCGCTGGCCGAGCGGGCCGTCGCTCCATGCGCCTTCCGGCGTCGCCCAGAAGCGCTCACCCGTATAGGGCTGGCTCATGATGCCGAACTGAGCAATGCCCTTGACGGTGAGGCCGATCAACGTGCCCCAGACCGGAACGCCGCAGATGAAAGGGCGCGTGCCGTCCACGGGGTCGATCACCCAGAGAAGATCGCCCTCGCCCGAGCGCCCGAACTCCTCGCCCAGAATCGCATGATCGGGAAATTGAGCCTCGATGACGCGGCGAATGGCCTTTTCCGCCTCGCGGTCGGCCTCGGTCACCGGGTCGAACGTATAGCCTTCGCGCGGCTTGTTGTGGACCTGGAGCGGCTGGCGGAAGCGCGGCAAGGTTTCCTTGGCGGCGACATCGGCGAGCTGGAACAGGAAGTCGGCATCGGGAAGCTGCATGGCGGGTCCTCGTGCTGGTGCTCCCGACCCTATGAACCAGCTTGGGCCCGAAGGCTACAGCACGCCGCCCCTCAGCGCGTCTATTCGGCAGCGGCCGCGAGATCCCCCTGCCAGCCGGCTTCCACTTCGCCGGCAAAGCAGGTGACGAGACTCCAGAGATCGCGTCGCAGGAGCGCAAAACCGTCATGTGGCAGGAACCCCACCTCGTCGGCATAGAGCGCGCGGTTGATCTCGATCTGGATGGCGTGGACGCCGCGCCGGGGCCGGCCATAGCGCTCGGTGATGAAGCCGCCCGCATAGGGCTTGTTGCGCGTCACCTCATAACCCAGCGCCGAAAGCCGCTGCGTCACCATCACGACATAGGCATGGAGCGCGCTCGTGCCGAACCGATCACCCACCACCATGTCGGCCCGCCGCCCGCCCGGCATCAGACGCACGGACGAAGGCATGGAATGGCAATCGAGGAGAATGGCGAAGCCGAAGCGCCGGCGCGTGCGCTCGATCAGCGCCTCCAGGGCCTCGTGGAACGGGAAGTAAATCGCCTCGATCCGGCGCTCGATCTCCGTAAGCGGCAGCTTGCCATTGTAGATATCCTCGCGCTCGGCCACGATTCGCGGGATGGTCCCCAAGCCGCCCGCCACGCGCACGGAGGCGGAATTGGCGAAATCGGGAAGCGGCCCGGCGAACATGCCCGGGTCGAGTTCGTAGGGCTCGCGATTCACGTCGAGATAGGCGCGGGGAAAGCGGGCCTGAAGGATCGGCGCGCCGAGCGCGGGAACGAAGTCGAAGAGCTGATCGACGAACAAATCCTCCGACCGGCGGATCGCATCCGGCCCGAGCCGAGTCTGCTCCAGAAAGTCCTTCGGGTAGGCCCGCCCGCTATGCGGCGAGCAAAAGACGAAAGGGAGGGTCTGCTCGCCCGGTTCGACGATTTCGAAGGCTGGGCATGGGCCGGCCGCCGTTTCCAGAGTCGGTATGGCGGTCTGCAACGTCGCTCTTCCCCTTTCTTAAGCCTTCTCTTGGGAATATAAGGCTCAAAACGTTCCTGAACATTCCACTTAGCCCTTGTTTAAGCAATCTGCTAAAAGGATTGTCGGAAACGGGCATCCCGGGGCTCAGCCCGGCTAACGGACACGGACGAATGTACAAAATCCTTTTGGCCGAAGACGACAATGACATGCGCCGCTTCCTCGCCAAGGCGTTGGAAAAGGCGGGCTACGAAGTCACGGCCTATGACAATGGCGGCTCGGCTTACGAGCGGCTGCGCGAGGAGCCGTTCTCGCTGCTGCTGACCGACATCGTGATGCCCGAAATGGACGGGATCGAGCTCGCGCGCCGCGCGACCGAACTCGATCCCGACCTCAAGGTCATGTTCATCACCGGCTTTGCCGCCGTGGCGCTGAACCCCGATTCGAAGGCGCCCAAGGACGCCAAGATCCTGTCCAAGCCCTTCCACCTGCGCGAGCTGGTCGAGGAAGTCGGCAAGATGTTGCAGGACGCCGCCTGAGGAAGCTTCGATCGGCGGCGGGAATCGCTTGACCTCGCCGCCGGAAGATGGCCTAAGCGCGTCATCGAATGGGCGTGTAGCTCAGCGGGAGAGCACTACGTTGACATCGTAGGGGTCACAGGTTCAATCCCTGTCACGCCCACCATTCGACCTCCAAGAGTACACGTGATCCACCTGGCGTTTCGTCGGGTTTTTTGCGTTTCGCGCCCCCCTCGCCCTGCGCGAATTGTGCCGTCATCTCCGCTTCACATTCTTGACGACGCCCGGCGGATATGGTCTATCCGCCTTCACCGGATGGGCGTGTAGCTCAGCGGGAGAGCACTACGTTGACATCGTAGGGGTCACAGGTTCAATCCCTGTCACGCCCACCATCCGGCTTCTCCATTCCCCCGATCGCAAGACTGTCACAGGACCCGTCATCGCGCCGACATCCGGTTGCGGCAGACTGACCATCTATGCTCTTCGATTCAAGTCTTTCGCCTTGACGCGGCGCTCGGCTCATGGTCTATGCGCTCCATCGAATGGGCGTGTAGCTCAGCGGGAGAGCACTACGTTGACATCGTAGGGGTCACAGGTTCAATCCCTGTCACGCCCACCATTCGATTACCCACGTTTTCGGCAGACACCCACTGGGTGACCGTTGCGATCAGGGCAAGAGCGACGATCCGGTCATCAGCATCGGCCAGACAATGGATGTTCGTCGTCCGTCCGCCGCGTGAGATGCCGATCGCTTGGCTGAACTCCCCCTTTCCGCCAGAATTGGCAATATGTTGGTTGGATCCCCTAGCGAGGCGGTTTCCTGCCGAACATCACCGCACGGGAACGATCTTGCGGCCGAAGATGAGGAAACTCGCCGCCGCCAAGAGCCAAGCACTGAGGCCTCCGTAGAGTGTTACCCATTCGAAGCCTTCCTTCAACGCCGCGTGTGCGATTGCCGTGGCATCGGCCGACGACAGGTTGGGCAGCAGCCGGCCGAGCGCCGTCAGGTCGCCCGCCGCGATGCGTTCCGCGGCCGAACGCAGGCTCAATGCGTCTGCTGTGTCAGGCAAGGCGTCGGCAATGTGGGCCCGCACGCCGCTGACGAGGATATAGCCCATCAGGGCGATGTTGACGGCGAGCGAGATCATCCGAGCGCTCATATCGATCCCAGACGCCATACCGGCGCGGGCGCTCGGCACGGATCCCGTCGTCGTATTGGTGACCGGTGTGTTGGTGAGGCCAAGGCCCGTGCCGGCGATCAGCGCACCGGGCAGCATCGTCGCCCAGCTCGGATGCGAGACGCCGCTGCCGATCTTCATCAGGAAGAAGCCGAGACCGATCGTGAAGAGTCCTGCCGGAATGACGACACCCGGCCGATAGCGCAGCGACAGCCGCTCGCCGAGCGGCGGCGCGATCAAAGTCGGTATCGTATAGGCCAGCAACGACAAACCAGCCGTCGCGGCGTCATAGCCGAGACCGCTCTGGAACCAGATCGGCAGATAGATCATGAACGGCCAGAAGCTGAAGTTCATGCCGACCGAGCCGAGCAGAGCGCCGGAAAAGGGGCGGATGCGGAATACGGCAAAGTCGAACATCGGCCGCGGATTGACCCGCTCGGCAACGAGGAATGCCAGAAAGCTCACGCCTGCGGCGGCGGCAATCCCGAGCGCCATCGGACTGGCAAAGCCGAGCGCCGGCCCCTGCGTCATAAAGAATGCGAGGCAAAACACGGCCAGCGACAGTGTAGCGACGCCGGCGACATCGAGCCCCTTCGCGTCCGGATCGCGCGATTCCTGCACGCCGTCCACAACAAGCAAAAGCGTCACAAGCGCGAGCGGCCCGTGGGCCAGGAATACCCATTGCCAGTTTGAGATCGCGACGATCGCGCCACCGATGATCGGCCCGAAGCCCAGCCCCAAGCCGAAGACGATCCCCCAGGTACCGAATGCCTTACCGCGCTCGGCCGCATCCGCGAATTGATGCGACAGGACGGCGATCTGACAGATCAGCATCGCGCCGCCGCTGCTTCCTTGGAGGAGGCGTGCGGCGATCAGCACCGGCGTGCTCGACGCCAGCCCGCACACGACAGACGTGATCCCGAATGTGACGACGCTGGCGATGAATAGGCGCTTGCGGCCGTAGCGATCCGCCAGCGCCCCTGTCGCCATCAACACTGTCGTGACAGCGATGGTGTAGGCGTTCATGATCCATTGAAGGCCGTTGAAGTCGGCTTCGAGGACATGCTCCAGAGTGGGCAAGATGACTGGCACGCTGGAGATTTCGAGCCCGAACATCAGCGATGCAAGGCACGCACCGGCCAGCGCTATCCGATTTCGGGATTGATTGGACAATGGCATCGTGGTCCCCGCACATATTGTTCGTGACCATCGACGTAATCGAACACCCATCACAACTGAATGATATGGCTGCGCATTTCAGTGACAACGAATGTACATAGATCGCCATGACCATTCTCGATGTCGATGCCGTTCGGGCCTTTGTGACCATTGCCGATCTGAAAAGCTTCACCCGTGCGGCCGAGGCGCTGGGGACAACGCAAGGTGCGATCAGCGTCAAGCTCAAGCGCCTCGAAGATCGTGTGGGTCACAAGCTCATCGAACGAACGCCGCGTATGGTGAGGCTCTCCGTACAGGGCGCGGCTTTCATCGATGGCGCGCGCGACTTTCTGGCGGCCCACGAGCGGGCCGTGGCCGGATTGTCGCCGACGGCAGTCCGGCGCTTCACGCTGGGGATCGCCGCCCATATCGCCGGCCCGGAAGTCCCGACATTGCTCGCGCGTCTCAATGCCCATGACCCGGCGATGACGATCGAGGTGCGGATCGACACCTCCCGAGCGCTGCTTGACGCGTTCGATCGTGGCGACGTCGATGCCGCGATCGTCGGCCGGGAAGACGACCGGCGCGACGGGGACGTCCTGGCAAAGGAGCGCCTGGGCTGGTTCGCCGCGCCGACCTTCGAGCATCGTGAAGGCCAGTCGATCCGCCTCGCCGCGTTATCGCCGGCCTGCGGCGTTCATGACGTCGCCAAACGTGCTCTCGATGCCGCCGGGATCGCCTGGACCGAATCTTTCCTGGGTGGCGGTTCCTCAGCGGTCATGGCCGCCGTGTCGGCGGGCCTCGCCATAGCGCCATTCTTGCCCCGCGTGGCACCGCTCGGCACGGTCGATGTCGGCGAACGCTACCACCTGCCCGAACTCGCACCATTCGAAATCGTGCTGCATACGACACTGTCGGACACCAGATCGCGCGAGGCTCTGCGGATGCTGGCGGCTGCCTTTCGCGAACATCGGCCGGCATCTCTCTGATGGAACAGCGGCTTTGTATAACCTGACGGAGAGAGCATCCGAAACTTCGCGTTTGCCGTGGCGTCTATCGCCTCGAACCGATCTCAAGCTTCCAAGAGAGCACTCATACCGTCCGATCCGCACGCTGCTATGCGAAGCGCTTCTGCCCCGGCTGAACCTGGGATCTGTTGACATGGTCCTTCAGCCAGATGCGCGAGGTGGCGAGGCATAGGAAGGCTCGGAAGGCATGGCGGTTTTGTCGTAGCGCAGGGCGACGCGGCGAGCCTGCTTTCAGTCGGTCGAACATGCGCT
Organism: Aureimonas sp. N4; assembly: GCF_001463925.1. Lineage (NCBI taxonomy): Bacteria > Pseudomonadati > Pseudomonadota > Alphaproteobacteria > Hyphomicrobiales > Aurantimonadaceae > Aureimonas > Aureimonas sp. N4. The sequence continues at coordinate 22,647 of NZ_BBWS01000020.1, read as the reverse complement.
CGATACGACTGCGATCACGATACTGACGCAAGTCGAAAACGGCCGAGCTACGACGGTTGGCCTTGGGTGGGATCGCCCGCATGACACCTTTCAAAAGCGAGGACTGGCGAAACTCCTCGCCGTCGCAACCTTTGCCGGCGAGCATCAGACGCGGCTTGCCCACCGGCATGGCCAAGAGGGCGGGAACGGCCAGGACAAACAGCATGCCGTCGAGAAAACGGCGGTTGTCATGAGCCGGGTGCGCCTTTCCACCCCGTTCGGCCGGCCGAATTTCGCCGATGACGGCCCATTTTCCGTCCGACAGATCCCCTCGCGCCAAGGCCGCCTTTGTGAAAGGCGGCCTTGAATCACGCCTCAGCCGATCGGGGAACTCGCCAGGTCCACAGAATCTGGCTCCGCGATAGACTGCGAAACTTGTGGGGCGAATTTCCGTTCTATTTTAGCTCCTCGAGTCGAAGCGCAGCGTGTCTTCCAATACGCCCGGATGAGCGGAAATCATTCCCACTCGATCGTGCCGGGCGGCTTGGACGTCACGTCGTAGACGACGCGATTGATGCCTTTGACCTCGTTGATGATGCGGGTCGCGGCATTGCCCAGGAATTCCATGTCGAAGGCGTAGAAATCTGCCGTCATGCCGTCCACCGAGGTGACGGCGCGCAGGGCGCAGACGAACTCGTAGGTGCGACCGTCGCCCATGACGCCGACCGTCTGCACCGGCAGAAGCACGGCGAAGGCCTGCCAGATCGCGTCGTAAAGACCGGCCTTGCGGATTTCGTCGAGATAGATTGCGTCGGCCTGACGCAGGATTTCGAGCTTCTCGCGCGTGATGCCGCCGGGGCAGCGGATGGCGAGGCCCGGGCCGGGGAACGGATGGCGGCCGACGAACTGCTCGGGCAGGCCAAGCTCGCGGCCGAGCTCGCGAACCTCGTCCTTGAAGAGCTCGCGCAGCGGCTCCACGAGCTTCATGTTCATGCGCTCGGGGAGACCGCCGACATTGTGGTGCGACTTGATCGTCACCGAGGGGCCACCGGTGAAGGACACGCTTTCGATCACGTCGGGGTAGAGCGTGCCCTGCGCCAGGAAGTCCGCGCCGCCGATCTTCTTCGCCTCGGCCTCGAATGTCTCGATAAACAGGCGGCCGATCGTCTTGCGCTTGACCTCGGGGTCCATCTCGCCTTCGAGCGCGCCGATGAAGAGGTCCTGCGCCTGCACATGCACGAGCGGGATGTTGTAATGGTCGCGGAACATGCCGACGACCTGCTCCGCCTCGCCCATGCGCAGGAGGCCGTGGTCCACGAAGATGCAGGTCAGCTGATCCCCGATCGCCTCATGGATCAGGATGGCCGCGACCGACGAATCGACGCCGCCCGACAGGCCGCAGATGACGCGGGCATCGCCGACCTTGGCGCGGATTTCCCCAATCGCCTGCTCGCGGAAGGCGGCCATGGTCCAGTCGCCCTTGAGACCCGCGATACGGTGGACGAAGTTGGAAATCAGCTTGGCGCCGTCTGGCGTGTGAACCACTTCGGGGTGGAACTGCACGCCGTAGAAACGGCGGGCCTCGTCGGCGATGGCCGCGAAGGGCGCGCCCGGCGAAGCGGCGATGATCTCGAAGCCCTTGGGCAGCGCGGTGACGCGGTCGCCATGGCTCATCCAGACCTGATGGCGCGTGCCCTCGGCCCAGATGCCGTCGAAGAGCGGCGAGGACTTCTGCACTTCGAGGAAGGCGCGGCCGAACTCGCGATGCAACCCGCCCTCGATCTTGCCGCCGAGCTGGGCGCACATGGTCTGCTGGCCGTAGCAGATGCCGAGAACCGGAATGCCGGACGAGAAGATGATCTCGGGCGCGCGCGGCGAGTTCTCTTCGGTGGTGGACGCGGGCGAGCCGGAGAGGATCACGGCCTTCGGATTCAACCGGCGGAAGCCTTCTTCCGCCGACTGGAACGGCACGATCTCGGAATAGACGCCGGCCTCGCGCACGCGGCGCGCGATGAGCTGCGTGACCTGGGAGCCGAAATCGACGATGAGGATGGTATCGAGGTGCTGGGTCATGGCGGACTTCTAGATAAGGCGCTGCAAAAGGCAAGAGCCTCGCGCTCCGGACTGAAGGCCGAGAGCGGTTTGTCGCGCAAGCGTCGTCCTGCTGCGGTCCAGGCGTCATTCTTCGCCCTTGTTTCCCACCGCGACGGAGCCTTCCTTAGGAAACCGATTCTCGCGCTGCATCGGGGAAGACCACGAAAGGCCGGAGGGACTGCCCCTCCGATCCCTTTCAAACCGTCAGCGTGCCCTCTTCGAGGCCGCGTTTGAGATGATCGAGGGCCATCGCCAGCTCGCGGTCGAGCGTGGGAAGAAGCGCCGTCCAGTCGGTGTATTGGCGCAGCTCTTCCGCACCGTCCGAGATGCCGCGAAGGGCCAGAAGGGGAACCGCGAAGCGATGCGCCGCGCGCCAGACGGCGAAGGTTTCCATGTCGACCATATCGGCGTCGATCGTCTCGTAGCCGAGGCCGGAGACGACGTTGCCGCCGGTGGACAGCCGCGCGGCCGGAATGCCGGGCAAGGGCGTTGCAAGCGGCACGGCGACCGGGTGATCCACCAGCGGCGTCACGCCCTTGGTGAAGCCGAGCGGCGAGGCGTCGATATCGCGCCAGGAGACGCTGGAGGCCTGATAGACACGGCCCTGCTCCAGATGGCGCGCGCCGGCCGAGCCGAGCGAAACCAGGAGATCGGGCGGCGTGCCCTGATCTTGCAAGCGCTGAAGGGCGATGCCGGTTTCGAGCGCGGCCTCGATCGGGCCGATGCCGGTCATCAGCGGGCGGATGCGTCGCTGAAGCTCCGCGCCATATTCGGCGGGAGCCGCCATGACGAAGAGAATGCGGCGTCCGCTCCAGATCTCGACGGCGTGGGTGGTGGCTTCGCTCATCCGTTCAGCTTCAGGATCGCGGCGTTGAGAAGCGACGCGTAGGACACCCAGACGGCATAGGGCACGAAGCACCAGAAGGCGAAGCGATCCCTCTCGCCGGTTCGTCCCAGGAATATCAGGATCGAGGCGAGCAGTCCGAGGATCACGACCAGCGCCGGCAGGGTCGCATGAGCGTTGAAGAAGAGCGGCGGCCATAGGAAATTCAGCGCCATCTGGATCACCCAGGCCGAGAGCGCCTTGCGATTCTTAGACTGCCAGATGCGCCAGCCGGCGAGCGCGATCAGCACATACAGCACCGACCAGACCGGCGCGAAGATCCAGTCCGGCGGATTGAACCAGGGCTTGGCGAGATGGCGATACCATCCGTCCGGCCGCGCGATCGTGCCGATCCAGGCCCCGCCGCCGAGCGAAACGGCGAGAAAAACAACGAGCGAAAGGACCGACTTCATGCCGCGCGCTCCAGCATGGCGAAGAAGAAGCCGTCCGTTCCCGAGCGCAGCGGCGTCAAGGTCAGCACAGCGCCATCCGCCAGTCGCTCGGAATGGTAGGATGTCGGCGCGTCCGGCAGCTTCTCGGCCCAAATGGCCTCGGCGTCGCACAGACGAAACTCGGGATGGTCTGCGACGAAAGCCTCGACGCGGGTGGCATTTTCCTCGCGCAGCACCGAGCAAGTGACATAGGCGAGACGGCCACCGGGCTTCACGAAGGCCGAGGCTTTTTCCAGAACTGTGTCCTGTTCGGCCATGCGCTTTTGCAGTTGCGACTCGCTCAGACGCCATTTCGCGTCCGGCCGCCGGCGCCAGGTGCCTGCGCCCGTGCAGGGCGCATCCACCAAAACGAGATCCATCGTCCCGTGCAGCGGAGCTAGATCGTCGCGGGGGCTGTGAACTTCGACGCCCTCTGCCCCGGCGCGTGCGAGGCGATCCCAAATCGGCGCAAGGCGCTGGCGGTCGGCATCGAAGGCGTGGATTTCGGCGGCGTTGCCGCTGGCGGCGGCGAGCGCCAGCGTCTTGCCGCCCGCGCCCGCGCAATAGTCAAGAATGCGCGTGCCAGCTTGTGCGCCCGCCAGCAGCGCGGCGATCTGCGAGCCTTCGTCCTGAATCTCGAACAGGCCGGTCTGGAAGCCGCGCTCGACCTGCACATTGGGGTGCCGCCCCTCCCCCTCGATCGGCGCGATGCGCAGGCCCCAAGGCGAGAGCGGTGTCGGCTCGGCCGCGAAGGGCTTCAGGTCCGCCAGAACGTCGTTTCGCTCCGCCTTCAGCAGATTGGCGCGCATGTCGAGCGGCGGGCGGTCCGACAGGGCGCACGCTTCCGCGATCCAATCGTCGCCGAGCGAAGCCTTGAGCGGGCCGGCCAGCCAGTCCGGCACATCGGCCGCGACGGCCTCGGGCGCGTCCTCCAGGCTCTCGCTTGAAAGAAAACGCTGGAGCACGTCATCGCTCGGCAATGGGGGCGCGAAACGATCGCCTTCCAGCGCGGCGCGGAGGTCAGCCTGCGCATGGCCCGCGTCGAGCACGGCGCCGAAGACCAGCGCGGGTGGCGCTTCGCTTCCCATGCGGTGCGCCAGCGACCGGCGGCGGCGCAAGACATCATAGACCATGTTGCCGATCGCCGATCGGTCGCCGGAGCCGGCAAAACGATGGGCGAGGCCCCAGTCCTTCAACGCGTCGGCCACCGGACGGCGGCGTGCCGTCATGTCCTCGATCACCTCGACCGCCGCCGCGATCCGTCCGCCCAGCCGCATGATGGCTCCTTCTTCGTATCTCTGACCCGCTTGGTAGTTTCGCGGCCGCGCTTTCTCAAGCCATCGGCTCCAAGGCCATGGCGTAAAAGCAAAAGGCCGGGATTGCTCCCGGCCCTCTTCATCTTGGTTCGAGCGTAGCCGCGATTACTCGGCGGCCGCCGCCGAATGGCTCGTGGTCAGGCTCGCCTGCGCGTCGTCGCGGCCCTGTTCGGACAGCGCCTTTCGCACGCCCGCGCCATAGGCCGGATCGACCTTATCGAAATGGGCGAGCTGACGCTCCACGATGAACTCCGGCACGCCCTGCATGGCGCCGGCCAGCGTCTTGAACAGGCGCTGCTTGTGCGCATCGTCGAACAGGTTGAACAGCGCGCGCGGCTGCGAATAGTGGTCGGCCTCGGCGCGGTACTCGTAGCGCCCGACCTGGCCGCTATAGCGGTGCGGCGGCTCTTCCACGCTCGGGTCTTCCACCGGGCCGCCGAACGAGTTCGGCTCGTAATAGGCGTCCGGGTTGGTGCGCAGGCCGAAGGGCATGGAGCCGTCGCGGTTATAGTGGTTCACCGGCGAACGCGGCTTGTTCACATCCAGCGACTCGTAATGGACGCCGATGCGGTAGCGATGTGCGTCCGGATACGAGAAGAGACGACCCTGCAGCATCTTGTCCGGCGAGAAGCCGATGCCCGGCACCACGTTGGACGGGTTGAAGGCGGACTGCTCGATCTCGGTGAAGTAGTTGTCCGGATTGCGGTTCAACTCCATCTCGCCGACGCGGATGAGCGGATACATGCCGTGCGGCCAGACCTTGGTCAGGTCGAACGCGCTCCAGCCGGTCTTCTGCTCGAACTCCTCGGCTTCCATCTCAGGCATGACCTGAATGTACATGGTCCACTTCGGGAAGTTGCCGGCCTCGATCATGCCGTAGAGGGCTTCCTGGTAGGACTCGCGAGACTTCGCGATGACCTGCTCGGCTTCCTCGTTGGTCAGCGTCTTGTGGCCTTGCTGGGTCTTGAAGTGGAACTTCACCCAGAACCGCTCGCCCTTGTCGTTCCACAGCGAGAACGTGTGCGAACCGTAGCCGTTCATGCGCGAGGGGTCGACCGGGATGCCGCGGTCCGACATCAGGATCGTGACCTGATGCAGCGACTCGGGGCACAGCGACCAGAAGTCCCACATGGCCGTCGCCGAGCGCAGATTGGTGCGCGGGTGGCGCTTCTGCGTGTGGATGAAGTCGGGGAACTTATAGGGGTCGGCCACGAAGAACACCGGCGTGTTGTTGCCGACGATGTCCCAGTTGCCTTCCTCGGTGTAGAACTTCAGCGAGAAGCCGCGCACGTCGCGCTCGGCATCCGCCGCGCCCTGCTCGCCGGCGACCGTCGAGAAGCGGGCCAGCATTTCGGTCTTGCTTCCGACCTTGGCGAAGACCTTCGCGCGCGTGTAGCGCGTGATGTCGTCCGTGACGGTCAACGTGCCGAAGGCGCCCCAGCCCTTGGCATGGACGACGCGCTCGGGAACGCGCTCGCGGTTCTGATGCGCCAGCTTCTCGATCAGCTGATAATCTTCCAGAAGCACGGGGCCGTTGCGGCCGACGGTCTTGGCATTCTGGTTGCTGGAGAGCGGCGCGCCAGCCGTCGTGGTAAGCCGCGGTCTGTCGGTCATGGAAACCTCCGTCCTTGAAGTTGGAGCCATTCCAATCCGATTCCCTCGATAATTTCCAATCGTATTTCCAATCTCTCCCGATCAGTTTATCTGATCGACATGCTCACGCTCCGCCAGCTCCGCTATTTCGAGGCTCTCAGCGAGACCCTGCATTTTGGGCAGGCCGCGCGCCGCCTCAACATCTCGCAGCCCGCGCTTTCGGCGCAGATCGCTCAGCTTGAGGAGTATTTCGGCGCAGCCCTGTTCGAGCGCAGGTCCACCGGCGTCGCGGTAACGCCGGAGGGCGAGCGGGTGAAGCGGCGGGTGCGGCGCATTCTGGCCGAGGTGCGCGACCTCGAAGCCCTGACGCAGGCCCATGGCGAGCTTCTCGTCGGCCAACTGCGCATCGGAATCATCGCCTCGCTCGCGCCCTATCTTCTGCCGGGTCTTCTGGCGGAACTCGCGCGCTCCTATCCGCGCCTCACGGTCGGCGTGCGCGAGAACGTGACGGCAGTGCTCGCCGACGAGTTGGCGCGGGGTGATCTCGACTGCGTGGTTCAGGCGCTGCCGGTGGAGCGCAAGGGAGTGTCGACCATTCCGCTCTGCGAGGACCCGTTTCTGCTGGCCGTGCCGGAAGGGAGCGGCGATCGCATCCCCGCCCCCGTGTCCCCCAGCCAGCTGGAGAGCGAGCGCCTGATTCTCTTGGAAGAAGGTCATTGCCTGCGCGATCAGGCGCTGGATGTCTGCCGCATCGCGGAGCAGCGCGATCTGGCGACGCTCGGTGCCACCAGCCTTAACACGCTGATGCGCATGGTGGCGGGGGGCCTAGGCGTAACGCTCGTGCCGCAAAGCGCGGTCGAGACGGAAGCGCGCGCCGGCGGCATCCGCTTCCTGCCCTTCGAAACCCCCGCTCCCTCGCGCCATCTGGCGCTCGCCTTCCGCACCTCGTCGGGCCGGCGCTCCGATTTCGAGCGTCTCGCCGAGATGATCCGCGCCTGCCTCGGCCCGGCCGAGGGGAGCGGACACGAAAAGGCCGGCGATACCCAAGCACCGCCGGCCTCGATCTGATCAGAAAATTTTCGAGCGATTAGCCGCCGAAGCCGGGATAGTTGGGGCTTTCGCGGGTGATGGTCACGTCATGGGCGTGGCTCTCGCGCAGACCCGCGTTGGAGATACGCACGAAGGTCGCCTTCTCCCGGAACTCTTCCAGCGTCGCCGCACCCGTATAGCCCATGGCCGCGCGCAGGCCGCCGGTCAGCTGGTGAATCACATTGCCGACCGGGCCCTTGTAGGGCACCTGTCCCTCGATGCCTTCCGGCACGAGCTTCAGCGTGTCGCGCACTTCGGCCTGGAAGTAGCGATCGGCCGAGCCGCGCGCCATGGCGCCGACCGAGCCCATGCCGCGATAGGCTTTGAACGAACGGCCCTGGTGCAGATAGACCTCGCCGGGGCTTTCCTCGGTGCCGGCCAGAAGCGAGCCGACCATGGCGGCCGACGCGCCCGCCGCCAACGCCTTGGCAAGATCGCCGGAGAACTTGATACCGCCATCGGCGATGATGGGCACGCCGGCCTTGTCGGCCACCGCCACCGCATCCATGATCGCGGAGAGCTGCGGCACGCCGACGCCCGCCACGATGCGCGTGGTGCAGATCGAGCCCGGCCCGATGCCGACCTTCACGCCGTCCGCGCCCGCGTCGATCAGCGCCTGCGTGCCACCCGGCGTCGCGACATTGCCGGCGATGATCTGCACTTCGTTGGACATCTTCTTGACGCGCGCCACGGCGTCCAGCACCCGCTGCGAATGGCCATGCGCGGTGTCGATGACGATGAGGTCGATCCCCGCGTCGATCAGGCGCTCGGCGCGCTCGAACCCGTCATCGCCGACGCTGGTCGCGGCAGCCGCGAGCAGACGGCCCTGCGCGTCCTTGGCGGCGTTGGGGTTCAGCTGCGACTTCTCGATGTCCTTGACCGTGATGAGGCCGATGCAATGGCCCTCGCCGTCCACGACGAGGAGCTTCTCGATGCGATGCTTGTGCAGAAGGCGCTTGGCCTCGGCCTGATCGACATTCTCGCGCACGGTGATGAGATTTTCGCGCGTCATCAGCTCGAAGATCTTCTGGCGATCGTCGGAGGCGAAGCGCACGTCGCGATTGGTCAGGATGCCGACGAGCCGGCCCTTGGTCTGGCCGCCCTTGCCGCCATTCTCCACCACCGGAATGCCGGAAATACGGTGGACCTGCATCAGCGTGCGCGCGTCGCCCAGCGTCGCGTCGGGGCCGATGGTGACGGGGTTCACCACCATGCCGCTTTCGAACTTCTTCACCTGCCGAACCTGCTCGGCCTGTTCGGCGGGCGTCAGGTTGCGATGGATGACGCCGATGCCGCCGGCCTGCGCCATGGCGATGGCGAGACGCGATTCCGTCACCGTGTCCATGGCGGCGGAGAGCATCGGAATGTTCAGATGCAGCGAGCGGGTGATGCGGGTGCGCACATCGACCTGCCCCGGCATGACCTCGGAATGACCCGGCTGCAGCAGCACGTCGTCGAAGGTGAGCGCAAGCGCACCGGTGGCTGTTTCGATGATGCGAGCCATGGGCCAGTCCTTAAATGGAATGCGGCGCCTGGAAGGGCGCCGGATTGTCGAGGATTGGCACGGGCTCGTAGCACGGTGTCCGGCGGAAGGAAAGCCGCCGGGCGCAGAGCCTGTTTGACAACCCGACCGGGTCGGCCCGGCGGGTCCTTTTCGCCCCTGTTTCGTTGCCAATCCTCGCCGATGCCACCGGCATCGACTGCGTTTGGCGCCTCACAGGAACAAAAACTCCCTCGCCGGCCCTCAGCCGGCGCGTTGCCAAACAGGCTCTCAGTTGGAAACGAGGGTCTGGTATGTCTCCGGCACGAAGCGGAACGCGTCCCCCTCCGCCTGCACATAGCCGATCCCCGGAAACGGCAGGTGATAGCCGATCAAGGGTGTGCCCGACTCCGCGAGCTTCGCGGCCCAGCGCCGGCGCGTCTCGGCGGCCGCTTCCTTGTCCTGGTCGAAGCGCACATGCCAGTCCGGCTTCTGGAAGGACACGACGAACTGCGAGAACGTATCGGCCGTCAGCACCACGGTCTTGTCGCCCGAGCCGACCTCGAAGCAGAGCATTCCGGGCGTGTGGCCGAAAGCGGCGCGCGCCACCATGCCGGGCACGATCTCGCCGCCGTCCTCCACCAGCCGGGTCTTGTCCTTGAAGGGTCCGAGCTTCGTCTCGACCGCCTTGGCATTCTCGGCGCGCGGACCGTTCTTCGCCTCATCTGAAGTCCAGAATTCCATTTCCTGTCGCCCGACGACGATCGACGCGTTCGGGAAGGCCGGCGCGTCTCCCTCTGTCAGGCCGCCAATATGGTCGCCATGCAGATGGGTCAGCGCGACGACATCGATGTTCCCAGGCTGGAAGCCGGCCGCCTGCATCCGCTGCCGCAGAAGGCCCATGCCATTGGCGCGCCCGCCCTCGCCAAAGCCGGTATCGACCAGCACCGTCTTTCCGCCGGTTTCCACGATGACGACATTGAAGAAATTGACGAAGCGATCACGCGGCAGCCGGTTCGCCGCCATGAGATCGCCCACAGTCTCGGCGCTCTGGTTCTCGCCGAAGGTCGGGTGCGGACCCTCGCCGGGGCGAACGCCATCGAGGATCACCGTGACGCGCGCGTCGCCCAAGGTGAAGCGGTGCCAGCCGGGCGCCAGGGGATGCGTGTCTTCGCTCGTCATGCTCGTCTCCGATCTTGCCGTGCCGGCCGCCGAGTCCTGAGCCGCAGCGGGGCCTAGCCCTAGGCTCGTGGCCGCCAGACCGCCGGCCGCCACCATGATCGCCTCGCGGCGGTTGAAACGTCCCGTGTTCGGCATGGCCGTTCTCCCTCCAAGCTAGGCATCCCGGGCGAAAGGGCCAGGTGCCTCCAGCATGTCACCGCGAATGTCAGACCAACATGCGATTTGAGTGGGGCGCGGCAAGGCGCTCCCCTTTTCGTGAAAAGCGCATCATGTCATTTGAGGCGAGCAACGCTTCCCTCTTCCCGCCGTTGTTGCGGTGTCCTTGATGCTCAATGGCGCAGGGTACGAGTCGCGCCGGCTTCGTTCGTGGCCCGACCGGAGGCAGCGGGGTTCGCCCCCTGCGTCAGGCCAGCCGGACCCCGAAGGAAGCCGGAATGCGCGTCCCGGCGCCAGCCCGGGCGGGCGTGATGGCGGGTCCGCCCGCCTTTCGCCTGTTCGGATACAGCCGTTCCGCCCCTTTCGGATTCTCGTCCCGTGAAACGCATCGTCCCTGTCGTCCTCGCCGTCGCGCTGTTCATGGAGAACATCGACTCGACCGTCATCGCGACCTCGCTCGCGACCATTGCCCGCGACATCGGCGCAAGCCCGATCGCCCTCAAGCTCGCGCTGACGAGCTATTACGTCTCGCTCGCCGTCTTCATCCCGATCTCGGGCCGCATGGCGGATCGGTTCGGCGCGCGCGCCGTCTTCCAGATGGCGATCGGCATTTTCATGCTCGGCTCGCTGGCCTGCGGTTTTGCCAATTCGCTGGAAGGCTTCGTCGCCGCGCGCTTCCTCCAAGGGATCGGCGGCGCCATGATGACGCCGGTCGGGCGGCTGCTTCTCGTTCGCGCGGTGCCGCGCTCCGACCTTGTAAGTGCCATGGCCTGGTTCACCATCCCGGCCTTGATCGGCCCGCTGATCGGCCCGCCGCTCGGCGGCGCGATCTCGACTTATGCCAACTGGCGCTGGATCTTCTTCATCAACCTGCCGATCGGCGTGATCGGAATGATGCTGGCGCAGCGCTTCCTGCCGTTCATCGAGCCGATCCGCGACACGCAGTTCGACTGGCCAGGTTTCGTGCTGTCGGGTCTGGCGTGCGCGGGCGTCGTGTTCGGTCTGTCCGTCGTGTCCCTGCCCGCCTTGCCGCCGTCGGTGGGTGTCGCCACGACCGTGATGGGCCTCGTCTTCGCGCTGATCTATGTCAGACATGCCCGTCGGCACGAGCGGCCCGTGGTGGAGCTTCGTCTCTTTCGTATTGCGACCCTGCGCGCGGCCGTGGTCGGCGGCGGCCTGTTCCGCATCGGGGCGGGCGCCGTGCCGTTTCTGTTCCCGCTCATGCTCCAGCTCGGCTTTGGCTATTCGCCCTTTCAGTCTGGCCTGATCAGCGCCGTGTCGATCGGCGGGGCGATGATGATGAAGACGCTGGTGAAGCCGATCCTGAAACAGTTCGGCTTTCGGGTGACCCTGCTCAGTGCCGCCGTCGTGGGCGGCGTCCTCATGGGCGCGCTCGGCTTCTATCGGCCTGACATGCCGCTGGCGGTGCTGGTGCTTCTTCTCCTGATCGGCGGCTTTTTTCGCTCGCTCTTCTTCACGGGCGTCAACACGCTGGCCTTTGCCGACGTGCCGCAAGCCAAGACCGGCGACGCGACGGCACTTCTGGCCGCGTTCCAGCAGGTCGCCATTGCCGGCGGCGTCGCTGTGGCCGGCGCCGTGCTGGAAGGCAGCATGATCTGGCACGGGCGCGACAGCGCGATGCTTGGCGACTTCACGCTCGCCTTCTTCGTGGTCGGCGTCGTGACCGTGCTTTCCACCCTCGCCTTCCTGCGCCTGCCGGCCGATGCCGGGGCGGAGGTCGCGGGGCGGCGCGTTCCGGCGGAATAGGACAATACCCACAAAAAAGGCGGCCTTCGGAGCCGCCCTTTTTCCATATCGCTGGCGTTGATCAGGCCTCGTCGCCCGTCTCGTACTCGGGCTCGCTGTCGTCGCCTTCCGCGTCGGGCTTGCGCCGGCCGCGAAAATCCTTGGCGAGCACGTAGAGTTCCACCGATCCGTCGCGCGACGCCGGCGGCTTCACATGATGGACCGAGCGGAAGTTCTTCTTGAGAAGCGCCAGAAGCTCCCCTTCCGTGCCGCCCTGGAAGGTCTTGGTCAGGAAATGGCCGCCCGGCCGCAGCGTGCGGATCGCGAAATCGGCCGCGACCTCGCACAGGTGCAATGTGCGCAGATGGTCGGTGCGGCGGTGGCCCGTGGTGGGCGCGGCCATGTCCGACAGGACGATGTCGGGATCGCCGCCCAGAGCCTCGATCAGGCGTTGGGGCGCGCTGTCGTCGAGAAAGTCGAGTTCCAGAATCGTCGCGCCGGGGATCGGATCGACCGGCAGATAGTCGATGCCGACGACCCGCGCGTCGTCTGGCTTGGTCGCCGTGCGCTCCACCGCGACCTGACACCAGCCGCCCGGCGCGGCGCCGAGATCGACGATCTTCATGCCCTTCTTCAGGAGCTTGTAGCGATCGTCCATCTCGATCAGCTTGTAGGCCGCGCGCGAGCGGTAGCCGTCCGCCTTGGCGCGGCGGACATAGGGATCGTTCAGCTGGCGCTCCAGCCAGCGGCGGGAGGACACTTTCAGCCCACGCTTCTTCTTGACGCGGACCGTCAGCCCGCGATCGTCGCCTCGTCCTGAACCTGTCACGCGTCCGATCCTGCCTGTCCTGTTCCTGCCAAGTGGGATGCCGGGCGGCGCCACACGCCGTCCGCCACCATCATTTCCGTGAGCAATCCCTCACGCAGCCCCCGGTCCGCCACCCGAAGGACCTTGGCCGGCCACACGCGCCGGATGGCCTGGAGAATAGCGCAGCCCGCCAGAACCAGATCGGCCCGATCCGAGCCGATGCAGGGGTTGGCGACGCGCTCCTCGAAGCTCCAGCCGAGCAGCTTGCCGACGAGGCCGTCCACGTCCCGGTCGTTCAGCCAGAGCCCGTCCACCTGCCGCCGGTCGTAGCGCTCCAGCCCCAGCTGGATTCCGGCCAGCGTCGTGACGGTGCCCGAGGTGCCCAGGAGATGGAACCCGTCCCGTCCCACGAGGTCGGCGAGCCGGTTGCGGCCGGGAAAGGCGTGAATCATCGCCTCGACTTCGCGCACCATATGCTCGAACAGTTCGGGCGTGACATTGCGCCCACCGTGTTTCTCAGCCAGCGAGACGACGCCGACCGGCAGCGAGGTCCAGGCCACGATATTGTTGGCGAGCCGGCGATTGGTGCCGCGCCGGAGGTCCAGAAGCGCGATTTCCGTCGAGCCGCCGCCAATGTCGAACAGAACCGCGCCGCGCGCCGATCGGTCGATCAGCGAGCCGCAGCCGGACACGGCCAGCCGGGCCTCGGTTTCACGGCTGACGATCTCCAGCCGCAGGCCCGTTTCGCGTTGAACGCGCGTGATGAACTCGCGCCCGTTGGCCGCCGATCGGCAGGCTTCCGTCGCGATCAGCCGCGCACCGCGAATCTCGCGCGCCGACAGCTTGTGGCTGCAGATTTCCAGCGCCGCGACGGCGCGATCCATCGCGGTCCCCGCGAGGCTTCCCGTACGCCCCAACCCCTCGCCCAGGCGCACGATGCGCGAAAAGGCGTCGATGACACGGAACTGCCCGGGCCTTGTCGGCACCGCGATCAGGAGCCGGCAATTGTTGGTGCCGAGATCAAGCGCGGCATAAGCCGGCACACGAGGCGCACCATGCGTCGCGGCAGATCGGCTTGGCGCATGAGGGGCAGCCGGAGCAGTCGGCGCCGGGCTTGGCCGGCCGGACGCCGGGCCAGCGGGCTGCGCCGCCGCCGGGAACCCTGCGCGGCCCTTGCGGCGGCGGCGATTCTTGCCCTGCCCCGGCCGCGCGCCAGGTGGCCCTTTACGTTCGCGCAGCACGCGCTCCGCCTCCGCCACCTTCGCGCCCAGCGCTGGCGGCAGCTCGCGAAGTGCCGATCCGCCCGGAGGCGGTGCGGCAGGCGCATTGGTCTTGCGTCGACGGCGCTTCTGGCGCTTGGACGGCTTTCCGGCAGCTGATGGAGATGCATGGGAGCCAGCATTGGGCGCGCCGCGCTGCGGCCGGGCGGAGGCACGCGCCTCTCCCGTCTCCGCGCCCGCGCGCTCGCCGCCTTGCGACATCTCACTCGATCCGTCTCGCCCGAAAGCCTTGTCGTCCTTTACCTTGGCAGCTCCTCGACCTTCTCTCGTCTCATGGTTCACTTCATATCTCCGGAGCGGCGTTCGGCCTGCCCCCTCGGCCCCCGTAGGGCCGCTTTCGTTGGATAGAAGTGTAGCCATCCGTTGTTTTTACACAAGGCACCCTTTCATCCAGCGGGCCGACACTCCACGATTTCCCTCGGTTTCCTGGCCCTCATCGCCCGGTCGGATCAGCCAGAGCCTCTCCTGATCGTCTCGTGGCGACGGCAAAGCTCAGAAAGGCGATTGACGCCCCCGCACGAATCGACTACATCGCCATTCATCGAACGGCGGTCAGCGAAACTGATCGAACGGATCGAAAGCGGATCTCTCGAAACGATCTGCTCTCCTGCTGGGGAATAGTTTAAGGGTAGAACAGCGGACTCTGACTCCGCTAGTCTTGGTTCGAATCCAGGTTCCCCAGCCAAAACGTCAAATGAATTCAGTTATTTAGCGCGATTTGCCCGTGATGTGGATACCCCCACACGGCACCCCCACAAGCGGGCGCGCAATGGCAAGTTATCTGTGCCGCGAAGGCAGCACCTTTCTGTTTCGACGTCGGGTCCCGTCAAGGCTTCACGGTCGAATCGGGGTTCAAGAACTATACCGGAGCTTAAAGACCGCCGTGCCACGACTGGCTCGGCAGCGAGCCGCTGTGATGTTTCTAACGTCAGAAAAGCTTTTCGAGATGGCAGACGACGATACGCTTTCCGATGAGGACATTCAGGCGGCTGTGAGACTCTGGCTCTCGGAAGATCATTGGAGGGAGCAGCTTAAGCGATCCCTGTATGATCGAACACCGGGTGATCTCCGTCGAGAACATCAAGACCTGCCCCGTCGGATGGTTGAAGTTGGGGCAAGCGAGGAAGACGGACTCACTCCACTGTGGTCGCGACGTCAGGAAGCCGATGCCGCCCTGTCGAACGCGGGTTATGTTCGCCAGGACGATATGGCGGTTCTGGACCAGAAGGCCGAAGTTATGGTCCGAATGCTGACGGAACTCGTCGACAAACGAATGCAGGAGGTGTTTCGGCCAGATGCGCTTCCCTCAACTGCCCACACTCCCCTTCCAACTGGTCGGCAGACGACACACGGTCAATCTTTTAAGTCCAGTCTGAAAATAAGCGAGCACATCGATACGTGGATTGATTACATCAAGAAGCCGGGCGACGATGGCCGCAAAGCAATTCCAGAGCATCACTGCAAGCAGAAGCGCGTTTCAATTCGTCTCCTCACTGAAATCATCGGAGACAAGTCCGCAGATAGCTTCAATCGTGAAGATGCGAATGAATTTCGCTCTGCCCTATTCAGGCTACCTTCATCGCATGGGAAAGGAAATCATGTTCATGCACTTCGAGCGATCGAGGTTGCGGCTTCATCGAGTAGTCCCAAGTTTTCTTCAAAGACAGTCAAGAGGCACTTTTCCGCTCTGAGAGGATTCTGGGAGTGGCTTCGTGATAACAATCACTTTGGAGATCAGCCAATACCATTTGCAGGGCACAAGTTTTATGGAACTAGCTCAAGAAAGTCAGATCGAGATGATTGGTCTGTTGATGACCTTGAGCGGCTTTTCAAATCCAACGACTTCAGATCGGCTCCGAAGGATAGCGCCCTGCACTGGCTGCCTCTTGTGGCGCTGCACTCCGGCATGCGGCTTGAAGAGATTGCCCGCCTGCGGGTCGCAGAGGACATCATCATGGAGGGCGGATTTCCCAGCTTCAAAATACAGGTTCATCCGGATGGATGGGACCCAAAAACCGAAGCAGGCGATCGCGTCATTCCCGTTCATCCTTGGCTTATTGAACATGGCCTGACGCACCTTATTGAAAGCCGTCGGAGCAACGGAAGCCTACGGCTGTTCGCCGACCTCCGCCCTACCGGAGCCGAAGGAAACCTAGGCGCTGATTTCAGTCGGACATTCTCCCGACTTAAGATCGGCTTAGGAGTTGGCAAGAAGACAGTTTTTCATTCTTTCCGACATACATTTCGTACGGAAGTTGAGACTTCTGACATCGACGAGAGATCGATCGATGCTGTCATGGGGCATGAAGGAAGCAAGAAGAGCGAAGGTGCAACCTATACGAAGCGCGTGTCTGCTACAAAGCGGCGCAAGGTTGTCGAGGCCTTCAAATCGCCACTTCCCCTAGATTTTCTAAATGCAGAGAGCTTCAGCTTTCACACATCAGCCCGCCCCAAACGGATCGCAAAGGTGAAGCTGCCGCGCCGCGCAGCAGCCCCGGGACGCTTGCCCTTGACGCTTGCTTCACCGTCGAGCCCAATGGAAACGCCCCCATCAACGAGCTAGCGGCTCTCCGGGGGCGTGTCCAACAGGCAGGATGATGATGTCCATAGGCTGTACACAGGTTAAGACCGCCCGCGATAGCGGGTGATCCCCCGGCTCGATCATACCTCGATCGAGCCGACGCCCCCCCACCCCTCCCAAGCCAAAATTGTTGACGCGCTCCCGCAGCGCCTAGGTTTTTCGCATTCCGAATCCTTCGGATGTCGCGACGAAAACCAGCAGCGGGTCATCTGGCTTCGCCCCAAGGCAATCGCCGAGTTGCCGTTCATCGGCAGAAATGGCCGCGAGCGCAGCGCGCGCGTCCAGGCTGTCTTCGCAGGCGACCTAACACGAGGCACCCTTCTTGCCGCGGGTGCAGAGGCCGATCTTCAGACGCGACGTCACCATGCCGAGTGCGAAGCCTTCGACGAAGGGAGATGGGCCGAGCCAACTGGCTCTCAGTTTGCGCTCGACGAAGAAGAGCTTAACCCAGATCGGATCGCGGACAGACTGCCTCGCAAGCTCGGAGAGTTTTTGAGGCAGATGCCCGAGGCTCGTCGGCGAGAGCGGCAGAAGGCCATCGTGGACTATGTCGGCTTCAACAACCTGGACTTGATTGGCCTTGACCCGGCAATGCTGGCCGCTCGCGCGAAGACCGAGGCTCAGAGATATGCAGCTAGGTTCCCCGGGAGGGATGCCAATGCGCAGCTTGCCAATCAGCAGCCTGTTCATCGGAAGGGACGTTGCGAGAAATGGCAGCGCCGTCGATTGAAGAAGGTTCAGAGACGAGCGCTGGCATATGTCGAACAGGCTGTCGGTGCCGTCGGCGGCGCCAACGTGCCAGGCCGTCCGCTATACGTCTCCGACTACGCTATGGACCTTCATGAAGCGGATGTCCGGCGAACCGAAGAAATCCTGGAATCCCTCCGGCTGATCTGCGTCGAAGATCCCACCGTGCAGATACCGATGGCCGAAATCAACAAGCGGGCGAAGGCTGCCGACGTCGCGAAACGCCGACTGCTCATGGATGCGATGCTAACACGATGGACATCGCTGGGATGGTGGACGGTTTGGATCACCATCACTCTTCCGGGGCGTTACGTCGCCACGTCGACGAACGAAGGCAAGCGCGCGGAGGCATGGAATCCCGTGCTCGGACCTGAGGAAGCCTCCGCGGCGATCCAGGACATGCACCACCGTACCATGGCGCTCCTTCGGGAGCGTGGCATCCGGCCGTCGGGATGGTGGAACGCGCAGCCGCAGCAGTCTGGCAGCCCGCACCGCCATCTTCTCCTCTCGTGCCCGAGGTTGGAGGATGCGCGCGCGGTCTGTGACGCGTTCTGGTCGCGGTTCTCGTCGACACCACCGGAGCAGCGCAGTTCCGAACGCCGCCGTGAAGACCCCGGCTGTAGCGCCTACGTCATCGGCGACACCGATCCCAGATACGCGCCCCCTGTCGGTCAGAACGGGACCATTGAGAGCCCAGAGTCAGTTGCTCGGTACTCGGCGCGATATGCCACCCGTCTGGAGAACACTGAGGCAGGAGGGACGCATGGGGACGAACAGAGGCGCTTCGCAGCATGGAAGAAGCTGCGCCGCGTACGCGGCCACACTTGGGTCGGCTTCGATGCAGGACGATCCCCGTCCGACCTTTGGGACACGCTCTGGGCAGCTTCGACGCGGGAGGGGGAAGACCCCGTCACGCCGAGGATGCGGCTTGCGGTCGGGCTGATGCGCGAGATACGGCAGGCAACCGACATCGCTTCAATCGCCCGCGAGCGTGCGAAAGCGGCCGAGAACGATGACGATCGAAATGTCGAACTTTCCTTGGCGAACTCGGAGTCCGCCAAAGCAGCGGACTTGGCACGACACGCGTGCATCGCTGTCGGCATGTGGCCGGATCGAGACCTCGACCCTGTCGAGCTTGAATGGCTGCGGGGTGAGACCAAAGAGGTCGATCCTCTTCCCCCGATGCCGTTCCGAGAACTAAGGGAAACGTCCTATCGCGAGACCCGGAGCGTCACCGTCGGAGCCGTCGCTCCCGAGCTTCGCTTCGTTCTGCCTGAGCGCATGTCTGCCGCTGCGCTCCTTCCGATTGCCGACGCTTGCGGCGTGAGAATCGATCGGCCATCGGGGAAGTCGAAAATTCGGCCGGGTCAGATCATGCGGGCGCTGAAACTGGCTGGGTTCGGGCTTTCCCGCCGTCCCAACGGCACGCGGATCGGTTTCGACCTTTCCGGCGAATTCATTCGAAAGGTCGAGAAGGAGTGGCGCGTTGTCGACGTGGAGACCGCGTGCGTCATGGTAGCAGAAGCAGCCGCGAACGCTGAGGCCGTCGAACGCATGCAGGCCGAAGCTTCGGCGAAGGCTGCCATGGAGTCCCGCGACCGCGTGAAGGCGGCGATCGAGCGCGAGCGGCAGATGCGCCAGTCGCCGGAGTGGGTCGAAGCCGAGCGGATGTCGATCGTTGAAGGAATCCGAAACCGGAACCGTCGATCGCGCTCCCGCCTTGAAAAGCTGTCCCTGCGCCTGAAGAAGGCGGGCCGCATGACGCCTGCTAAGTCCCGCCAGCATCTAACCGACGAGCCGGAAGCCACCAGCTTTCAGATAGTCCCACCGACCCAAGAGAAGAGGCCTCCGGCCCCGGCGACCGAAGGGGGTGGTGTCCATGCTCCGCCACCGGATGGATCAAGGGCCGCTAGAAGGCCCGTAAAGGACCCTCAGGACAACACGAAGGGGCCGTCATGAGGTTCCGGCCGTCTACTCGTCGAGGACGGCTCGTAGGGCCGTTTCTGCACGTTCAAGGAATGCGGGCAGTTTCGAGGCTGGCAGTTTCTCCCAGGCTATCGCTGAGGCAATATCGGCCAGGACCCCCGCGACGTCAGCCCACGGACCCGGCTCGTGGACCTCTCGGCTCAGAAATGTCCTATGAACGAGATGCGTGCTCGATACCGCGCTGCGCTGCGATAATTGTTCCAGAGCGTCGACGAGCCATTGCGCATCGTCGCGCACCTCTTTCTCAAGGGTCTTTTTGCTGACCGGCCGCGCGGTGGATGCCATCTCCTGCGCGCGCTGCACCTGACTAAGAACCCCTGCGAGCCGATCAACGACCGCCGAGATCAATTCCGAATGTCCGCGGTCTGAAAGCTCCTTCAGTGACCGCATCGCTGCCTTGCGCCCCCGCAGCACCTTCTCTGGGCCAGTTGGTTCAGCTAAGCGCTTCGCTTCTCTCGCACGGTTTAGATGAACGTCGATCACGTCCTCAACCGCGACAACCGTCAGCTTCTCACCGTCGCGCACCCGATCAAGGACATCCTCAACGGCTGCATCTGGGGCAGACGCAAGACGCAGGATGGAGGTCGGCGCAAGCGCGAAATCGAGTTCGGCAAAGAGAGCGGGCATGGTCCCAAATCGCGCGTACATCGCCATACAACCCCGGGACCAAGTCTCCGACATTCCGGTTTCGCTAACGAGCCACATCGTCCAAATGCCGTGCGGCACCTTCGGCTTACACTCAATGAGCTTTTCGCCGACGACGCACATCGCTTCGGTGAGAGACACCAATCCTTTGCGCAGTTCTTTTGCCGCGGCCTGCAAGAACTTGCGGGCGCCCGCGTCTGGGATCAACGCGTAGTCGAAGCGGGCTGCGGCTGCTCCCCTGTCCAGAAGGCCGACGACTTTGGTTGATTTCGCCATATCACGTCCTCTTCTATGGACCTCGACGCTGGCCGCACCTCGGGCAAGGGACCGATCCTGAACATGCATAAACCCGCAATCATTGCGGATTTGCACCATGAGGGTTGTGGTCGTTCACTCGCGTGCCTCCCTGCGCCACCCCTCGCTTCGCCCATTCATGACCTGAACCAGCCAAGGGAACGGCGGAAGGGGACCGAGGCTCGGTCGCTGCGCTCCCTGCGCCCGCACCACTCCCCTTCCGCCGTTCCCTCGTCCGGTTCTTAACGGTCACGGGCGAAGCGAGGGGTGGCTCCGGGAAAGAGGTCACAGGATGGGAAAGAACGGCGTCGGCTGCAAGGAGCAGCCGACGCAATGCCCTGCAAGGGGCTGGCTCGGGGTTTCCAGGAAAGAGGACTACATCCGCCCCGTTGGTCCTCCATGCGCAGCCGGAGACATCGATAGAGCCTCGAGTGCAGCCGCTTCGTCCTCGTCCGCCTGGCGAAACGCTGCATCCTGCCAACGCTGGAGGATCTCCGCGATCGAGAGGTGCGGGCGCGCCCAGACAGCAAGCTGCATGTAGTCCTGTCGCAGAAGCTGCGCGGCAACCCAGCTTCGAAGCAGCGTTTCCCCGGGCGGGATGAGCGCAAGCACGGCAGCCTCAGCGTCCTTCCGTGCCGACGGCCGTCGAAGGTCGCGAAGAAGCCGCGAGAGCGTCGGACGCCTTCCACGATAGCGATCGGTGCTGCGCGGAACCGACGGCAGCCAAGGCCCTGGCATGCCAAGCTCGTATTCGTTCGGCGGGCGGGAAGGACTTCCATCCTCGTGCGCAGCCGCCCCGGCCGCGCGTCTTGGAGCCGACGGGATCGCGAACACCATACCGAACATGTCCGCTACGAGGGACGCGAGGAGGACGATCAGGAAGAGCAGGTCGGCAACGGCAGCACTTGCCGGGTTCCGGCGAGCCTTCGATCGTGATCGACGAGCCTTCGCAAGCGCTGCGTTCCAGCATGTCCGCCCGCGCCTGTTCCTGTCATGCCGTCGCTCATCGTTTCTCATTTCCGCCTCCCCATTGATGGTGCCTGCCGAGGATCATCCCGCGGCACGCCTGGCACCATTGCGGCGATCGTCCGGCGAGCGGTATCGCGTTCAAGGGCGACGAGGCGCACGGCGTCCGATGCCGCCTCGGCACGCGCCTCCGCAGAGCGCCGCGCTTTCACCTCCAGCACCAGACGGCGCGCAAGGTCCGTAGCTTCGGCCCGAACCGCAGAAACCTCCGTCTGGGCCTCTCGACGAACAGCCGACCAGATTGAAGACCTTCGCAGACCATCCCACAGGCTTCGGATGCGGGACCCGAAGGACCCGATGCGACGAGCCTCCTCGGCAGCCCGGATCGAGATAGCATTCGCCTCTTGCTGCGCATTTCGAACACGTTGGACCGACCGATCCTCTGCCTCCTTCGTGGCCCTCAAGGCAGCGGCGGCAGAGGCTTGATGTCGACGCGTATCGGAAATGATTTCCGATGCCTTGCGCCCGATCTGGTTCGCTTTGGTCACGGCCCCGCTGACGATCGCCACGGCCTTCGCATCGGCAGCCCGGCCCTCTGCGGTGCCCAACTCCCTCGCGGTCTTCAAGGCTGCCGCAGCGGTCTGCTCGGCCTGCCATGCGGCCCGGGTCAGGCGACGACGGCCGGGGCCTAGGCGAGCTAATCCCGAGGGAAGGCCGACGAAATGCCAGTACGAGTCCTGCCACTCCCGCATTGCCTGGCGGTACGCCCGATCACCCGCCTTGTTCGCAGCCGCTCCGTCTCCCGCAGCCGCCTCGGCGGTTGCCCGTCGCTTCGCCTCGCTTCCCGGATGCAGGCGCGCCGCGCGCAGCTCTGGGTCCGACGGAACAATGAAGGCGTGAAGGTGCGGGTGGGATTCGTCGACGTGGCGAACGACTGAGAGCAGGGCATCACCATAGAGGTCGCGCAGCCAGGCGACGGTGCGAGCTTCCCATGCAGCGACATCGGTGGCAGTGGAGGGCTGACAGCGAACGTCGGACATCTGCGCAGGATGGCTTGCCACGACGGTGAGTAGGGTATTCTGATCCTTGCGGATCGCCCTTGCCTTCCCGCCGACGGGAACGGTTCGGGCAGCGGCAGCCTGCTCATCGTGCAGCAATCGGACACGGTCGATGTCGACCCCATGTACGACTTCCGGCGGCTGCGGAGCGGTGACGTGCGCGCACGCATCGAGCTTCCGCGCAGCTTCGTCAAAGACGAACGCCGTGCCCCGGCCATCCCGCCCCTTGCGGCTGAAAACTTCGAGGTGAACGAATTGGTAGGCCATGGGAATCCCGACGGGACACCGTGTCCCGCCACCATGGTTGCCCACCGGCGCGGAATCCCAAAAGGC
>NZ_BBWS01000019.1:0-37362 GCF_001463925.1 Aureimonas sp. N4 | reverse complement strand
GGCCGGGCTGCAGAATCACGGTGCCAACGCCGCTGAAAGCTTCGGCGCAGGATTGAATGGTCTCCAGCCAAAGCGATGCATCCAAAGCCCCGTCGTAGATGTCATGGCTCAGGGCTTCGATATTTTTCGGATGCATGTCGTATCCTTGAAATTCGAAATTTATCTTGTCATGCCTTAGTTCTGCTTTCAGCACTGCACGCAGTTGCCTGAAAATTTCAGAGGGATATTAGGCAACTCTACGAAACCGCTGCAACAGAAACATCGCGCAAGAGCTTGCGACGGCGACCTATCGGATATTTTCGCCGGCCAGCGGGTGGCTGATGTCTCGCCCGTGTTCCGGCCAGCTCATCCGAGCCCCCCGGCGTTCTGGACTTCATGCCCGATGCGGCCGTGCCGGCGTCCGACATCGTGATCGGCATTCAAGCGCGGCAGCGCCGGGTGCCAAAAAATGTGGATATCGGGCAACAGTGGAATACAACCTCAAAACGATCCGGCCCGTGCTTGATTGACGCGGATGCCTTTCATGGGATCAAGTCTCAAGCGCTGAAACGCCTTCTGCGATGGGGACGGCTTCGGTGTCGGCGCTGTCACCCGCTTGCGGGCCGATACACGCCTTAAGCGAAGGGGATGCTATGGCGATGTTTCATCGGGGAGCGGGGGCGATCGTGCTTGTCGGCCTGCTGATGCTCGGCGGCTGCGTCAGCTCGACACAATATTCGGCCGTGTCGGAAGCGTTGAAGGGCAGCGCCGAGTTGCGGCGCGAGAGTGTCGAAACCTGTGTGAAAAACAATCGCTCGACGCCTGAGCAGAAGGACATGATGCGCAAGCTCATGAACCTTTCGCCGGGAAGCAACGTGGTTCGGGTCGGCTGCGAACGGGCCACGGCGGGTCTGGCGTCCGGCAAACTCAGCTACGACGATTATCGCGCCATTCAGTTCGGCCAGATCACGCCACAGATCGTCCGCGTTTTCCAGAACCGCTGACACCCGCTCGGCCCCCTAGTCTTGGTCTGATGTTCCGCATCGGCGGAGCGAAAGCTGCTCAAAGGAAAAGTGATGATGCGTTTTCGACTGGTTCTCCCGATCATGGCCGCTGGCAGCCTTCTGCTTCTGGGCGGCTGCGTGACATCCACAAGCTACGACGCCACCGCGGAAGCGATGGGCCATAGCCCCGAACTGCTGGCCGATCGGATCGCCGATTGCACCAAGAGAACGGCGGCCACGCCCGGCGGGCTCAACGAGCTGCGTCAGGAAGCCAAGCTGCCGGTGGGGACGAGTGATGCGACCGTGGCCGAAACCGTGTGCCGGCGCAGCATGACCGCCATCGCGAAGGGGCGTATGACCTATGACGACCTTTCGTCGGCCTTCAACGGCACACCGAAGCCGATCGTCTACAAGGTCATCCAAGGGCGCTGACGCTCGAGGCGGAGCCGATCGCGGACGAGCCATTCACGTTGGAAGAACGCTGCCGTTCCCGCCAGTGCGGCCCGACCGCGCCCGCATTGCCGATAATTCACTTGCGAAAACCCACGTCTGCCTTCGTATGAAAATCACAACGACCTCACGCTAGCGTGAGGCCGCGTGGGGCGATCGCGAGGGGTTTGGTCGGATGGTGCGCTGGTTGGTTCTGATCCTGCTGGTGGCGGGAGCCGTGTCCTATGTGGAGCGGGACAGGCTGGCCCCGTATGCGCCGCCGGCCATCGCGTCCCTCCTGAAGGGTTCGGGCGGCGAAGCGGGCAAGACCGAGGGCGGTGGCGGCTCCAAGCGCGGTCGCGGCAATGGCGGTGGGCCGGTGGCTGTGCAACTGGCCGAGGCGACGGGTGGCTCGCTCCCCGTCCTGCGCGACACGATCGGCACGATCATTCCCGTGGCTTCCACGGTGATGACGAGCCAGACCACCGACACGGTCGCCTCGATTGCGGTGGCCGATGGGGTCGATGTCAAGCGCGGTGATCTTCTCGTGTCGCTGGACGACAGTCTGGCGCTCGCGCAGATCGGCAAGGACAAGGCCGCCATCGAGCGCGATCAGGTGACGCTCGATCAGGCCAATCGCAATCTCCAGCGCACCACGGCTCTGGTGAAGTCCGGCGCCTACACCACGCAGCAGGGCGAGGACGCGCAGAGCGCCGTCAACGCGGCCGCCGCCGTTCTCAATGTCGATCGCGCCGCGCTCGCCGCCGACACCGTCGCGCTGGACAAGCTCAAGATCACCGCGCCTTTCGACGGTCGCCTGGGCGCCTTCGCCGTCTCGACCGGCGCGCTGGTGACGCCGGGAACGCCCATCGTCACGCTGACGCAAAGCTCGCCCGTCTACGCCGCCTTCACCCTGCCGCAGGAAAATCTGGACCTTCTGCAAAAGAGCATGGCGGCCGGCACGCTGTCGGTCTCCTCACGCCCGGCCGGCGATGGCGGCACGGCGATGGAGGGCAAGGTCGCCTTTATCGACAACGCGGTGAACACCATTTCGGGCACGATCGCGCTGCGCGCCATTCTCGACAATCCGAACGGCACTCTGATCGCTGGCCAATCCATCTCGGCGACCGTCAAGGCCGGTGAAAAGGACGGGCTGACCATCGTGCCGACCGTCGCCGTGCAGCCGCGCACGGATGGCAGCGTCGTCTATGTCGCCAAGGACGATGACACGGTGACCATCCGCAAGGTGGATGTGGCGCTGCGCGTCGGCGACAAGACCGGCCTTTCCTCCGGCCTTCAGCCCGGCGAGCGGGTGGTGACGGAAGGGCAGGGGAACCTGTCCGAGGGCTCCAAGATCAAGCTCGCTGGTGAGGCGGCGTCGCAGGACGGAAAGTCCAAGACCCGTGGCACGCCCGTCGCGGACGCGGGCACGGGCACAGCCGCAGCGGCGGAGAGCGTGCGGTGAACATCTCCACACTCTTCATCCGTCGCCCGGTCGCGACGCTTCTTCTCTCGCTCGCCGTTCTTCTGGCGGGCATGGCGGCCTTCCGGCTCCTGCCCGTCGCCGCGCTGCCGCAGGCCGACTACCCGACGATCAGCGTCTCGGCTCAGCTCGCCGGTGCCTCGCCCGATACGATGGCGAGCGCGGTGGCGACCCCGCTCATCAAGCAGTTCCAGACGATCGACGGCGTCGATACGATCACTGCGCGCTCCTCGCTGGGGAACACGCAGATCACCGTCCAGTTCGTGCTGTCGCGCGACATCGACGCGGCGGCCGCCGACATTCAGGCCGCCATCGCGCGCAGCGCGCGGCAATTGCCCGACAACATGGCCGCGCCGCCGAGCTATCGGAAGGCCAATCCCGCCGACGCGCCGATCCTGCTTCTCGACCTCGTGTCGGACGGAACGCCGCTGACGCAGGTGGACGATCTCGCCGAAAACGTCATTTCGCCCGCGCTGTCCACCATCCAGGGCGTCGCCCAGGCGCAGGTCTATGGCGGCAAGACCTATGCCGTGCGCGTTCAGGTGCACCCCGACAAGCTCGCCTCCCGCTCGCTCTCCATGTCGCAGGTGGCCAGTGCGCTCGCGGCTTCCAACAGCCAGACCCCGGTCGGCACCGTGCAGACGGCGGGACAGGCACTGACGGTGGACACGCCGACCCAGCGCACGAACGCCGAAGAGTTCAAAACACTGGTGATCGCGCGCGCTGGCGGCGTGCCGATCCGCCTCGCCGATGTGGGCGACGTGAAGGACAGCGTCTCCAACGTCAATCAGGGCAGCTGGCTCGACGGCAAGCCCTCGATCGTGCTCGCCGTGCAGCGCCAGCCGGGCGCCAACACGGTCGAGGTCGTGGACGCCATCAAGGCCAAGCTTCCCGAACTCGAAGCCTCGCTGCCGGCCTCCGTCCATATCGCCGTCGTCAACGACGCCTCCACGGCCATCAGCGCGGCGATCGAGGACGTTCAGGAAACGCTGGCGCTGACCATCGGCCTCGTCATCCTCGTCATCTATCTCTTTCTCGGACGCGTCTCGGCCACCATGGTGCCGGCGCTGGCCGTGCCGCTGTCGCTGGTCGCGACCTTCGGCGCCATGTATGGGCTCGGCTTCTCCATCGACAATCTGTCGCTTCTGGCGCTGACGCTCTCGGTCGGCCTCGTGGTGGACGATGCCATCGTCATGCTCGAAAACATCGTGCGCCATGTCGAGGACGGCATGGCTCCGATGGAAGCGGCACTCAAGGGCAGCGGCGAGGTGGCGGGCACGATCATCTCCATGTCGCTCTCGCTGGTCGCGGTGTTTCTGCCGATCCTCTTGATGGGCGGCGTGGTCGGGCGCGTCCTCAACGAGTTCGGCATGGTGGTCACGCTGTCGATCCTGGCCTCGGCCGTCGTGTCGCTGACGCTGACGCCCATGCTTTCGGCGCGCCTGCCCTCGACCCATGCCCCGACGCGGGGCGTGGCGGCTGCCTTCTCGCGCGGCTTCGACAAGACCACCGTTCTGTACGGGCGGATGGTCGATTGGTGCCTGAAACGCAACGGCTTCATCATGGCCGTGTTCGTCTTGAGCTTCGCGGCCTCGGTCTACATGTTCGCGACCCTGCCGCGCTCCTTCTTCCCGCAGGAGGACAACGGGCTTCTGACGATCTCGACGCAGGCCCGGCAGGACATTTCCTTCGACGCCATGAGCGCGCTGCAAGCCAAGGCCGCCGCCGCCGTGAAGGCCGACCCCGCCGTGGCCGCCGTCACTTCGACGCTCGGCGGCGGGCCGGGCGGCTCGACCTTCAATTCCGGCTCCATGTTCGTCCAGCTGAAGCCCAAGGACCAGCGCCCGCCTTTGGAACAGACGCTGGCCTCGCTGCGCCGGGGTCTCGGGGGCATTGCCGGCCTCAAGAGCTTCGCGACGCCCGTGCAGAGCCTGCGCTTCGGCGGGCGCTCGACGCAGAGCCAGTATCAGCTCGTGGTTCAGTCGCTCGACGCCAATGCCGCGCGCGAATGGTCGGCCAAGCTTCTCGACGCCATGCGCGCCGACAATACACACTTTGTCGATGTCGCGACCGACCTGCAGGACAATGGTCTGCAGGAGCGCGTGAAGGTGGATCAGGACCGGGCCGACGCGCTCGGCATCTCCTCCAGCAATCTGCGCACGGCGCTGGAAGCGGGCTTCGGCACGCTGACGGCGACGCAGATCCAGGCCACCGGCAATAGCTACGATGTCATCCTGGAATATGATCCGAGCCTCTCCTGGACGGATGCGCGCCTCGACTCCATTCGCGTGCCCGCCTCGGACGGAACGCTGGTGCCGCTCTCGGCCTTCGCCAAGCTGAGCCGCGAGGCGGGGCCGGTAACGGTGAATCAGACGGGGCAGCTCACCGCCGTCACGCTGTCCTTCAACCTGCCGGCCGGCATGTCGCTCGGCACGTCCACGGCGGCCGTGGACGCGATCAAGGCCCAGATCGGCCTGCCGACCAATGTCACGACCTCCTATGCCGGCACTGCACAGGTGTTCCAGCAGGCGACGGGCAATCTCGGCCTGCTCATTGGCGCGGCCGTGCTCGTCATCTATATCGTGCTCGGCGTTCTCTACGAAAGCTTCATCCACCCGCTGACCATTCTCTCCGGCCTGCCCTCGGCCGCCTTCGGCGCGCTCGCCGCCCTCCAATGGTACGGGCTCGATCTCTCGATCATCGCCGTGATCGGCCTTCTGATGCTGATCGGCATCGTGAAGAAGAACGCGATCATGATGATCGACGTGGCCCTCGAAATGCAACGCGAGGAGGGGCACACGCCGATCGTCGCCATTCGCGAGGCCTGCGTGCGCCGCTTCCGGCCCATCATGATGACGACCTTCTGCGCGCTGCTCGGCGCCCTGCCGATCGCGATGGGTACCGGCGCTTCGTCCGAGCTGCGCCAGCCGCTCGGCATCGCGGTGGTCGGCGGCCTCATGGTCAGCCAGGTTCTGACGCTCTTCATCACGCCGGTGATCTTCGTCGAGATCGAGCGGGTCAGGCGCTTTGTGGGTCGGATTTTTGTGCGGCGCAAAGTCGCGGCGCACCATGAAAGTCCTGCCACGCAAGGTTGACGGAGCGGCGTTTCCGCGCGCAAGACAGAGACTGTGCGGATTTCCGCACAGTCTCCGAGATTGACGCGGCGAAGGAAGCAGACATGGCCGAGACCCCCCGACGCAGCGGTATCCGCACCACGGACGCGGAGGCGCTGGCCTTCCATGCGGACGGTCGGCCGGGCAAGCTGGAGATCACGCCGACCAAGCCGATGGCGACCCAGCGCGACCTGTCGCTCGCCTATTCGCCCGGCGTCGCCGTGCCGGTCAAAGCCATCGCGGAAGACCCGGCCAAGGCCTTCGACTATACGACGCGCGGCAACATGGTCGCCGTCATCTCCAATGGCACGGCCATTCTCGGCCTCGGCAATCTCGGCGCGCTGGCCTCCAAGCCGGTGATGGAGGGCAAGTCCGTCCTCTTCAAGCGCTTCGCCGATGTCGACTCGATCGATCTCGAACTCGACACCGAGGACCCCGACAAGTTCATCGACGCCGTGCGCTATCTCGGCCCCTCCTTCGGCGGCATCAATCTGGAGGACATCAAGGCCCCGGAATGTTTCATCATCGAGCAGCGCCTGCGCGAGCTGATGGATATTCCCGTCTTCCACGACGACCAGCACGGCACCGCCATCATCGCCGCCGCCGGCATCATCAACGCGCTGCACCTGACGGGCCGCGAGATGAAGGACATCAAGCTCGTCTGCAATGGCGCGGGCGCGGCGGGCATCGCCTGCGTCGAGCTGGTCAAGGCCATGGGTGTCGCCCATGACAATGTCATTCTCTGCGACACCAAGGGCGTCATCTTCCAGGGCCGCACCGAGGGCATGAACCAGTGGAAGTCGGCCCATGCCGCCGCCACGGACGCCCGCACGCTGGAAGATGCGATGCGCGGGGCCGACGTCTTCTTCGGCGTCTCGGCCAAGGGCGCGCTGACGCCCGAAATGGTTCAGTCCATGGCCCCGAACCCGATCATCTTCGCCATGGCGAACCCGGACCCGGAGATCACGCCCGAAGAGGCCCACGCCATCCGCGACGACGCCATCGTCGCCACCGGCCGATCGGACTATCCGAACCAGGTCAACAACGTTCTGGGCTTCCCATATATCTTCCGCGGCGCGCTCGACGTGCGCGCCACGCAGATCAACGACGCCATGAAGATCGCCGCCGCACAGGCGCTCGCCTCGCTCGCCCGCGAGGACGTGCCCGATGCCGTCGCCTCCGCCTACAAGGGCACGGGTCGGCCGAAATTCGGCCGCGATTACATCATCCCCGCGCCCTTCGACCCGCGCCTGATCACCGTGGTGCCCGAGGCGGTGGCAAAGGCCGCGATGGAAACCGGTGTCGCACGCCGCGATATTTCCGATTGGGAAGCCTATCGCAACCAGCTCGCCTCGCGCCGCGACCCGACCGCCGGCACATTCCAGAACATCTTCGCCTCGCTGCGCCAGCGCCCGCGCAAGGTCGTCTTCGCCGAAGGCGAGGAGGAGCAGGTCATCCGCGCCGCCGCTTCCTACGTCAACCAGGGGCTCGGCCAGGCCGTCCTCGTCGGCCGCGAGGACCGCATCGAGGAAACCGCGCGCTTTGCCGGCGTCGAGCTGAAGAGCGGGCTGGAGATCCAGAACGCCAAGCTCTCCAACCGCACCAACGCCTATTCCGAGCATCTCTACGCCCGGCTTCAGCGCGAGGGCTATCTCCAGCGCGACTGCCACCGCCTGATCAACACCGACCGCAACCATTTCGCCGCCGCCATGGTGGCGCTGGGCGATGCAGACGCGATGGTCTCGGGTCTCACGCGCAACTATTCGGTCGTGCTCGACGACGTGCGCCACGTCATCGACCCCAAGCCCGGCCGCGCCGTGATCGGCATTTCCATCGTCATCGCCAAGGGCCGCACGACCTTCGTCGCCGACACCGCCGTTCACGACATGCCCGGCGCTGCGCAACTCGCCCGCATCGCCACGGAAGCCGCGCGCTTTGCCCGCAAGCTCGGCCACACGCCGCGCGTCGCGTTCCTCGCGCACTCCACCTTCGGCCACCCCGCTTCGGAGCGCTCGGAGCGCGTGCGCGAGGCGGTCGGCCTTCTCAGCCAGAACAGCGTGGATTTCGAGTTCGACGGCGAGATGGGCGCCGATGTCGCCCTCAACCCCGAGCTGATGGCCCTCTACCCGTTCTGCCGCCTGACCGGTCCGGCCAACGTTCTCGTCATGCCGGCCTTCCACTCGGCCTCAATCTCCACCCGCATGGTGCAGGAACTCGGGGGCACCACGGTCATCGGCCCCATCCTGGTCGGCCTCGAAAAGCCCGTGCAGATCGTGACCCTCGGCGCCAAGGACACCGACATCGTCAACATGGCCGCCTTCGCGGCCTTCTCGGCGGAGGGGTGAGGGAAGGGCAGGGGCGCTGCCCCTGCACCCCGCCAGGGGAAATGATTTCCCCTGGACCCCTCTCCAGTTGAAGAATGTCCAAAAGCAAAGGGGGCCGCTGGCCCCCTTTGCTTTTGGAAAGGTTGTCAAATGAAAGCAGGGGTTCGGGGACGTCAGGCCCCGAGCGGGGATCGGGGCGGCAGCCCCGCCCAGCCCCTCACGCCGTCGCCGCGAGGCTCGTGCGCCGCGTGAGGAGGCGTTGGAGGGCGATGAAGGCGAAGAGGAGGATGCCGATGGCGATCTTGGTCCACCAGGAGGAGAGGGTGCCGTCGAAGACGATATAGGTCTGGATCAGGCCCGAGATGAGGACGCCGACGAGCGTGCCGGCGACGAAGCCGACGCCGCCGGTGAGCAGCGTTCCGCCGATGACCACGGCGGCGATGGCGTCGAGTTCCACGCCGACGGTCGCGAGCGAATAGCCCGAAGACGTGTAGAGGGCGAAGACGACGCCCGCGACGCCGGCGAGCAGGCTGGAGAGCGCGTATATGCCGATGGTGACGCGCGCGACGGGCACGCCCATGAGTTCGGCCGAGTTGCGGTCCCCGCCCAGCGCATAGACATAGGTGCCGAAGCGCGTCTTGTGGGCGATGAGAATGCCGAGCGCGAAGACGGCGAGCATGACCATGGCGACGAAGGAAAGACGCCCGCCCGTGGGGATGACCCAGTAGATGCGCTTCAGGGCGTCGAAGGCGGGATGGTCGATCGGAATGGATTCGGTCGTCAGGAGATAGCAGCCGCCGCGCGCCAGGAACATGCCGGCCAGCGTCACGATGAAAGGCGGGGTCTGGAGATAATGGATCATCGCGCCCATGGCCGCGCCGAACAGCGCCGCGATGAGAAGGATCGCGGGGATCATGAGATAGGGATGCCAGCCCGCCTGGATGGTGACGGCGAGGAAGACGCCGGTGAAGGCGATCACCGAGCCGACCGAGAGATCGATGCCGCCCGACAGGATGACGAAGGTCATACCGACGGCGACGATGCCCAGAAACGCGTTGTCGGTCAGGAGATTGGCGGCGACGCGGGTGGACAGGATCGCCGGGAACTGCAGCGAGGACAGCGCGAAGGCGGCGACGAAGACAGCGACGGTGACGAGAAGAGGCAGGAAGCGCGCGTTCATCGGCCGGGAACCTCGCGAATGGACGAAACGGAGGGCACAGGTTTAGGGGGCGGCGGGCGGCGGCGAACGAAGCCCGAGAGGTGCGCCATGGCGGGCGACTGGATCACCAGGATCAGCACGATCAGCGCGGCCTTGAGGATCAGGTTCATTTCCGGCGGGAAGCCCGAAAGCAGAATACCTGTGTTCATGGACTGGATGATCAGTGCGCCGACCAGCGACAGAAGAATGGAGAAGCGCCCGCCCATGAGCGAGGTGCCGCCGATCACCACGGCGAGGATGGCGTCGAGTTCGAGCCAGAGGCCGGCATTGTTGGCGTCCGCGCCGCGAATGTCGGCGGCCGCGACGATGCCGGCGACCGAGGCGCAGAGGCCCGAGGTCATGTAGGCGGCGAGGATCACGGCGCGCGCGTCGATGCCGGCCAGAGCCGAGGCGCGGCGGTTGATGCCGGTCGCCTCGATGAGAAGGCCGAGCGCGGTGCGGCGCACGATCAGAATGGCGACGAGCGCGACGACGAGCGCGATGACCACAGGCATGGGCAGGCCGAGGAAGGAGCCGCCGCCGATGAAGAAGAGCACCGGATCATTGAAGGTGACGATGGTGCCGGAGGTGATGAGCTGGGCGACGCCGCGCCCGGCGACCATCAGGATCAGGGTGGCGATGATCGGCTGGATGTCGAGAACGGCGACGAGGAAGCCGTTCCACAAGCCGCAGACGAGGCCGACGCCGAGCGAGGCGAGCAGCACGATCGCGAGCGGATAGCCTTGCACGGTGAGCGTCGCGGCCACCGCGCCGGAAATCGCCATGACCGCGCCGACCGAGAGATCGACGCCCTTGGTGGCGATGACCAGCGTCATGCCGACGGCCAGCAGCATGACCGGCGCGCCGCGATTGAGCACGTCGATCAGGGGGCCGTAGGCGCGCCCGTTCTGGAAGGCGAGGTCGAAGAAGCTGGGAAAGGCCAGCCAGTTGGCGAAGAGAACGAGAGCGAGCGCGCCGATCTGGGGCGCGGCACGGACAAGACGGTTCACGAACGCGCCTCCTCTGGCGTGGCGGCAATGGTGCGCATGATGGCGGCGGGCGAGATGTCCGAGCCTTCGAGATCGCCGAGATGGCGGCGGTCGCGCAGCACGCGGATACGGCGCGAATAGGCGGTCAGCTCTTCCAGCTCGGAGGAAATGACCAGCATGGCCATGCCCTTGGCGCAGAGGTCTTCGATGAGGCGCACGATTTCCGCGTGGGCGCCGACATCGATGCCGCGTGTGGGCTCGTCGAGGATCAGGAAGCTCGGCTCGGTCGCCAGCCAGCGGGCGAGGATCGCTTTCTGCTGGTTGCCGCCCGAGAGAAGCCGGATAGGCTTTTCGATATCGGTGGTGCGGATGTCCAACGCCTTGACGAAATGCTCGGCGATGCGCGCCTGCTCGCGGATCGACAGGGGCTTGGCCCAGCCGCGCCGGGCCTGGAGCGCGAGAATGATGTTTTCGCGAACGGAGAGATCGCCGACGATGCCCTCGACCTTTCGCTCTTCCGGGCAGTAGCCGAAGCCCAGGCGAATGGCGGCACGCGGCGAGAGAATGCGCGCGACACGCCCGTCCACCCGGGCTTCGCCCGTGTCGGCCTTGTCCGCGCCGAAGACGAGGCGCGCGGTCTCGGTGCGGCCCGAGCCCAAAAGCCCGGCGACGCCGACCGCCTCGCCGGGGCGAATGTCCAGATCGAAGGGCTCGACCATGCGCTTGCGCCCGTAGTTGCGGAAGGAGACGCGCGGCTCGCCCGCGCTGATGGGGGCGGGAGCGTGGTGCGACACGGCTTCGTCCAGATCGCGGCCGAGCATCATGGACACGATGTCCATGCGCGACGTGTCGGCGATCGCTTTCTCGCCGACGAGCCTGCCATTGCGCAGGACGGTCGCCCGGTCGCAGACGGCGAAGACCTGATCGAGAAAATGGGTGACGAAGAGAATGGCGAGCCCCTTGTCGCGCAAGGCACGCATGGCGACGAAGAGCGACTCCACCTCCGCCGCGTCGAGGCTGGCGGTCGGCTCGTCGAGGATCAGCACCTTGCCCGACAGGTCCACCGCGCGGATGATGGCGACGAGCTGCTGCACGGCGACCGACAGGCTGCTCAGCGTCGCGCTCGGGTTGACGGAGAGGCCATAGGCCTGGAGCAGTTCGGCCGAGCGTCGGCGCATGGCGCGCCCGTCCGTCAGGCCCAGAAAGGTCGGCTCGCGGCCGAGAAAGAGGTTCTCCGCGACGGAGAGGTTCGGCAGGAGATTGACCTCCTGATAGACCGTGCCGATGCCGAGCCGCTGCGCCTCGCCGCTGTCGGCGGGCTCGATCTCGGCCCCGTCCAGCGTGATGCGACCGCCGTCGCGGCGGTAGACGCCGGTCAGCGTCTTGATGAGCGTCGATTTGCCCGCGCCGTTTTCGCCGAGAAGCGCATGGATTTCGCCCGCGCGCAGGTGAAGGTCCACACCATCGAGCGCGGTCATGCCGGCAAAGCTCTTGGTGAGACCCTGAATCAGAAGTCTGGTCATGAAGGTGGTCCGCCGGTTCGTCGGGATCGTGTTCGGCAGCATCGGGCCGATGGGCCGGACGCAGAAGCGTTTCGCCGGTTCGTTGCCCGCGCTCACTCGCATCGACCGCGTCATCAGCCGCAGGATCGGCGAAGCCCGCGAGCGCTCGCCTGGCGAGCACGGTATGCCGAACGGGCCTCAAGGCCCGGAAAGGGCGCGGCGCCAAACAGGGCGCCGCGCGTCGAACAGGAAGCTAGAGGATGTGCCGGCTCAGTAGCCGAGGCCCTTCTTGGACTCCATCACGGCCTTCGGATTGTCGGCCTGGGTGTAGAGCTTGGATTCGGTCTGGATCCACTTCGGCGGCTCCTTGCCGTCCTTCTTGTAGGCTTCCAGCGCGTCGAAGGCGGGGCCGGCCATGTTGGGCGTCAGTTCCACCGTGGCATTGGCCTCGCCATTGGCCATCGCCTGGAAGATATCCGGCACGGCGTCGATCGAGACGACCATGATGTCCTTGCCGGGCTTCAGGCCGGCTTCCTTGATGGCCTGGATCGCGCCGACGGCCATGTCGTCATTATGGGCGTAGACCGCGCAGATGTCCTTGCCGCCGTTCTCGGCCTTGATGAAGCTTTCCATGACTTCCTTACCCTTGGTGCGGGTGAAGTCGCCGGTCTGCGAGCGGGCGAGCGTGATGTTGCTCTTGCCGGCGATGGCCTCCTCGAAGCCCTTCTTGCGGGAGATGGCGGGGGAGGAGCCGGTCGTGCCCTGGAGTTCCACGACCTTGCAGGGCTTGGCGCCGACTTCCTTCACGAGGTAGTCGCCGGCCACCTTGCCTTCATGCACCTGATCGGACGTGACGGCGGTGAGGTAGAGGGAGGGGTCCTTGGTGTCGATGTTGCGATCGAGCAGGACGACCGGAATCTTGGCGTCCTTGGCCTCTTCCAGCACCTCATCCCAGCCCGTCGCGACAACCGGGGCGAGAAGGATCGCGTCCACGCCCTGCGCCACGAAGGAGCGGATGGCCTTGATCTGGTTTTCCTGCTTCTGCTGCGCGTCGGCGAATTTCAGGTCGATGCCGCGCTTCTGGGCTTCCTGCTTGGTCACGGCGGTCTCGGCCGCGCGCCAGCCCGACTCCGAGCCGACCTGCGAGAAGCCGACCACCATGTCCTTGGCGAGCACCGGGCTCGCCAGCACGGTTGCCATGGCAAAAGCGGCGGCAAGGCTACGTCTGATCGTCATGTCGAATTCCTCCCATAGGGCGGCCGTGCCGCCAAAACCGAACCGGGCTCCCATCCGGCCGAATGCAACGGACCCCCGCGGCCCGCGCCTTCGTCCCGCAACCTGACGGCTGCGAATAACTCATACAAAAGCATCATCAAGCTTTCGTCAATCCGATTCTTGAAACCGCGCGTTGTGCGCTGCAGCAGGGCCGGTACGGCGGGTCGAGATAGGCCGATGGGATGCGCGCCCTAGCTCCATCGCCAGCGACGGGAGGCGGAATGCTCAATCTTTGGTACAAGAACGCGGTGATCTACTGCGTCGATGTCGAGACGTTTCAGGATTCGGATGGCGATGGGATCGGCGACTTCAAGGGGCTGACCGGCCGGCTCGACCATATCGAGGCGCTGGGCGCGACCTGCATCTGGCTTCTGCCCTTCTATCCCAGCCCCAATCGCGACAATGGCTACGACGTCGCGGATTATTACAATGTCGATCCGCGCTACGGCACGCTGGGCGATTTCGTGGAGTTCACCCACGCGGCCCACGAGCGGGGCCTGCGCGTTCTGGTCGATCTCGTGGTCAATCATTCCTCGATCGACCATCCGTGGTTTCAGGCCAGCCGGGCGGGCGATCCGAAATATCGCGACTGGTATGTCTGGCGGAAGGACAAACCCGAGGATGCCGAGAAGGGCGTGATCTTTCCCGGTGTCCAGAAGACGACCTGGACGCGCGACACCAAGCGGAAAGAATATTACTTCCACCGCTTCTACGAACATCAGGCCGATCTCAACATCGCCAACCCGCAAGTGCGCGAAGAGATCGAGCGCATCATGGGCTTCTGGCTGGCGCTCGGCGTCTCGGGCTTCAGGATGGACGCCGTGCCCTTCATGCTGGAGGACCTGTCATCGGCTCACTCGGGCTGGGAGCCGCATCGCTACCTGTCGCAGCTTCAGACCTTCCTGTCCTGGCGGCGGGCGGAGGCGATCCTGCTCGCTGAAGCCAATATCCCGATGGACGAAGCCGGCGATTACTTCGGCACGGGGGACCGGCTGCATGTGATCTTCAACTTTCCGCTGAACCAGCAGATGTTTCTCGCCTTCGCGCGCGGGGAAGCGGGGCCGGTCGCGGACTTCCTGAAGGCGCTGCCAGAGATTCCCGCCATCGCGCAATGGGCGACCTTCCTGCGCAATCACGACGAGATCGATCTCGGCCGGCTGGAGACGCAGGAGAAGGAAGAAGTCTCCGCCGCCTTCGGGCCGGACGAGGATATGCAGCTCTACGACCGGGGTCTGCGCCGACGGCTGGCCCCGATGCTGGGCGGTGACGAGCGCCGGCTCGCCATGGCCTTCTCGGTCATGCTGGCCCTGCCGGGGACGCCCGTCATCTGGTATGGCGACGAGATTGGCATGGGCGAGGATTTGAGCCTGCCCGAGCGCCATGCCGTGCGCACGCCCATGCAATGGAGCGCGGCCGAGAACGGCGCCTTCTCGTCGGCCAGGGCGAAGGATTGCGTGCGGCCGGTCGTGGCAAAAGGGCCCTTCGCCTTCCCCCATGTGAATGTCGCCCGGCAGAAGCTCGACCCGCTCTCGCTTCTGTCGCAGGTGCGCCGCCTGATCCGCGCCCGGCGCGAAGCGCGCGAGATCGGCTGGGCTCGGCCAGAGGTGCTGAAGGCCGGCGATGGTTCGGTGCTCGCGCTCGTGTCGCGCTGGCGCGGCGGCGGGGTTCTGACGCTGCACAATCTCGCCGACCGTCCGGCGCTGGCTCATCTTCCCGAAGGCCTGCCCTTTGCGGCGATGAGCCCGCTCTTGCGCCAAGGCGTGCATATCGACGCCAAGGAGCGGACGCTGCGTCTCGATGCCTATGGTTTCGAGTGGTTCCGCTTCGAGGATGGTTCGGGGACGCGGGACGAGGACGAGGGCTGACGGGCCGACCCGCAGCGTTCTATCCTCGGTTCTCAGGCCCCGCCGGCCACTTCGACCTCTTCCAGCACCTCGTCTTCCTGCGCCTCCAGTTCGGGCGCTTCGGAAGGCTCCAGGCCGAAGCGGGCGGCGACGTCGGGCGCGTAGCGAAGGAGGTCCGGGCGCAGGCGCAGAAGGGCGAGGTCCTTGGCCTTGGCCTCCAGCATGATGTCGAAGTCGAGTCCGTCCAGCGTGCGCATCAGCGTCGCGAATTCGAACGGATTGACGAAATCGGCGTGTCCCGTGAACACCGGCGCAACATGGACAGTGGTCTTCTTCTTCGTCTTCTTGTCGACGCGCACCTGCTCGCGAAGCTCGGTGCGCGGGCAGGAGAAATGCATCTTGGGCTGCTGTCCCTCGGGCCAGGATGCCAGAATGCGCTCCACCGTCTGTCGCAGATCGGCGCGCTCGGGGTTGAGGCACCAGAAATGCTGGTAGTCGAAGATCAGCCGCACGCCCGTGTGCTCGTGAATCCAGAGAACGTCCCCGGCCGAGAAGCGCAGGTCGTCATGCTCCAGCACCAGCCGCCGCTGCACGGGCTCGGGCAGCGTCTTCCAGGTTTCGACCCAGCGCTGGCGCGAGGCGGGAATGTCGCCATAGGTGCCGCCGACATGAATCACGAGAACGGCCTCGGGCGGCAGGCCCATCAGATCCAGCATCTCGGCCTGGGACACGAGATCGGCGATGCTCTTCTTCACCAGCGCCGGGTCGGGGCTGTTGAGGACGATATATTGCGAAGGGTGGAAGGACAGGCGAATGCCGAGGTCCATCGCCTTCCTGCCGATTGCCTCCAACTCGCTGCGGCTTTCCGAAACCATGGCGTGGAACTGCGGCATATCCGGATGCGTCGCATAAGGCGCGAGGTCGGACGACATGCGGTACATGCGGATATCGTGCTTCACGAGATGGTCGAGGATCGCGTCGATATAGGTGAGCGAGATCTTCAGATGCGGATGGCTGGCGGCGCGGCGGGCGTCGTTGCTCTTCAGATCGTCGCGCGCCATCACCTTGACGGGAAAGCCGAGCTTGGAAATTCGCGTCTGCATCAGGCGGCCTTCTCAGGGGAAATCTGCGCCTCACGCCCGAAGCCGAGCGAGGCGATGAACTGGTTCCAGTCGGGAATGGTGAGGGCTCCGCCGGACGCCAAGCGATGGCCATTGCCATATTGCTCGGTCGCGCCGGGCGGCTGGTGCTCGGCCAGAAAGGCGAGCAGATCGCGATCCGCCGCCGTGCGCGCGGCGAAGTGGACATAGCCGTCGCGATAGCCGGCATTCGCCGCAATCACGATTCGATCCTTGATCCGCCCGCGCCAGGCTTGCGCGACCAGCGGGTGGATTTGCGTGGGCGACGAAAACAGGACCAGCGCGACCTCGCCTACCACTTTCGGCCCGATCTTGCGCGCTTCGTTTAACTCGCGCTTCACCTCGTCCTTGGCCGCCAGAAGCTGCGCCGTCTCCTCATGCTCGCCCGAGAGAACCGCTTTCGGTCCATCGGCTTTCAGGAGAAGATCGAGCGCCGGGCTTGCATCGCCCGAGGCCGTGCGGCGCGGCGCGTTGACCAGCGAGGCGGCCTTGCGCAGCGCGGTGATACCGAGCTTGCGCGCCTCGTCCATTTCGGGAAAGCCGTCATTTTCCGCCAAGTCGCCGATCAGTCCGATCGCCGCCAGCCAGAGAAGCCCGTCCGCCAGACCCGCTGCCCGCGCGCAGCGATAGGCGAGAAGCGAGGAGGTCGGGATCGGGCTGTCGTGGATGCCGCTGACGATCAGCGCGCCTTCTGGCAGCCCGGTCGGCACGTGATGGTCGATCAGGATCGTGGGCAGGTCCGGCCGGGGCAGGGCGGGCGCGACGCCGAGATCGGCGATGATCATGCCCTCGGCCTCGCTCCCAGCTATCTCCTGCGCGAACTCGCGGGAGTAGGCGTTCTCGCCCTTGCCGATGATCCGAACATCCGGCTCGCGCCCGCCGCGCCGCAGGGCGTGAAGCAGGATCGCCCCCGCGCTGAGCCCGTCGGCGTCATTGTGGCAGACGACGAGCGGCTTGTGCCCGAGGGCGCTCAGCCCAGCGGGAAAGGCGTCCGGCGACTGAAGGCCGGTCGGGAAGGCGGCGGGCAGGGGCAAGGGAGGGTCCGGGGCAGGAAGAGGGCGGCGCATCCGCGCCGCCGGGGCAGGGTGGTCAGCGCGGCTCGGGCGCTTCGTCCTGTGGAGGAATCTTGGCGAGCGCCTCGTTCAACTCGTCCTGCTGCGACTGCTGGGCGGCCTGATCGGCGTCCCGGTCCTGAACGTCCGGCTGGTCCTGCTGGTTGTCGAAACGGTCCTTGGGAATATGGCTCATGGCGCTGTCCTTTCTGTTAAAAGGGCAACGCGGCAAGGCTCCATCGGTTCGATCGGTGCGCCTGTGTCGGGACGGCGCAGGCGCGCACCAGAGCCACGCGCGGCGTATAACGGGCGCTCAGGTACGTCTCCCCGCGGACGCGTTCGCCAACAACAAAGGCATTGGGAGGATCGGCGTCAGTTCGCGCCCGCGCCGAGCCCGAGGAGAGCCGCGCCGACGAGCCCGGCCTCCGGGCCGAGTTCGGCGGGCTTCACGATCGGCGCGTCGCTGCGGCGCAGAATGCTCGCGCGAAGGCGTGCGTCGAGCGCGGCGAGGAGATCGACAGCGTTGGACAGGCCGCCGCCGACCGGCACGACGCCGGCCCCCGTCGTGTTCAGAACGAGCGCCAGCGGCCCGGCCAGCGTGTCGAGCCAGGTGTCGACGGTGAGGCTCGCCTCCGCCTCGCCCGCGCGCCAGGCGTCCACGATGGCGCGGCTGTCGCGCGCGGCGCGTTCGGGGTGAAGAGCGAGATCGATGCGCTCCAGCCCGCGCGCGCTGCCGCTGGCATCGACGCAGCCGGTCTGGCCGCAGCCGCAGGCAAAAGCAGGCACGATGCGCCCCGCGACCATCCGGTCCTTCAGGACAGGCCCGTGGCCCCATTCGCCCGAAACGCCGCCCGCGCCCTCCAGAATATGGCCGTTCCAGATGAGCCCGCCGCCGACGCCGGTGCCGAGGATCACGCCAAACACGGTGCGCTGGCCGCGCCCGGCCCCGCGCAGCGCCTCGGCCAGCGCGAAACAGTCGGCATCATTGGCCGCTTCCACGGGGCGGCCGAGCGCCTGCGTCAGTTCGCGCTTCAGCGAGCGGCCCGTGATGCAGGAAATATTGGCCGCGAGCGATGCGCCCGTGTCCGGGTCGATCGTGCCGGCCACCGACAGGGCCAGGGTCAGCGCGCGGTCGGGGTCGGCGGCGTCGGCGAGGCTGCGCAGGGTTTCCACGAAATCGGGCCAGGAACCCGAGGGATTGGGCAGGGACGCGCGCGCCAATGGTAGCCCGCTCGCATCCGCGCCGGCGAGCTTGATGAAACTGCCGCCGATATCGGCGGCCAGAACATGGGCGCCCCCGGTCCGGGCAAGGTCGCGAAGCGGCAGAAGCGGGTCGGTCATCTCGGCTCAGGTCCAGAGGGGCGGGCGATCCATCGAGACGGCCGAACGAAGGGAAAGGCGAGGTTCGCCCATCTTCGATTCACCCTCGGCCGCGCGCGAACAGGTCGAAGCGCTCTTACGGCCTGTGGTGCGGCTTGGCCAGCATGGGGCGCGTCAGGTGAGCTGACTTAAAAAGATCACGTCCGCGATCGGCCGGCGCACCATGCCCCAATGGCCGAAGCTGACCCGCTCGATCGGCTTGCGCTCGATCTGGATGACATCGTAATGGCGCGGGTCCCGGGCGATGATCTCGAACAGACGCTCGACGTTCTCGACCGGCCCTTCCAACACCTGCATAATGCGACGGTTCTCGAAGGCGATGCAGCCGGTGATCCCGAGCGACAGATTGCGCTCCCGGAACCTTCCGAGGTCATGCACGAGATCGGCCAGCGACTGACCTTCGGCAAGAGTGCTGACATAGCTGAGATGCAGAAGGGCCATCGTGGACTGTAGCTGTTCCGGCCTGAGCCTCGAATGCCGGGGCAACAGTGTGTCTCTGGGCTGAGATCGATCCGCCTCTTCGTTGAGGCGAACCGATCCTTCGTTGCACTATTATGGAGAGCGCTCGCTTCTCGACCAGTCCATAACATGGCGGTCGATTAGCTGGCTACGGATGGCGCTACGCGAGCGTCCGATATCAGCGCCGAGCGCCGGACAGATAGTCCTCCATCGCCTGCCGCGTGCCCTTTTCCCAGATCGCACGCAAGTGCCGCGAGAAAATCTCGGCATAGGCTTCGCTATCGGCCACATCGCCGAAGATGCCGCGCTGTTGGAGGAACCGGCGCGGCTCGTCCTTGGCGGCGCGGGCAGCCTCGCGCAGTGCGTCCCAGTTCGGGTCGTTGGGCTCGATCTGCGTTCCGTCCTCCATTTCGCCATAGCAATAGCGGCACCAGAGCGCCTGAAGCATGGCGAGGCCCGATACGTCGCGCCCCTCGGCCAGGAACTCGCGCAGGGCGGGGATGACGAATTTCGGCTGGCGGTTCGAGCCGTCGAGGCAGAGACGCCGGATCGTGTCGGCGATGGCGGGATTGGCGAAGCGCTCGGTGACCTTGGCGAGATAGCTTTCACGGCTGACGCCCTCGATTTCCGGCGAGGCGGGCAGGAGGTAGTTGCGCTCGACATCGTCGAAGAAGCGCAGGACGAGATCGTCGCGCATGGCCTCGTGCGCATAGGTGAGGCCGAGCAGCGCCGACGGGTAGGCGATCGTCGCGTGGCCGGCATTCAGGATGCGCAGCTTCATCAGCTCATAGGGCGTGACGTCCTCCACGAAGGTGACGCCGACATGCTCCAGAGCCGGGCGACCGGCCGAGAAACGATCCTCGATCACCCATTGAATGAAGGGTTCGCAGAACACGGGGCGCTTGTCCTCGACGCCTTTTTCGCGGGCGAGCGTGTCGATCTGCGTCTGGTTGGTGGCCGGCGTGATGCGGTCCACCATCGAGTTCGGGAAGGCGATCTCGCGGCGCACGAAATCGGCAAGGTCGGCATCGACCCGCTCGGCGAGACCCGTCACGATGCCGCGCGTCAGATCGCCATTGTGGGGGAGATTGTCGCAGGAGAGGACCGTGAAAGGCGGCGCGCCGGCTTCGCGCCGGATGCGGATGGCCGACAGGATCAAACCGAACACGGTGCGCGCGGCGGAGAGATCACCCGTATCGGCCACGAGATCGGGGTGCTGGAGGTCGGGCTTGTCGCCCGCGATGAAATAGCCGCCTTCCGTCACGGTGAGCGTGACGATGCGGATTTCGGGCGCGGTCAGCGTGGCGAGGATCGCCTCGCGGTCGCCCGGCTCCACCAGTTGGACGATCGAGCCGACCGCACGCGGGCGGAACAACCCATCATCGACCTCGGTAACGGTGAAAAGCCCGTCCTGTGCGCGCATATCGGCAAAGGCCGGCTTGTCTTCCGTGCG
Source organism: Aureimonas sp. N4 (assembly GCF_001463925.1). Lineage (NCBI taxonomy): Bacteria > Pseudomonadati > Pseudomonadota > Alphaproteobacteria > Hyphomicrobiales > Aurantimonadaceae > Aureimonas > Aureimonas sp. N4. The sequence goes on along the minus strand of NZ_BBWS01000019.1, from coordinate 16,739 downwards.
GACGCTGAGGCCGACCACGGCAAAGTCCTGGTCCCGCCCCGTCGCGAAGAGATCGTCGAGATAGACGCATTGATGGGCGCGGTGGAAATTTCCGACGCCGAAATGGGCGATGCCGGGCGAGAGTTTCGCGCGGTCATAGCCGGGCACGGCGATACGCTGGCCGATCTCCGGCAGGTTCTGGTTGGTCAGGCTGGTCATGTGGCTGGGCCTCCTCCCCAGGGGCGAAGCACCGCGAAAGGCGCTCTCACCCTTGTCGGAGGCGGGGTCTAGCGCATCTGCGGCGCGTACGCACGGGTTTTGATCGTGGGATCAGGGCAGGTTCGACGCCTGAAGCGCGTCGCGCACGCGCAGGATCGAGCGACGCAGACGCTCCAGCTCGGCATCCGTCTCGCCGGTGGCGGCGCGAATTTCCGGGGGAACGCTGCGCGCTTCCTCCGCCAGGGCGCGGCCCCTCGGGGTGAGGGCGATGTCCACCACGCGTTCGTCGCGCGTCGAGCGGGTGCGCGTCACGAAGCCGCTCGCCTCCAGACGCTTGAGAAGCGGCGTCAGGGTGGAGGAATCGAGAAGCAACCGCTCCCCCAGGCTACCCACCGTCTGCGGCTCGTCTTGCCAGAGCACCATCATGACGAGATATTGCGGATACGTGATGCCGAGCGCGTCCAGCCGTGGCTTATAAAGCCGGTTGAAGGCATGGGCGGTGGAGTAGACGGCGAAGCAAAGCTGTTCGTCGAGCTGAAGATAGGTGTCCACGGTCATGAGGCCGCTCCCGTCGCAATCGGTCGGCCGCCTTGACGCGGGCCAGCTGCAGGCATCGCATTCGTCATCCTTGGGATGTTTCGCACGATTCCTGGATTCATGTCTAACATATGTCGCTGCGGTGAAAAAAAGCTGAGTTTGGGGGACATGTTTTGGCGCGGATCGCGCGCTTATGGCGAGGCGCAGGCCGGAAGGCTGGCCCCGCGCCCGCACCCTTCGGCCGCCCGAATGCGCACGCGATAGCCCGAAGCGTCGTTCTCGTGCTGGATGTCGGCGCCCAGGCTGCTGGCCATGGCGCGCACGAGCTTGGTGCCCGTGCCCGTACCCTTGGGCGGCGCGCCGGGGGTGAAGCCCTGTCCCTCGTCCTCGACGCGCAGGACGAAGCCAGGCCCGTCCGCGCGCAGATCGACCCGGATTTCACCCGCAACGCCCGGCGGATAAGCATATTTGAAACTGTTGCTCACCAGCTCCGCCACGAGCACGCCCATGGACACAGCCTTGTCGGTAGCGAGGCGGATCGGCTCGGCCGACAAGCGCAGGCGATGCGGCGCGAGCGGCGTGGACCATGTGGCCTCTACCTCGGCGAGAAGCGTTGCCAGATAGTCGGACATTTCCACGAGGTCGAGATCGTCGGAATTGTAGAGACGGCGATGAACCTGCGCGATGGCCGTGATGCGCTGCTGCGTATCGCGCAGGGCCGAGCGTGCTTCCTCGCTGGTCACGGCCGAGGCCTGAAGCCGCACGAAAGCCGAGACGATCTGGAGCGAATTGGCAACGCGGTGGTTCGCTTCCTTCAGAAGCGCCTCGACCCGCTCGTAGGAGGCGCGCAGCTTGGCCTCGGCTTCGGCCTTTTCCGCTTCGAGTCGGCGACGGTCGAGAACCTGCGTGAAGGTGGATTGGAGAAGGTCGAAGAAGTCGTCGCCGATCGTCTTGACGATGTAGTCGGCCGCCCCCGCTTTGAGGGCGGCGACCGCCACGCGCCCTTCTTCGGAGCCGGTAACATAGACGACGGGAGGCGGATGGGGCAGTCGGGCCATGGCGGCCAGCGTTTCCAGCCCGTCCATGCCCGGCATGTAATGATCCACGGCGACGAGATCGAAACGACCCTCGCGGAGCCGTTCTAGGCCTTCCGTCCCGCCCGAGGCCGTTTCGATCGTATGGCCACGCCGTTCCATGGCGCGCCGGACCAGACGGCACAGGCCCTCGTCGTCGTCGATATAAAGAACCCGTGCCATGCTGGTCAGATGCTTTCGCTGGTCGCTTCCGGGATCTGGATCACGGACAGGAAAAGGCCGAGCTGCCGGATGGCCTGGGCGAAGCTCTCGTAGTTCACGGGCTTGGTGATGTAGACATTGGCGCCCAGATCGTAGCAGCGCTGAATCTCGACCTTGTCGTCCGTCGTGGTCAGCACCACCACCGGCGTGCGGCGCAGCGGGCCGGCGGCGTTCTCCTTCATGCGCACCAGAATGTCGGTGCCGCTCATGTCGGGCAGGTTGAGGTCCAGAAGCACGAGCGCGGGATGGCCTCCCGAAGGCCCGTCGGCATCTCCCAGCAGGAAGTTCAGGGCGCTGGTTCCATCGGTGAAATGTCGAATCGGATTGTGGACGCCCGCCCGGCGGATGTTCTTTTCGATGAGGCGCGCATGGCCTTCATCGTCCTCGACCATGACGATCGTAACGCTACGCGGCGAGTTCAAGACGCTCTAGCTCCTTCGTCCGAAAGGTCGGCCCGCATGGAAAGGCAAAATGTCGCACCGGCGTCAAGAGTTGATTCGCAAGATATTATGCCTCCCAAACGATAAACCATCGCGCGCACATGAGCCAGCCCAATGCCTTCACCCGGCTGATCCTGCGCCCCGGAGCGGCGAAACAGGTCGAACACCCGGTCATGGTCCTTCGGGTCGATCCCGCGCCCATTGTCGGCCACCTCGAACAGGGCGCGCTCGCCTTCGCGCCGGCCGCGAATCTCGATCACCGGCGGGCGCCCGGGCTTGCGATATTTGATGGAGTTCTCGATGAGATTGGAGAAAATCTGCTCCAGTCCCACCCGGTCGCTGACGAGGCTGGGGAGCGGCGAAACGCGCACTTCGCCGCCCACATCCTGCAACTTGTGCTGGGAACTGCCCACGATTCCGGCGACCAGGGCGTTCATGTCGATCGGCTCGGGCGCGAGGTTGCGCCGCCCTTCGCGCGACAGGCGCAGGATGGCGTTGATAAGGCGGTCCATCTTCTCGGTGGAGGCGCGGATGAAGCGGATCGACTCCGGCAGATCCTCGCGCACGGCGAGCTTGGCGTCCTCCGATAAGGGGAAGCCTTCGGCCTCCGCCCGCTCCACAAGCTCGCTCAGAGGTCGGATCGTGGCCTCCATCTCGCTCGTGAAGCCCATCACGTTTACGAGAGGTGAGCGCAGATCGTGGCTGACGATATAGGCGAAGCGCTGGATTTCGTCGTTGGCACGCTGAAGATCGACCGTGCGCGCCTGCACGGCTCCTTCCAGATCGTCGTTCAGCCGGGCCAACTCGCCGCTGGTGCGATGGAGCGCGCGAAGGGTGCTGCGCGTCACCCAGATCGTGCCCGCTGCCACCAGCATGAGAAGAACGGCCGCGAGAGCGATGACGCCATAGGCGATGCGCTGGCTGGCCTGCTGACGCTCGATGCGCTCGTCCAGGAGCTGACGTTCCTCCTCGGTCAGGGTGCCGGCGAGTTCGCGAACCTGCTGGATCAACTGGGTCGAGCGGTCCCAGGAGAAGTCGAGACCGCTGGGCGAGGTTTCCGTGCGGCGCTGCGCCATGGATCTGCGGATCAGAATGAGATGCTCGCGACTCGCGGCCGCGAGGCGATCCAACAGATGGCTTTGGTCGGCATTGTCCCGCACCATGGCGCGCAGATCTTCCAGCGCGGGGCCCATGTTGCCTGCGATGCCCTCGACCGCGCGTGCGAAGCGGGCGTCAGGATCGAGCAGGAAGCCGCGCCGCGCCGTTTCGGCCTGTTCCGACAGGGTGCGAAACTGCGACAGCCCCAGCTCGACCCGCAGCGAATGCGAGACGAGCGCCGTGTTGTCGGCCACGCGCGCAATCAGCCATGTCGTCGCGCCGCCTGCGATCACGAGAAGGGCGAAACCTGTCGCCACGGCGCCAACGGTGACGCGCGACAGGCGCCTCACAAGCTTTCTCCCGGACGAGCGGAAGGGCGAGTTCGAGAGACGCGGAACGAATTCTCAGACATTTAGACCCTGTAAACGAAAACAGCGGTTCCAACCGAGATGGAAGGTCTATAGGAAAGCGCCAGTCTTTCGGAAGCGCCTGCTTCCAGCCATGGCGGAGAAATACCATGACCATCCAGGGCGAACTCATCATCGGCCACACGCTGGCCAAGGGAACGGCCGGCGAGATCTTCGGCGTCGAGGCGGCCAGCGGCCAGCGCATCGAGCCGGGTTTCGGCGGCGCCACCAAGGACGATCTGGAAAAGGCCTGCCGCCTCGCCGACGAGGCCTTCGACACCTATCGCGAAACCAGCCTCGAGGATCGCGCCCGCTTCCTTGAAGCCATCGCGGACGAGATCCTGGCGCTGGGCGACGAACTGGTCGAGCGCTGCTGCCAGGAAAGCGGCCTGCCGCGCCCCCGCGTCGAAGGCGAGCGCGGCCGTACGATGGGCCAGCTTCGCATGTTCGCGGGTGTGTTGCGCGATGGCGGCTTCCTCGACGCGCGCGTTGATCCGGCCATGCCCGAGCGCCAGCCCCTGCCGCGCCCGGACCTGCGCCTGCGCAACGTGCCGCTTGGGCCCGTCGCCGTGTTCGGCGCGTCCAACTTCCCGCTCGCCTTCTCGGTCGCCGGCGGTGACACGGCCTCGGCGCTCGCGGCCGGCTGCCCCGTCGTGGTGAAGGCGCATTCGGCCCATCCCGGCACGTCGGAACTCGTCGGCCGCGCCGTTCTGGCTGCGGCCCAGCGCTGCAACATGCCCGAGGGCGTGTTCTCGCTTCTGTTCGACGCCAGCCGTCAGATCGGCCAGGGCCTCGTCGCCGACCACCGCATCAAGGCCGTCGGCTTCACCGGCTCGCGCGGCGGCGGCACGGCGCTGATGCAGATCGCGGCCGCCCGCCCCGAGCCGATCCCGGTCTATGCCGAGATGAGCTCGATCAACCCGGTGATCCTCTTCCCCGGCGCGCTGGCCGCGCGGGCCGAGGCGATCGCCAAGGGCTTCGTCGCGTCGCTGACGCTGGGCGCCGGCCAGTTCTGCACCAATCCGGGCCTCATCCTCGCCGTGGAAGGCGAGGGGCTGAAGACCTTCGAAGCCGCTGCCGCCAAGGCGCTGGCCGAGACCTCGGCCGCCGTCATGCTGACGCCCGGCATCTGCAAGTCCTACGCGGGCGGCGTCGCCAAGCTCGCAGGCCATGCCAAGGTCGAGACGCTCGGCCGGGGCCAGGAAGGCGGCGAGTTGCGCGGCCAGTCGGCGCTCTTCGCGGTCTCGGCGGAAGATTTCCTCTCCGACGCGCACCTGCAGGAAGAGGTGTTCGGCTCCTCCTCGCTCGTCGTGCGCTGCCGCGACGAGGCGGAACTCGCCAAGGTGATCCAGGGTCTGGAAGGCCAGCTCACCGCCGCGATCCACATCGCCGACTCCGACCACGAGGCGGCGCGCAAGCTCCTGCCGCTTCTGGAAAAGCGCGCGGGCCGCATCCTCGTCAACGGCTTCGGCACGGGTGTCGAGGTTTCTCACGCCATGGTTCATGGCGGTCCTTATCCGTCCACGGCCGATGGCCGCTCGACCTCGGTCGGCTCCAAGGCGATCGAGCGCTTCCTGCGCCCCGTCTCCTATCAGGACCTGCCGGACGCGCTCCTGCCCGACGCGCTCAAGGACGCGAATCCGCTGAAGCTCTGGCGTCGCCAGGACGGCAAGCTCGTCGCGCCGAACAGCTGATACGGATGACCGATCTCCAGCCGGTGCAGCCGTTCCGGCTGGAAACGCTTGGGAGCTATGAGGCTCTCGCTCGCGTCGCCCTCCATCAGGGCGGCACGTTCGATGGGGCGGGGGCCGTCGCCATTCTTCCCGCGCGGGACGAGGCGGAGCGGATCGACGCCACCTTGCGCGCGCTGATGGCCGAGCTTGCGCCCGGCGAAGGCGTCGTCCTCGTGGTCAACGGCTCGACGGACGACACGCTGGCGCGCGCGCTGGCCCTGTTCGAAGCCGGCGACGCACCGTTTCTCCTTCTCGACGTGAATTGGCAGCCCGGCCGAGGCTCGGCCCCGCTCGCCCGGCGTCTGGCGCTGGACCTCGCCTTCGAACTCTCGCCACACGCCCATCTCTTCTCGATCGACGCCGATACCGTGGTTCAGCCCGGCTGGCGCGCGGCCTACGACGTCGAGTTCGCGAGCGGCGCGGCGCTGGTTTGCGGGGCCATCGGCTTCGACCCGGCGGAAGCCGCGCTCCTGCCGCCGACCGACGAGGCGGCGGAAACGGTGCTGCGCGAATACCGCGCCGCTTCGCGCGAGATCGACGCCCGGCTCGACCCCGATCCGCTCAACCCTTGGCCGCATCACGGCAATATCGGCGGCGCGAATTTCGGCCTGCGCGCGGGGGTCTATGGCGCGGTCGGCGGCTTGCCCGTCACCAGCTTCGGCGAGGACCGCGCGCTGCTCCGCCGCGTGCGCGCGCTCGGGCTGCCCGTGCGGTTCAGCGAGGGACCGCTGGTCTGGACCTCCTGCCGGCTCGACGGCCGGGCGCGGGGCGGCCTGTCGGACGAGTTGAAGCGCTCGCGCGACGAGGCCGACCCATTGGTGGACGAAGCGCTGGAGCCGGCGGAGGCGCTGGAGCGCCGCATCCGCGCGCGGCTGGCTTTTGCGCGAGCCGGCTCGGCGCAAGCGCGCGGAGATGTTCTGTCGGCGCTCGGCCTGACCGAGGCCGAGATCGAGGCTGTCGAAGCAGAGGCCACGCCCGGCGAAGCCTGGACTCTCGTGGAAGAACTCAGCCCCCTGCTGAAACGCGAGCGCCTGCGCCGCTCGCAGCTGGCCACCGAGCTGCCCGCTCTTCTCAAGCTTCTCCAGGCGGTGCGCGAAAGCGCAAGAGATCCAGCCGGTAGCGATCCCGTCTGATCGAGCGCTCCAGCGTCAGCTTTTCGGCCGCGACCATGCGCAGGAAGTCCGCCGCGTCGTCGCCCGAAAGCGGCGTGTCGGTGCGGCCGAGATAGTTGACGAGAAGCAGGCCCGCGCCGGGCTGCGACTTGCGGCATGCGCGCGACAGAAGCGTCTCGATCTCCGGCTCGGTCAGGAAATAGAGCATTTCCGAGAGGACGAGCAGATCGAAGGGCCGATCGGGGAAGTCGTCCGGCATTCGCCCGACATGGAACTCCACGCGCCCCGGCGCGCCATGGCGCGCGTTCGCGCGCGCGACGATATTGGGGTCGAGGTCGAAGCCGGTGACCTCCGAGAAGCGGGTGGCGAGCGCGGCCGAGAGATGACCCTCGCCGCAGCCGATCTCGATGGCGCTGCCCTGCCAGTCGTCGCCGAGGAATTGGATCACATCCTCGCGCTTCTCGATCTCGTAGGCGCTGTCGCGCGCGCCCCAGGGATCGTTGTCGCCGCGATAGAGTGTCTCGAAATGCTCCGCGCCCGGCGGCGTACCCGGCCTCATGTGCCAGAACACGCATTCGAACGGGCCTTGATGATGGCGCAGGAACCAGTCCGGCAGGGCGAAGCCTTCCGGGTCGTCCGTCACGATGCCGCCCATCTGGGTTTCGTGGCGGGCGATGGCGCGCGCCTTTTCCACGATCGGCGTCTCCACGCGGAACGGATGCAACCCCTCGACATCCACCTCCTTATCCTCGGGGTGGCGCAGCGACCAGACGGGATAGGACAGAAGCCGGATATGGGGGCGCAGCCGATGCACGGCCTCCGCCAGAAGGGCGGCGGCTTCATGGTCCGGGTGCGGGTCGAAGAGCACGGTGGAGGCGAGCGCCGTCGCACCTGTTCGGTCGCAGAGCGCCGCGACCTTTTCGGCCGCGCCCGCGAAATCGTCGTGCCAGCGCGACGCGCCGTCGGGGAGGGCGAGGCGCAGCATCTCAGCGGTTTCGCAGCCCAATTCCGCCATGGCGAGCGCCTGTTCCTCGCGCCTACGCGCGGCCAGGCGTTCGGGCGGCCATTCGGTGGAGCCGCGATGCGAGCCCTCGCCGTCGGTCAGCGCGACGAGGCCGACCGCGCGCCCGGCTTGCGCGGCGGCCAGAAGCAGGCCGGATGCGCCGAGTGCCTCGTCGTCCGGGTGCGGCGCGATGACCACCAGCCCGCCCGCGCCGATCAGGAGCAGCGGGTCCACGACGGGGGCCACATCGTGGCGGGCGCACCAGTCGCCGTAGCGGCTCATCTGAAAATCTCCGGCAGGCGCGCCGCCAGCCGGCGCGCATGGTCCAACAGCGCGGCGTCCGGGTTGGCCTGCCGCAGATAGGTTGATAGGTCGCGGATCGGGCGCGCCAAGGGATGGTCTTCCGCAAAGGCCGAAAGTCCGAGGCCGCGTTCGGCCAGCGCGATCACAGCCAGCCCCGCCGATTCCACCCGCAGCCGCGCGAAAACCGCGAGCGAGGCGGCAAGCTCGGCCTCCTCTCCGCCCTCCACCGCGCGCGCCGCCGCCTCGACCTGAAGCCGCGCGTCCCGCGCCGCCAGAATGGCTTCGCCGACCCGTGCGCTCTGGAGCGGGTGATCGAGCCGGCCCGTCTCGCGCAGACCATCCGCCAGCCCGCGCACGATCCGCTCGATCGCGCCGAGCTGCACGGCCGCGCAGCGCCAGATGCCGCCCATGAAGAAGGGCTCGCGGCGATAGTCGTCCGGCCCGCCGAGACGCGCCGAGGCGGGAATGTCTAGGCCGTCGAACCGGAACGTGCCCGAGCGCGAGGCGCGCATTCCGCGCATGTGCCAGCTGGAGAAGTCCAGGCGGGAGGGCTCGTCCACATCGATCAGAAGAAGCTGAAGCCGCCCGTCCGCCTCCGTCACCGGAACCAGCGCCAGCGAAACCCAGCCGAGGCCGGAGGCGTAGCGCTTCGCCCCGGTCAGCCGCAGGCGGTCGCCCTCGATAGGCTCGATCGCAAAGGGCGGACTGCCATCCGCGCCCCAGACGCCGAGCAGCGCGCCATGCTCGACCCGCGCGCGCACCATCGCCTTCTGATCCGTCCGGCCGAAGAGTGAGACGAGTTGCAGCGCGTTGGCATGGCCTTCGAACAGGCGGCCGAGGCTGAGATCGGCCCCGCCGAGCGCCGCGAAGAAGGGCAGCGAGCGCGCGGCCGGGTAGGCATAGGCAAAGCCTGACCCTTCGGGACGCATGGGCGCGGCGAGGCAGCCGTGCCGGCGCAGAGCGTTCAGTTCGGCCGTGAGATCGGCCTCGTGCCCGTCCGCCCGCGCGGCGGCGAGAAGCGCGATCTCCGCGAGCGCGCGGAAGGATCCGTCGATGATCTCGCTCGAAAGCTCTTCCATGGCCGTGAACTCATCTGGTTGGCGCTGACGTCGGATGTCGCGCGTCTCGTGATGGACGGGCGAGGTGCCGTCACTGTCTCCGTTTCCCGGAGCCGTGTGCCGGCGCTCGGCGCCCGCGCGGTTGGAGGCGCTGGTCGACACGGAGTTTGGATCGCTCAAGAAACCTTCGGACAGCCACCGCGATGGACAGCGCCTCACCATGAGCTAGATGCCGCACGGCAATCGCATAGGACTCATTTGGATGGCCGGGAAACGACATTCGGAGCATCGGGCGGGCGTTTCGCGCTGTTTCCTGTGCGGCGCACGGCTTTGGGACGCGGCCGGGCGCGATCTGTCCTGGGGCGAGCGGGTGCGTCCTTTCGCCTTCGCCTGCGGCTCCTGTGGGCTCTTGGTGGATGATCCGAGGGCCGGCGCACCAAGCCGTGAGCAACTCGGCCGGGCGCTGAAGCCGGGGCCGGTCGTGTGCGAGCCCGACACGCCTTACGGGTTCGACGCCTATACGCTGCGCTCTGCCGCGACGCTGTACGGGCTCTGGGCCGAGCCGATAGGCGAAGCCCAGGCCGAGGCGCTGCGCCAACCCCATTCGCCGCTCCCCGGCGCGGCGCATTTGCGCGCGCTCACGGACGGGCCGTCCGCGCCGATCAGCCTCGCCATCCTCTGCCGTGCGGCCGAGCGCGAGGCCGCGCTGGGCTTGGCCCAAGACGCGCGCGTCTGGTGCGACGATATCCTGATCCTGCTCGATGGCGAAGGGGCGGAGGAGGACGGCCCCGGCTTACGCCTGCGCCATCGTCCGCTCGCCGGCCATTTCGCTGCCCAGCGCAACGCCGCGCAGGACATGGCGCGGCATGAGTGGGTGCTGCAACTCGACGCCGACGAGACGCTGGAGGAGGGCGTCGCCGAGGCGCTGCCCTATCTCGTGGGCGCGGTCGGGCCGGATGTCGTCTCGATCGGCTTGCGGCGCGCCAATCGCGTGGACGGGGTCCTGGCCGACCTCTTTCCCGACACGCAATATCGGCTGAACCGGCGCTCCGTGCGCTATGAGAATCCCGTGCACGAGCGCCCGGCGCGAGCTTGGCAGCGGAGCCTCCTGTTTCTGGGCGGCGGCATCGGGCATCATCTCGGGCGCGCCCATGTGGAAGCGCGCTCCCGCCGCTACGAGGCGATGAACCCCGGCGGCGGGCGCTTGTTCGAGGAAGCCGAGCTGCTGCGCCCCTATGAGCCCTGACGGGCCTTGCCGTAGAGCGTCAGCGTTTCCCGGCCCAGCGTCTCTCGGTTGAAGCGGCCGGCGGCTTTCAGCGCCGCCGCGCGCAGCGACTGGCGGGTCTCGTCGCTGGTCAGGATCGGGCGGATGGCGTCGGCCATGGCCGCCCCGGTGTCACTCGCCGCCATCAGGCCCGCGCCCGTATCGCCCACGAACTCGCGCCCACTCGCGTCCAGCGCGTTGGCGACCATCGGCCGGCCATAGGCGATGCCCTCCTGATAGACGAGGCCGAAGCTCTCGTAGCGCGAGGGCGCGAGAACCGCGTGCGCCCCGGCATATTCCACCGCCAGCGCCTCTTCCTGCATCCGCCCCAGCGCCTTGACGCGCCGGCGCGCCGGCTCGGGCAGATCGGCCGGGACATCGCTTGCCGGCACGCCGACGAGGCGCACTTCGAAGTCCGGGATTGCGCCGCGATCGACCTCCGCGCCGAGGATCGCGGCCGCTTCCATGATCATGTCGAAGCCCTTGCGATGCTCCGCCCGGCCGACGAAAAGAAGCCGCAGCGGCTCGCCCGGCCTGGCCTCGGGATAGGCGGCGGCCTTCGCCCGCGCCAGCGTGCCGGGCGGCAGGCTGAGGCCGACCACGGCATGGGGCTGATGGCCTGACAGGCCGTATTCCGCCGTGATACGGCGCGCATGTTCGCCCGTGTTGGAGATGAGCCCGGCGCTGCCCTTGGCCTGCCGGATTTCCAGCCGGTCGGCCGCCCAGCCGTCGATCCGGTCCCGCGCGCTTTGGGCTGGGTCGCGCGAGAAGGCGGCGGGCGTCGAGTTGCGCGTGACCAGCGCGAAGCCGTGCCGCCCGGTCAGGAGCGCCGCCGGGGCGTACCAGTTGGTCGCCTCCACCACGTCGAAGGGGCGGCGGGCATGTTCGGCGAGAACCGCGCGGCGAAAGGCGAGCGGGGCGGCGAGATGCCCCGCGCCGCCATAGAGCCGCAGACGGCCGAGGCCGCCTGTCTTGTCGATGGCGCAGCCGACGATGGACACGCCGCCCGCCGTCTCGCGGCCTGTGCGGTCGAGCGTGAAGAGCGTGACGTCGCAGCCGGCCTGAACGAGGCTCTCGGCGATCTCGCGGGCCGCCGTGGACAGGCCGCTCGGCGACGGCGGATAGTCCCAGGCGATCAGGGCGGTTCGCATCATTGGGCGAGAAGCCTTTCATAGAGTTCGACATAGCGCTGGGCCATGTGGCGGCTGGTGAACCGCTCCTCGAAGCGGCGGCGCACGCCCGCCCTGTCGATTGTGCCGATCCGCTTGAGCGCGTCCACCGCTTCCGCCTCGCTCTCCACCACGAATCCGGTGACGCCGTCTTCCACGATCTCGGCCACGCTGCCGCGCTTCCAGGCGATGACGGGCGTGCCGCAGGCCATGGCCTCGATCATCACCAGGCCAAAGGGCTCCGGCCAGTCGATCGGAAACAAAAGCGCCTCCGCCCCGCCGAGAAGCGTGTTCTTGGCCGCGTCATCCACCGGGCCGACATATTCGGCGCTCTGCGACAGGAGCGGGCGTACCTCGCGCTCGAAGTAAAGCGGGTTGCCAACATCCACCGTGCCCGCCAGCCGGATGGATCGCCCAGCGGCCTTCGCGACGCGAATGGCCGTGTCGGGGCGTTTCTGGTCCGTCATGCGGCCGATAAAGGCGAGATAGCGCCCCGGCGCGGTCTGGGGCGTGTAGCGCGATCCGTCGATCCCGTGATGCACGACGCCGGCGCGGTTCGCCTCCGGTATGCCGCTTTCCTGCGCGGCCGATATGGCGGCCACCGGCAGATCGGGAAAGGCGGCGAAGAAGAGTTGCCGATCCAGCTCGTCCACCCGCCAGTGAATGGTGGTCAGGCTGTGCTTGCGCCGCTCGCCCAGAAGCGCGGCGTGGAAGAATTCACCGTGACAATGGACGATGTCGAAGGACCCGAGATGCCGGCGCAGATGCTCCATCTGCACCGCCTCCAGAACCGCCGGAATAGAGGGCGGAACTTGGCCATATTGAGTCTCCAGCGCCTGAAGACTCGGTAGGGAACCGATGATCGGGCCATTCGTCGCACTGTCGGTCGGCGCGAACAGCGTTACCTCGTGACCAAGACTTCGCAACGCGGCGCTTAATTCTTGGACAATTCTTTCGGTGCCGCCGTGATTGATCGGCGGAACCGGGAAAATGTTAGGCGCGACTTGAGCGATGCGGAGCATTTGGGGACCTGAACAAAACTCTTCCTCGGTCATTATGGGCGAGATGAGGGGTTGGAAAGGGAGACGGTCATGTTCTTGCTTCATGTCGCCCTGCAGGGCTGCCTGCGCGCCGAGAATGTCGCTTATGGTCTGACGGCCGATACGGGGGGCCATATCCGCTATCTGCTCGATCTGGTTCGTGCGTCCTCCACGGCAGGTCCCGTGCGCCGCACGGTGATCGCGACGCGGGGGTTCGTGAGCGAACTGGGGGACGAGTACGCGCCAGCGCCTGTGCGCGAGGAATCCGGCATCGAAATTCTGCGCTTGGCGAGCGCGCGGCCCGATTATCTGCCCAAGGAGGATTTGTGGGCCGAGACGGAGAGCTTCGCTGAAGGTTTGATCGCCTGGATCGAGGCGCAGGACGAGCGCCCTGACTTGATCCATGCCCATTATGCCGATGCCGCCAGCGTCGCCGCCATCGTGGAAGATCGGCTCGGCATTCCCTTCGTCTTTACCGCCCATTCGCTCGGCCGGGTGAAGGCCGAGGTGATGGGCGCGCGCGCCGCCGACGTGCCACATCTGGACAAGCGCATCGAGATCGAGGAAGCGGCCATCGCGCGCGCCTCGTTGGTCATCGCCTCCTCGCGCGACGAGGCGGAGGTGCAATATGCCGGCTACCGCGAATACGACCCCGGCCGCATCCGCATCCTGCCACCCGGCAGCGATCTCGAGCGCTTCGGCGCGGCGACCGCCTGCCCCGAGGTCGAAGCCTCGATCAACCGCTTCCTGAGCGAGCCGGACAAGCCGGTGCTGCTGGCGCTGGCACGGCCCGTCGCCAAGAAGAACCTCTGCGCCCTGGTGCGCGCCTATGGCGAAAATGCCGAACTGCGCCAGCGCGCCAATCTCGTGATCATGGCCGGCAACCGGCAGGACCTCTCGGCGCTCGACGGCGAAATGTCCGGCGAAATCCGCGAGATCCTGTGTCTCATTGATCGCTACGATCTCTACGGCCATGTTGCCTACCCCAAGACACACCGGCCCGACGATGTGGCCGCGATCTACGCCTATGCGCGGGATCGGCGCGGCCTCTTCGTCAATCCCGCCCTCAATGAGCCCTTCGGCCTGACGCTGCTGGAAGCCTCGGCGGTCGGCCTGCCGCTGGTGGCGACCGACAGCGGCGGCCCGAACGACATCATCGAGATGTGCGGCAATGGCGAGCTGGTGGACCCGCAGTCCACGCAGGCCATCGCCGAAGGGGCGCTGCGCATTCTGCGCGACTCCGCCTTGTGGGATCGCTATGCGGCGGCTGGCGCCAAGGCTGTCGCGGCCTATGACTGGAGCCGGCACGCTGCGCGCTATCATGAGCTGGTGCAGTCTTTGTTGGCCCGCCGGCAGGCGACAGGCGCCAAGGTCGAGCAGCTTCTGATCTGCGATATCGACAACACGCTGGTCGGCTGCGACATCGGCGTTCAGCGCTTCACGCAATGGCGCAGCGAGCAGGACGGCCTGGTTTTCGGCGTCGCCACCGGCCGCTCGTTCCACAGCGCCATGTCGATCCTGGAGCAGCGCAACACGCCGCGCCCGCAGGTGATGATCACCTCGGTCGGTTCGGAAATCTATCATCTCGACAGCAACGGAACGACCTATACCGCCGATCCGGACTGGCGTGACACCGTGCGCCGGGGCTGGAACCGCGAGGCGGTCCACCGGGCCCTGCGCGGACTGCCGGGCCTCGTGCCGCAGGCCGCGCTGGAACAGCGCGCCTTCAAGCTCTCCTATTTCAGCGATGGCGACCGCGAGATCACGTCTCGCGTGCGCGAGCGACTGGAACTGGCGGGCCTGCGATGCTCGGTGATCCACAGCCACGGGCGCTATCTCGATATCCTGCCCGTGCGCGCTTCCAAGGGCACGGCGGTGGATTTCGTGCGCCGGCGCTATGGCCTGCCCGAAAACGCGGTCTTCGTCGCCGGGGATTCCGGCAACGACATCGAGATGCTGCGCACGATCCCGCAGGCCATCATCGTCGCCAATTTCTCCGACGATCTGGCGAGTCTGCCTTCGCTTAAACACTCCTATGTCGCCCGCGCCACCCATGCGCGCGGTGTCATCGAGGGCGTTCTCCACTTCCGCAACAAGGCGCGCGCGGCATGGCCATCATCAGTGCTCTGACGCTGGTTCGCGGCCGCGAGCGCCATCTCGCCAACCTCATGAAGAGCCTCGCGCTTCAAACGCAAAGGCCCGACGAACTCGTCATCGCCTGGATGCAGGAGGAGCCGCACGGCAACCTGCCCGAGATCGGGCTGCCCGTGCGCCATGTCTTCGTGCCGGGCGACCCGATGCCGCTCGCGGCCGCGCGCAATCGCGCGGCCGAGGCGGCGCGGGGCGAGGTGCTGGTGTTTCTCGACGTGGACTGTATTGCAGGCCCGGACCTCGTGGCCGCCTATGGCGCGGCGGCCGGGGAGCGAGACGGATTGTTTCTCGGCGAAGTCCTATACCTGCCGGACGGAGCCGTGGGCGAGGCGATCGACTATCCCGCGCTCGACCGGATCGGACAGGCGCACCCGTCCAAGCCCGCCATGCCCGACACAGGCGTGCGCGAGGAGCCCGATTCCGGCGAACTCTGGGGCCTGTCCTTCGCGCTGCGCCGCGAACGCTATCTAGCGCTCGGCGGCATGGACGAGAGCTTCCATGGCTATGGCGGCGAAGAGACCGATTTCGCCGCGCGCGCGGGCGCATCCGGCCTTCGGTTCTATTGGACGGCGGGCGCGCGGGCCTATCACCAGCACCATCCCGTCCATGTGCCGCCGCTCCACCAGTTCGACCATATCCTGCGCAACGCCGCGCGCTTTCGCGACAAGCACGGGCGCTGGTGCATGGATTACTGGCTCGGCCAGTTTCGGGATCAGGGCCTGATCGGCTGGAGCGAGAGCGCCGACCGGATCGAACTGCACCGCCGCCCCGAGCCGCAGGAAATTGCCGCGGCGCTTCAGCCGGGCGAGCGTTTGTTCAGCTGAGAAGGCTCTCAACTCGCAGCATCCTGCCCTTTGCTGGCGTCTCGCGGCGGGCCTTCTATCGTTCCGCCGCGAGAATTCGAGTATCTGACAATGCGCGGGATCAGCTGGCGACGACGCTCAGCGCCGGTGCGGCGCTTGTCTTGGCATCTGCCTGCGTAGCCCCGGCCCAAAGCTCGTCGCAGAGCCCTTCCAGCCAGCCGGCGGCCTTGCGGGCGGCCTCCGCGTCGTAGAGCGAGGCGATAGCTTGCGTCTCCAACCCGCGCGCACGTTCCAGCAGCGCCTGCCAGCCGGCGAGGTCGCCCGGCCAGGCCGGCGCGCTGACCGCCGCGCCGAGCCGCACCAAGGCTTCGGCCTTGCGGGTCTGCTCGCCGAAATAGCGCCATTCCGGCATCACCACCAAGGGGCGGCCGACCCGCGCGATCTCATGCACCGTGTTGTCGCCCGCCGAGGCGATCACGATATCGGCGGCGGCGAGATAGTCGGTGACGCCGCGCACCCAGCCGAGCTCCTGGCAATTGCTGAAATCCGTCTCATGCCCTTCGCGGTGCGTCGGGCCGAGCACCAGCCAGAGCGCGTCGGGCGCGGCGCGGGCGGCGACCGTGAGCGGGGCATAGGGCGTGCCGCTGCCGCCGCCCCCGGTCAACACCACGACGATCTCGCGGGTCGGATCGAGACCGAGCTTGGCGCGCGCCTCGGCCTTGCCCGGCACGGCATCCAGCGTCGTGCACAGGCCGCCGGAATAGAAGGTCTTGGCGCGCAGGCGAGCGGGATAGTCGTCCTGCTCCATGCGCTCGTCGAAGGGCGCGAGCATGCCCACGGCCGCCTCGTAGGCGCCGACATGGCCGATATCGCCCCGGTCGCCATGCATCCTGATCTGGATCGAGGGCACGCTCGCCGCGCGCGCCAGGAGGCCGATCTCGCAGGAGACGTCCACCACGAAGAGTCCGGTGTCGCGGTCGTCCAGATGGTCGAGGATGGTGCGCATGGTCCGGCGCATTTCCGACACGCCGAGCGGCACGCAATGCATCACGCTCGGCGTCGGCTCGGCATAGAGGCGGGGCGTCGGCACGCCTGCGCCGATCATGTTGGGCAGGGGCACGATCTCGA
>NZ_BBWS01000018.1:0-12368 GCF_001463925.1 Aureimonas sp. N4 | reverse complement strand
CGCCTGCGCCGATCATGTTGGGCAGGGGCACGATCTCGATGTCGCGCCCGAACCCGTCGAACAGATGCGGCCCCGCCGTCAGCACCGAGACCGGCCGGTCCTTCGCAAATTCCGACACGAGCGCCATGGTGCGGTTGGCGTGTCCACGCCCCTGATGATGCACGAAGAAGGAGATGGGTTTCTTCAAGGGGGTGCCGAGCTCCAGGGAGGGGTGCGGATGGCCGCAGGGACGGGGGCATATCGGCCGCATCCGCGAAATGACGAGTCCGGGGATCGGTAGGCGGGACGTGACCGGGCGCGTGCCATCGTCGCGGCGAGGGCAAAGGCTGCGTTTGGCGGGCTGCGACGCGGGGGAGCGTTGCGCGGGCGGATTGTCGCGCGTCACGCCGCCAGCAAGGTTTCGCAACAAAAAGATCCGTTCCGCCACGGCCAAACCGCGCTAACGAGAGTAAGGGACGGCCTCCAAAGCGAAGGCAAGGCGGATGAGCTTGGGCATCAAACTTCTGGTGGTGGACGACGACGCCGACATCCGGCACCTGCTCGGGCGCTATCTGGAAGATCAAGGCTTCGTGATCCGGCTGGCGGCGGATCGGCGCGATTGCGAAAGCCGGTTGGCCGCCGAGACGTTCGATCTCGTGGTGCTCGACGTCATGCTGCCGGATGGCTCGGGGCTCGATCTCTGCCGCGAGGTGAAGGACCGCACGCCCGACCTTGCCATCATTCTCCTGACCGCCCTCAAGGAAGACATCGACCGCATCATCGGACTAGAACTGGGCGCCGACGATTATCTCGTGAAGCCCTTCAACCCGCGCGAACTGGTGGCCCGCATTCGCGCCGTGCTCCGGCGCGGCGGCCGGGGGAGCGAGGCGGTGGCTCCCGCGCCGCGCTACCGTTTCGAGAGCTTCCATCTGGACACCGCGACACGCCGCGTGCGCGACGAGGGTTCGGGGCAGGACGTCGATCTGACGGGCGCGGAGTTCGATCTCCTGGTGATCTTTCTGGAGCGACCTGGCCGCGTCCTGTCGCGCGACATGCTGATGGACCTTCTGCACGGGCGCAGCGCCACCGATCCGTTCGATCGCACGATCGACGTCACCATGAGCCGGCTTCGCAAGAAGATCGGCGACAACGGGGTGTTTCGCCTGTTCAAGACGGTGCGCAACGGCGGATACCAGTTCGCGGCCCCGGTCGAGAAGGTCTGAGCCATGGTGTCGCTGCGCAACCGGCTGGCGCTGCTTCTCGTCGGGGCGATCGTCGGCGTCGTGGTTCTGGCGGCGGTTGTGACCTTCCAGATTCTGGACCACGACGACTCCGCCGATTTCGAAGGCATGTTCGCCGAAAGCGTGTCGCTGGCTCTGCGCGTCGCCGAAGGCTCAGGCGCGAAGGCGCGGGCAGCGGGCATCGAGACCGGCCCGGAGCCACGTGCCCGCGAAGTTCACGAAGAACCGAGCGCGGAGCTGGCCCGGCGGCTCCGGACCGAGGGTAAGGAATTGGACGTGCGTGTCGTCTCCAGCGAGGACGGCCGGCACTTCCGCATCGCCGTGCCGCTCCGCGACGGGACATGGATGTTCCTGCACTATCCCGGCCTGCCGCCTTCGCCCATCGGCCCGCTCGTCTCCTATCTCTCGCTGGTGACGCTCGGCGCGATCGCCGTGGCTCTGATGGCCGCGCGGCGGATCACCGGACCCTTGCGCGTTCTGGAACAGGCCGCCGCCTCGGTGCGCCCGGACGGAACGCTGGCCCCGCTCACGCCCAAAGGGCCGGCGGAACTGCGCGCGACGGCCGAGGCGCTGAACCGCCTGTCGGAGCGGGTCCGCTCGGCGACCGAGAGCCGAATGCGCCTCGTGGCCGCCGCCGGCCATGATCTGCGCACGCCGATGACGCGTCTACGCCTTCGCGCCGAGTTTCTGCCCGAGGCGGAGCGCGAAGCCTGGCTGAGGGATCTGGGCGAACTCGACGCCATCGCCGACAGCGCCATCCGCCTCGTGCGCGAGGAAGTGGCTGCCGACCCGCCCGAGCCCGTCGAGCTGCTGGCGCTGCTCGGCGAGATCGCGGGGGAACTCGGCGCGATCGGGCGCCTGGTGCGGTTCGAGGGCGGCGCGGCGAGCGGGTTCGTGAGGGGCCAGCGCCTCGCGCTCAAACGCGCCTTCAGCAATCTCATCGACAATGCCGCGACGCATGGCGGGGGCGCGGTGCTGCGCCTGGAAGGCTCAGGCGAGGCTTGGCGCGTCGTGGTCGAGGATCGCGGGCCGGGCATCCCGGCCGAGCTTCTGGCGCGCGTGTTCGAGCCCTTCTTCCGGGTCGATGCGGGACGGCGCAAGACCCATGGCGGCGCAGGGCTCGGCCTTGCCATCGCGCATGAAATCCTGGAGCGGCACGGCGGCACGATCCGCATCGAGAACCGCGAGGGCGGCGGCCTGCGGCAGGTGGTGAACCTCCCCCGCTTCGAGCCTACCAGTTGACGAGGCGGGCCAAGCTTCCGGCAGCAGCGTGGCCCGTGTCCCACGCGGCGGAGAGTGAACGGGTGAGAAGGCCGGGCGCGGCTTCGGCCGGCTGCCGTGCGGGACGAGCGGGGCCTTGCGTCTCGGCATCGGCCACGATCTCGCGGGCTGACGCTTCGAGATCGGCGAGGCGCGTGCGGGCCGGCGTCGCCGGGCGACGCGCGGCCTTCGCGATGCTGCGATGCAGCAGCGGATCGCGGGACTCGCAGGCCGGCGCGCATTGGTCGAACAGAAGCACACCGTCCTTCCGCGCTGCGTCGAAGCTTGCCAGCCGAACCGGCGGGGAAGGGCGCGCGGCGGCGGGCTTGGCTTCGGCCTGCGACTGCATCTCTGCGACCGGCCCGAACACACGGGCGGGAACCGGCAGCCGCGCCTCGCGCACGGGTTTGCTCACGCTGGCGGTCATTATGGGCGTCGTCTCAGTGTCGCTGGCCCTCATGACTCCGCTGTCGAGCCCCGGCAGCACCATGGCCTCTCGTTGGGGCTCGCTCTGCGCGGCTTCCTCGGCAAAGCCCGGCCATGGCGCATCGCCCAGTCCAAGATCGATATGGGACGCGGCATTCAGCGCGATCATGACCGAGCCCGACAGAAGCGCCTGACCGGCAAAGCGCCGGGCAAGACGGGTCAGAGGGTGAAAGCTGTGGGTCTTCGCTGAAGCCATGTCCGATCGTCCTTGTGGGTCGAACGGAATCTGCGCTCTTTGGGAGACACCAGTGGGGCCGCCTCGTTACGTTTTGTGACCGAGATTTCCGAAATGTTGCGGAGCGTGTCGGACGCGTGTGCGCGCCCGGAACCCGGCAAGCGCTTGTTCTGGCGCGGCTTTCGGCGTCAGAAGGCGCGCAGCAGCACCACGGCGCCATAGCCGCAATTGGCGAGAATGAGGCAGAAGACGGCAAACGAGCCGAGATCCTTGGCCTGCTTGGCGAAGTCGGAAATCTCCGGCGACACGCGGTCCACGATCACCTCGATCGCCGTGTTCAGCGCCTCGCCGGCCATGAGCACCAGCATCAGGACGATCTGCACGAGGAAGTCGAGCGGGCTCGCCCCGATCAGCGCGAAGACGCCGAGCAGCGCGCCGCCCGCCATCAGCTCGTGCCGAAAGGCGGTTTCTCCGAGAATGCGGCGGAAGCCGCCGAAGGAATAGCGCGCGGCCGCGAAGAGATGGCCCGCGCCGCGCTTCTTTTGAGGCGCCGCCGTCCGGTCGAGCGAAAGATCGAGGCTCATGGGCGAGTTCCGATGGAGGCGAGGGTCTTTCCCGTGCCACGGCACGGGGCGAAGGCATCGAGCTCACGGCTGTAAACCGAGGTCGAAACGTCCATCAAGCCCAAAATCGTGTGAAACACATTGTCGTGCGAGAGATCTGCGCTAGCGCGAGCCTTCAGGCAGGACGTGTCGATCCCGAACGCGGTCTGATAGCTCTGCGAGAACCAGGCGACCTGAGGCACATGGGTCTGCGTCGAGGGCGCGATGAAATAGGGCGCGGCGTGAAGATAGAGCCCGTTTTCGCCCAGCGACTCGCCATGGTCGGACACGAAGAACAGCGCGGTCGAAAGCCTGTCCTCGCCCTTCAGCGTATCGATGATTTCGGACAGGACATGGTCGGTATAGAGGATCGTGTTGTCATAGGCGTTGACGATCTCGGCGCGCTCGCAATCGGCGAACTGCGCCGTCTGACAGGCCGGCTGGAAGCGCTCGAAGTCCTTGGGGTAGCGCTCGAAATAGGCCGGGCCGTGGCTGCCCAGCTGATGCAGCACGATCACCGTGTCGGACTGGACGCTCGGCAGGGCGCGCTTCAGCCGATCCACCAGGATCTCGTCATGGCACTCGCCGCCCGAGCAGAAGCGCGGGTCGTTCGTGGCAGGCAGGAACTCGTAAGGGATGCGCTCGGCCACGCGCATGGAGCCCGTGTCGTTGTCGTACCATTCGACCTTCACACCGGCATGGGTGAGCACGTCCGTCAGGTTTTCCGTCGAATGCGCCTTGCGCTCGGAATAGTCGCGGCGCGGATAGTTCGAGAACATGCAGGGCACGGACACGGCCGTCGACGTGCCGCAGCTCGACACGTTGGAGAAGTTGAAAACGCCTCGCGCGGCCAATTCCGGCGTGGTGTTCTTCTCGTAGCCGTTCAGCCCGAAATTCTGCGCGCGCGCCGTTTCGCCGACGACGAAGACGGTCAGCACCGGCTTGCCCGCCTTGACGATGAGCGGCCCCTTGGCGGCGTCCGTGCCCAGCGGGGCGGGCGTCAGGTTGCGGTCCTCCATCTCGCGCGAGGCGAACTGGAACGCGGCGACCACGGGGGCGCTCGGGTTGAGGCTCGCGATCAGATCGCGATGCTGGCGGAAGGTCGAGGCGAAGGCCGAGTAGTTGAGGAATGTCGCGAGCGCCGCGCCGCCCAGAAGGGCGAAGACGGTCAGCGTGTTGTAGAGGAGCTTGGCGGGAAACCGGCGATGGCGCACCCGCACGAAGGCGATGGCGAGCGAAGGCAGGAGACCGAACAGAACGAGATGCAGGATGAGATTGGGCGTGAAGAGATGCTTGGCCTCGCTCGTTGTCGTCAGCGCGACATTCTGAATCATCTCCCGATCGATCAGGACGCCGAACGTGTTCACATAGTAGGAGGCGGAAGCGGCCACGAGAACGAGCGCGATCAGGACCGGCTTGATGACATATTTCACCGAGACGATGACGAGGATCGCCGACAAGAGGCAGAACAGCCCGAGCCCGAGCCAGACCAGCTTGTCGAGATGCCCGGAAAAATATTCGAGCCCCTTGCGCCAGAAGGTTTGGTTCGGCCCTACAAGAAGAAAGGCGGCCGTGAGAAGTGACAGCGAGACGCTGCCGATGACGGGGCGATGAAGGCGCATGGACATCCGGCACAGGGGTAGGATCGGTCTCGCGGCGAGCGGCGGCGAACCATGCTCGCAAGTCCGCTTCCATATCAGTTTTGTGACGTTGCGCCTTCGCGGCTTCTATACAGTTTCGTATAGAAGCTACGAGCGCCGTCCTTTGTCTTGCCGCTGCGACACGCGCTGCCGCAAAGCCGGGCGGGGAAGTCGATGGGTGGCACTGCGTCGGGAGGCGACCCGCTTTCGCCTCATGGCGCATCGGAGTCCGGCATGAAGGTTCTTCTGATCGAGGACGATCGCTCCACCGCCGATTATGTCGGCGCGGGCCTGCGCGAGGAAGGGCATGAGATCGACCATGCGCCCGACGGAATGACCGGCTTCGAACTCGCCTGCACGCGCAGCTACGACGCGCTGGTGGTGGACCGGATGCTGCCGCGCCTCGACGGCTTGTCGCTGGTGCGCGCGCTCCGCTCGGCCGGGCGCAATGCGCCCGTCCTCTTCCTCACCTCCGTCGGCGGGGTGGACGACCGGGTGGAAGGTCTGGAAGCGGGGGCGGACGATTATCTCCTGAAGCCCTTTGCCTTTTCGGAGCTGATGGCGCGCCTCAACGCCCTGATGCGCCGCGCGCCGGGGCGGCGGGAAGAGACCACGCTGGAAGTCGGAGACCTCAAGGTCAATCTCCTGTCGCGCTCCGTCTCGCGCGCAGGGACCTCGATCGAGCTTCAGCCGCGAGAATTCCGACTTCTGGAATATATGATGCGCAATCGCGGCCGGGTGCTGACGCGAACCATGCTTCTGGAGCGGGTCTGGGACTTCCATTTCGACCCCAAGACCAATGTCGTGGAAACCCATGTCAGCCGGCTGCGCGCCAAGGTGGACCGGCCCTTCGCCAGCGAGATGATTCGCACCGTGCGCGGCTCGGGCTATCTTCTGGATGCGTGAGCGCACGGGGGAGCGCGGCTCCGGCTTCTCGGTCCTGCGCACCACGACCTATCGGCTGGCGCTGGCCTATACGCTGATCTTCATTCTGGCGGTCGCGGCCATCATGGGACTCACCTACGCGGTCGCGACCCACGAAATCCGCGGCATTTCAGTGCGCGAGATCGACCATGACATGGCCGTCTTCGAATCCGCCTTTCGCGAGGGCGGCGAGGCGGAACTGCGTCACAGCGTGCATGAGCGCTCGGAAGGCGCGCCGGGAGACAGTTTCTTCCTGCTTCTGGCCCCGGACGGCAGTTTTCTTGAAGGCAATATCCCGCCCGTGCTCTGGCGCGAGGGCTGGAACCAGCAACTCGTCAATGAGGAGGTGCTGCATCTCAGCCAGGATCTGATGGACGCCGCCGCGACCAATAGCGACGACGAGGTGCGGCTCTTCTCGTTCGGGCGCGAGATCGGGCCCTATCGGCTTCTGGCCGGGCGCAACTCGCATGTGCTGCATGAAATCCAGGAGATCATGCTGGCCTGCCTGCTTCTGGGCTGCGTGGCGATCTCGCTGGTGGCCATGGTCAGCGCCTATGTCTTCAGCCGCGAGCCGGCGCGGCGGCTGAACGAGATCGCCGAGGTCACGCACAAGGTGGTCGCCGGGCGCTTCGAGCTTCGCCTGCCCGTGACGAAGCGGGGCGACGAGATCGACCGCCTGTCGGGTGACGTGAACCGGATGCTGTCGCGCATCGAGACGCTGATGGAGAGCCTGCGGCAGGTTTCCACCGATATCGCGCACGATCTGCGCACGCCGCTCGCCCGGCTGCGCCAGCGGCTGGACACGATGGCCCGCCAGAGACCCGAGCCCGCCCGCTTCGAGCGCGCCATGGAGGAGGCGATCGAGGAAAGCGACACGATCATCGAGACCTTCAACGCGCTCCTGCGCATCGCACAGGTCGAGGCCGGTGCACGCCGCGCGCGGTTTCGCCCGCTCGACCTCTCGAAGCTCGTGGACAATGTCTGCGACACCTATGGCGAGGTCGCGCTGGACGAGGGGCACAGGCTGGACGCGCGCATCGAGCCCGGTCTCTCCATCCAGGGCGATGGCGAACTCCTGACGCAACTTCTCGCCAATCTGATCGAGAACGCCATCCGCCACGTGCCGGCTCCGGCAAAGATCGATGTCCGGCTCGGCGCGCAGGGCGGGGCCGTGATCCTGAGCGTGCGCGACGACGGGCCGGGCGTCCCGGCTGAGGAGCGGGAGGCGATCTTCCGCCGGCTCTACCGGCTCGACCGCAGCCGCACGACGCCGGGCACGGGGCTCGGCCTTGCCATGGTCAGCGCCATTGCGGACCTGCACGAGGCGAGGATCGATGTGTCGGACGGCGAACCCGGCCTTTGCGTGGCGCTTCTTTTCCCGCCGCTGACGGAACTCGGGGCGCTGCCTCGCGACGGGGCATGAAAAAAGACCGGCCCCCGAGGGAGCCGGCCTTTCGTCGGATCGAACGGAGAGAGCCGATCAGCCCTCGAAACGCTCCTTGCGCAGCGTGCCGTCGAAGTTCAGCTCGACCGTCACGTCGCGCCCGCTCTTGTCCTTGGCTTCCGCCGCGACATGGCGCGGGCCGGTTTCGTAGTCGCCGACATAGGTGTAGCCGAGCTTCTCGATCGCGGCCTTGGTGGCCGCTTCGTCCAGCGGGGCCACATAGGGCTCGCGCTCGGCGATGGCGTTGTTCTCGTCCACTTTCAGATCCCAGCGCTGGCCGGCGGCGTCCGTCGCGGTGAACTCGGCATGATGGCGCTTGGCGTCCACCAGCGTCACATCCTTGTAGCCGGCATCCGCGAGGGCCTTGGCCGCGGCGTCCTTGTCCACCGAGCCGAAGTCGAACCAGCGGCCGTCGCGCTCGGCACGATCGCCCGGGGGCGGGGGCGGCGGGCCATCATGGCCGGGGCCATGGCGACCGGGACCCCCCGGTCCCTCGCGGCCCGGCCCACCGCGCTCGGGGCCGTCCCGTCCCGGTCCATCCCGGCCGGGGCCGCGATCGGGGCGGGGGCGCTCCAGCGCCACGCGCTCGCCGCCGCCGACGCTGATCGCATCGGCGCGAACCTCGCCGCCCCGGAAGGCGCCCTCCACGCTGACCGTGTCGCCCGTCTTCACCAGCGCACCATTCTCGCCGCGCGGCCCGAGTTCCACCAGCGTGCGGCCGGTCGCGTCTTCCAGAACGAAGCGGTTGCCGAAGACATCAGTGACGCGCCCGTCGAGGCGGATCGTGTTCATGTCGCGCAATTCGTTCACCTTCACCGGGGTGGCTTGCGGCGCGGCCGGGGCCTGCGCATAGGCCAGCCCTGAGCCGGCCAGAACGGGGGCGGCGAGGGCCGCGAGGGCGAGGCGACGCTTGAGGGACAGCTTGTGGGGCATTTCGAAAGTCCTTTCCGTGTGGCGGATGGAGGCTTTTTACGAGACGCCACGAAACCCCTCCTGAACCACGTGGTTCAGGTTCCGTTCAGCCGCCGGGATTAGCGCGGGGGCACCCTTGCAGCCGCAAAAAAAGAGGACGATCCGATGCGCGTGCTTCTTGTCGAGGACGATGCCGCTCTCGCCGGCGAGATCGCGGCGGCGCTGAGGGCCGAGAACTTCGCGGTGGATCATGCCGAGAATGGCGAGGACGGGCTGCATCTCGGCGACACCGAGCTTTACGACGCGGCGGTTCTGGATCTCGGCCTGCCCGATATGAGCGGCATCGAGGTGCTGCGCGGCTGGCGCGAGGCCGCGCGCTCGCTGCCCGTTCTGATCCTGACGGCGCGGGATGGCTGGAGCGACAAGGTGCAGGGCTTCAAGGCGGGGGCCGACGATTATCTGGTGAAGCCCTTCCGCGTCGAGGAACTGGTGATGCGCCTGCGCGCGCTGGTGCGCCGCTCGCGCGGCCATGCCGATGCGCGCATCACCTGCGGGCCAATCAGCTATGACGCGCAGGTCGGCACGTTCGAGAAGGACGGCTTGCCGCTCAAGCTCACCGCGCTGGAATGGCGCGTTCTCTCCTGCCTCATGCTGCGCAAGGAAGTGGTGGTGCCACGCGCCGACCTGATCGAGCGCGTCTACGAGGGCGATGCGGAGGTGGATTCCAACTCGGTCGAGGTCATCATCGCGCGGCTTCGACGCAAGATCGGCCATGGCATGATCGAGACCTCGCGGGGCCTCGGCTACCGGCTGACGGCCGAAGGGGCGGGCGTGGCATGACGGCTCCGCACCCGCACCCCGAGGCCCGTCCTCCTCTCGCTCCGCCGCCCGCGCATCGCTTGACCCACCGGCCTTTCTCTCGTCGGTTCGCCCGTCTGTTCGGCGGCTCGTTGCGCGCGCGTCTCGTCGCCTCGGCGGTGCTGTTCGTTCTCGTCGCCATTCCTTTGACCGGCTTGGTGCTCGCCCATGTTCTGGAGGGCATCGTGCGGGCGGAGGTGGCGACGCGGCTCGATCTGCAACTCTCGACCCTGCGCGCGGCGCTGACCCAAGACGATCCACGACCCCGGCCGGGCCGGCCATCGGGCGACGCCAAGCCGGGGCGCGATAACAGCTTCGACCGGTTCGGCCCGGAGCCGCCGCCCTTCGACCGGCCGGGCTCGGGCTGGTACTGGCGCATTCTCGTGGACGGGCGCGAGATGGCCTCGTCCCGCTCGCTCGGCCCTCGCTCGCTCGACATGCCGGACCCCGAAGACGAGGACGGCCCCCCCCATCGTCTGCGTCCGGCCCAGGACGAGGACGGCCAGGAACTTCTGGTGCGCTCGCTGCGGTTCGAGCGCGAGGGCGAGAACATCCGCATCGACGTGACCGCCCCGCGCGGCGCGCTGAGCGCGCCCCTGCGCGACGCGATCCTCGCCGTGGCGTTGACGCTCGCAGGTCTCGGCCTCCTCCTGATCGGGGCGATCGTGTTTCAGGTGCGCTTCGGCCTTCTGCCGCTGGAGCATCTGCGCGGCGCGCTGAAGGCCGTGCGCGAGGGGCGGCGCGAGCGGATCGAGGGGCCGCAACCGGCCGAGCTGAAGCCGCTGGTGGACGAGCTGAATGCGCTGATCGCGCAGGATGCCGCGCATCTACGTCAGGCGCGGCTGCATGTCGCCAATCTCGCCCATGGCCTGAAGACGCCGCTCGCCACCTTGAGCGCGGCCGCCGAGCGCCTCGACGCGGGCGAGCGGCAGGCCGAAATGCTGGGCCTCCTCGACCTCATGGACCGGCGCATTCGCCATCACCTGCGCCGTGCCCGCACGGCGGCGCTGGGCGGCACGCGCCGGCAGGCCGATGTAGCGCGCCACGGGCGCGATCTCGCCGCCATGCTCGATAAGTTCCGCGAAAACGAGGCCGTGCGCATCGAGGCGCGCCTGCCCGAGACGCTGCCGGCCGGCGTAGACGGGGAGGATCTCGACGAGATGCTCGGCAATCTTCTCGACAATGCGCGCCGCCATGCGCGCAGCCTCGTGACGTTCGACGCCGGGAGCCAGGGGCGCGAGGTGCTTATCCGCATCGGGGATGACGGGCTGGGCCTGTCGGAGGCCGAGATCGCGACGGTGCGCCAGCCCGGCCGCCGGCTGGACGAAAGCCAGCCCGGCCACGGCTTCGGCATTCCGATCACGGCCGAAATCGCGGAGCTTTACGGCGGCCGGCTGGAGTTCGGCCGAGCAGGCGAGGGCGGGTTGGAAGCGCGGCTCGTGCTGCCGGCTGCGACCGTGGAGTGAGGCCGGCAGAATGACACCGGCGGTTGCCGACACGGCAACCGCGCGCACCTCAGTCGCTGTCGGGAGCGCGCGGCTTGTCCGGTGCCGTGTTCGCCGCAGGACGGTGGCTCAGACGGCGGAGCTTGCCGCGCCAGGAGCGCAGGCGGCCATAAAGCGCCCCGTTGCTTTTCAGTCGCGCGCGCAGTTCTTCGGCGCCCTTGTCGGCCAGGGCCATGGCGTGGCCGCGCAAGGAATAGACCTCTTCCAGACGGAAGAAGGGGCGACTCAAAGCCCCCACGCTTTGCTTGTAGCTTTGGCCACCGACCGAGAAGTCGAAATAGGTGACACCCTCGCGGCAGGCCTGTTCGATGGCCAGGCTGATCATGAAGAGGCCGGGCGCGGTGTTGCGTGCGCGCTCGTCATCCATGGCGATCAGAATGCCATGGGCCACGTCCCGGTGGACCAGGTTCAGCATCAGCGCCAGGCAATCGCCATCCAGTTTGAGGCCGATAACCTGCGCCGAGCCGCCGGAAAGCCCCTCGTGAGCCGCCTGCCGGTAGAACTGGCCGTAGGCCGGGCTCGACAGAATGTCGAAGCGCCCAAGTTTACGAAACCGTGCGAGCCGCAGATGCAGCAGCTGGTCCATCATAGCGTCCACCTCGGCCGGCGTTCGAGCCACTTCGAAGCTCAGCGTGCCCAACGCCTCCAGCCGTCGCCGCGTCTTGCCGACCTGCTTGACGAAGGATGGGCGGAAGACCCTGGCCGCCAGCGTGTCGGCGGGGCCGGGTGTTGCCATGCCGGATACCGATAGCGCCGAGTCCTGAATTCCATCGACGAGCGCCAGCGGGTTGGGAATGCCGGGCACGATCTCATGCGGGATCGAATCGAGACGCAGCCGGTCCGCCTTCGGCAATGCGGCACGGACCGCCAGCCAGAAGCGCCGGGCCTCCTCGGCCGTGTAGGCGACGGGCTGGGCAAGGACCGGCGCGGTATAGTCGCATACGCCCGCGCTGAGAGGCACGATCTCCGTCAGGCCCGCCTTGCGCCTGATCGCCAGCGGCAGGAGCAGGATCGGTGCGCCGCTCGCCGCGTCGCGGAGTTCCACGATGAGAGGTTCGGACTTGTCCAGCGCCAGAAGATGTTCCACCACCAGCGCCATCCAGTCATAGCGCTGATGGGCATTGCAGACGCCCTGCGCTTCGCAGGCGAGCCAGAGATCGCGAACCGATGCGAGATCGCGGTGAAGCCGTGCGACGGGTGTCACGGCGACTGGCGCGCTTGAGGGAAGGGAACGCTCATCCATGCGATCGGCCCGAGAGGAAGCGGAGGGAGAAGGGGCGGCCGGCCTCGCGCGGGGCGAGGCGACGGCTGACGGCGGTCCAGGAGAGAACGGCCACTAGAA
>NZ_BBWS01000017.1:0-35760 GCF_001463925.1 Aureimonas sp. N4 | reverse complement strand
GACGGCGGTCCAGGAGAGAACGGCCACTAGAATCTCGGACGCGGCCGCGCCCGCCAGCACCCAGTCCGGCGGAGCCAGCAGAAGCAGCACCACGATCAAGGCCATGCCGAAAGCGGCCGCGATGCCGGTCGTCAGCGCGACCGTGCCGAAATCACCCAGTGATTCCAGCGTGATGCGCGGCATGACGTAGAGCATGGTGGTGAAGTAGATCGCCCAGGAAAACAGCCCGATCAGCCAGCCGTCGGCATGGGCGAGAACGTCGGATTTCACGAAGGGCAGAACCGCCAGAACCAGCCCGCCATAGGCAAGGCCGACCAGCCCGAGCCCCAGCGTCCACAAGCCCATCAGCCGCCAGACAGCGGCATCGTCCCGCCCGACGAGACGCGCGATTTCGGGCTGCACCATATTGGCGATCGCGCCCGCCACGATGCGCAGCGGCGTGAAGAAGACGAGCACGGCCGCGATCGGCGCATAGGCGGCGGGGCCGGCGAAGCTTGCCACCAGAAGCGCCATAGCTTGGCCTTGAAGCGTCACCGTGGTCGCGCTCAGCGCCGACCAGCGCACGGAGCGCCAGAGGCCGAGCCAGCGCCGGCGCATACTGGCGCGCAGCGTGAAGCGGATCGGCCGGCGCATTCCCAAGAGCATGATGGCGACGCCGAGCGCGTTGGTCACGGCGAGCGCCAGAAAGGTCTCGTGCAGAAGGTCGCCCCCGCGCCAGACCACGAAACCCGTGGCGAGAACGCTGAAAGCCGTGAAGCCGAGATCGCTCAGCGCCACGAGGCCCGGCCGGCCCAGCGCGAAGTTGCTGACGCGCAGATGGCTGCGGAACGACCAGAACAGCACGAAGATGCCGACCGAGCCGATCTCGGTGGCGTCCCAGGCGAGCATCAGGAGAATCGTCACGAGGCTGATCGCGACCGACAGGACGAAAGCCCCCGACGCGAAGCTCACATCATAGGCATGGGCGCGGTGACGCCCGCTTTCCCGCCCGATCCAGATCGAGGCGGGAACGGCGGTGAGCGAGCGCACATAGGTGATCGCGACGCCCCCCATGACCATGGCGAGCGCGAACAGCCCGTAGCTTTCGGCCGACAGCCGATGCAGGAGCAGGATGTTCAGCGCGAAATGAAAGGCGCTCTGCATCGCCTCGCCGCCGATCATCATCACGAGGCGCCGCGCCAGCGGGAGGAGGCGTCTCATGCCGCGCTCCGCCTGGAAGGGGGCGGCGCCTGCCGGCGTGCCAGATTGGCCCTGAGAACGCCCGTCAACGCCTCGGCCGCCGTCGCTTGGGAGAAGAGCCGCTCGAACCGCGTGCGGCCGGCCTCAGCGAAGGCGGGGAGAGGGGAGGGGTCGGTGAGGATCGCCTCGATCCGCGCGGCGAGCGCGGCCGGATCGCCCGGCGGCACGACCCAGCCGGTGCGCCCATCCTCCACCGTTTCACCGAGCCCCCCGATATCGGAGACGATGGGCGGGCGGCCATAGGCCTGCGCCTCGATCGCCACGCGCCCCAGCGACTCGGGCAAACGCGAAGGAACCGCCACGATGTCGGCCCAGCGGTAATGCTCGGCCGGGTCCGGCACGAAGGGAAGCAGGCGAACGACGGAGTCCAGCCCCGCTGCCGCGATGCGCCGCTCCAGCTCGATCTCGGGCGCGCGCGTCTCGAAGGCGCTGCCCACGATGCGCACCGACAGGCGCGCACGTGACGACGGCGGCAGGAGGGCGAGCGCGTCGAGCAGGACTTCCTGCCCCTTGATGCGGTTGATGCGCCCCAGCATCAGGAGATGCAGAGGGCCTTCGGCGGCGGCCTTGACCGGCTGCGTGTCGGCCTCCAGCGCCACGCCATTATAGATCACGTGGCTCCGTTGGCCGGCGAGGCCGGGATAGGTGCGCTTGGTCGCCTGCGAGTTGAAGATGATCTCCGCCCCGCTCCAGCGCAGGAGGGCGCGAAGAATCTTCAGCGCGCCGCCTTCGGGGATTTCGTGCACATGGATGATCGTCTTGGTC
Source organism: Aureimonas sp. N4 (assembly GCF_001463925.1). Classification (NCBI taxonomy): domain Bacteria; kingdom Pseudomonadati; phylum Pseudomonadota; class Alphaproteobacteria; order Hyphomicrobiales; family Aurantimonadaceae; genus Aureimonas; species Aureimonas sp. N4. Next base: position 33,756 of record NZ_BBWS01000017.1, on the reverse strand, counting down.
TTGAACAGGCGGGCGACCAGCGTGTGGTCGAAGACCACGGCGGTGTTGATATAGACGAGGTCGGCCGCGCGCAGTCGCTTCAGGGCGCGCCAGAGCGCGCGGGGCAGGTCGATCGCGGCGGTCGCGATCAGCTGGGGCAGCGAATGCCGGCGCAGGACCCAGAGCGGCTCGATCACAAAGGCGAAGCCTTCCTTGCGCAGCGCCTCGGCGAGCGGCCCTTCGCGCGGGAGCACGATTTCGATCTCGGCATGGGGAAAGGCGGAGCGGATCGCGCGCAGGCTTTCGATGAAGCTGCGGTCCGACCCGTAGAGCTCGTAGCCTTGATGAATGCAGGAAATGCGCATGGCCCATCGCCCCTGCGCCCGGTGGTCGCCCACCTTGGCGCTGGTCCCTCGCCACATGCCCGAAAGGAAGGTCGGAACATAGAGCCGCAGGACAATCATAATCAGAATTTAGCCATTCCGATCTAATCCAAGAGCGGTGCAGATTGTGTGAACGACGTGGGTGGGCAATGGGCGGCTGGGCTCAACTTTCGAATGATGGCGTCGAAGGCCCGTCCCATGCCGAGGATTCGTCGGTTGAACTCGGCGAACTTAAGGGAATTCTGGTCCATCGGCGCGGCCTGATCCTCGGAACGGCGGTGCTTTTGGCCGTGTTGGCGCTCGTCTACGGTCTCGTGACGCCGCCGCTCTACAGCGCCACCGCCGAAATTCTGATCGACCCGCGCGACCGGCAGATCGTCAGCAACGCCATCAACCCGAGCACGCTGTCGCCCGATGGCGGCATCACGCAGGTCGAAAGCCAGGTCGCGGTGGTGCAGTCGAATTCCGTGCTCCTGCGCGCCATCGAAACGGCGAATCTCACCGCCGACCCTCATTTCAACCGGGTGAGTTTCCTGTCCCGCTTGAAGGCCCGGTTGATGGGGCAGCCTCTGGACACGGAGCGCACGCAGGACGAGGCCAAAGCTCGCACGCTCGACCAGCTGCGCCGCAATCTGTCGGTCAAACGCGCCGACAAGGTTCTGGTGATCGACGTGACGGTGACGGCGCAAGAGCCGGCAGAGGCCGCACGCCTCGCCAATATCATCGCCGATTCCTATCTCGCCGATCAGAGCGATGCCCGCGCCGACGCCTCCCGCGAGGCGGCCGGAGCGCTGACGGCGCGCCTTGCCGAGCAGCGGGCCGCCGTGCAGGCGGCCGAGGACGCGGTGGAAAAATACCGCAACGACAACAATCTGATCAGCGCCGGCGGCGTGCTCGTGTCCGATCAGGCGCTGGCCGATATCAATACGCAGCTGGCCAATGCGCGCAACGTGACCGCCTATCAGAAGGCGCGGGTGGACCAGATCCAGTCGATCATCGCCTCGGGCCGCACGCCCGACGCCACGGGCGAAGTGATGCGCTCCACGGTGATCTCCAGCCTGCGCGACCGCGAAGCCGCGCTCGACCAGCGCATTTCCGAAATGACACTCCAGCTCGGCGCGCGCCACCCGACGCTCCAGGCCGCCCAAGCGCAGAAGGTCGGCATCGAGCGCCAGATCCGCACCGAGCTGGCCCGCATCGCCCAATCCGCCACGGCCGACTACAATTGGGCCAAGGCGGCGGAAGACGAGTTGAAGACCCGTCAGGCGACATTGGAAAGCCAGACGCGCGCCACCGATCAGGTGCAGGTTCGCCTGCGCGAGCTGGAGCGGGACCGTGATGCCGTGCGCGAGGTCTATGCCAATTACCTCAAGCGCAGCCAGGAGGTGCGCGAGCAGTCCAATATCGACAGCACCAATGCGCGCGTGATCAGCCGGGCCATCGTGCCGATCGACAAGAAGGGGCCGCCGACGCCGCTTCTGGCGGTGGCCGGCTTCTTCGGCGGGCTTGGCCTAGGCGCGGCGCTGGCGCTGCTGGTGGAATACGCCTCGCCGACCGCCCTGTCGGAGCGTCAGGTGCGCCAGGCCGCCGGCGCGCCGGTTCTGGCCGTTCTGCCGGGCTCGATCCTGCGGGGTCGCCAGCCTGTCCGCTCCGGGCGCCGCGCGCGCAATCTGTCCGGCCTTCTGGGGCTGGTGCTGCGGCGTCTTTCCACCAGCCGCCGGGAGCGGCGCTCGCCGGTTTCCGTGGTGCTGCTTTGCTCGGCCGAGGCGGATGCGCGGGCGCGCGGGCGCGTGGCGAGCGAGCTGGCCGCCACAGCGGCCTCGCGCGGGGAGCGGGTGCTGCTGATCGACGCCGATCTGATGCACAGCCGCGCTCAGGGGCCGGCCGGGCTGATCGATGTTCTGTCGGGCGAAAGCCGCCTGTCGAACGCCGTGCAGGATTGCTACGACGATCAGGTCCGCTTCATGGCGATCGGCGGCGATCGGGCCGTTCTGAAGGAGCGGGATGCGCTGCGCTTCACCGAGCGGCTCTGGATGGACGCGGCCGACAGTTTCGACATCGTGGTGGTCGACGCCGGCGATCTCACGACCAATCTGCGCGCCTCCGCGCTGGTCGCCACGGCCGAGGACATTCTGGTGGTCGCCCGCCTGCGCTCGACCCCGCTGGAGGCGATCCGGGCGCAGGCGACGGCTGCCGGCGTCATGGGCCGCGATCTCTCCGGCGCGCTCGTGATCGGCGCGGGGCGCTGACATGTCGGTGCGCGGAGTGCCCTCCGCCGGCCTGCCGCGCGCAGGGCTCGGGGCGCACGCGCGCGAGGCCAGCGCGCCGCGCCTCGACCAACTCTCGCGTTGGGGCATTCTCGCCATCGTCCTGGCGCTGTTCACCCTGTCGGGCGGCGTCCTCTGGTATGCCGGCTATAATTACGACGGACTGATGGGCAGCGCGCTCACCAAGCTGCACCCGGCCACCTATCTGACGCTGGGCGTGCTCGGCTGGCGCGCCTGCGTCTTCGGCAATCCGTTCGGCTATCTCGCCCATGTCGGGCGGTTGCGGCCCGCCTCGCTGCTTCTGGTGCTGATCTCGCTGGGCGCGCTCGTCTCGGTGATTCTGCGCCAGCGCCCGAACATGGCCGGGCTGGTGGACACGTTCCTTGCCGCCGGCCTCTTGGGCCTGCTTCTGGCGGACATGGACGAGCGCCTGCGCCGACAGATGGAGATGCTGCTTCACGGCGTGATGACCGTGAACGGACTGATGGCGCTGTTCGAATTCGCCACCAAGATCCTGATCTTTCCCTATCGATTCGACGGCGAGACCTTTCCGACCGATCTGCGATCCGCCGCCCTTCAAGGTCACCCGCTGGTCAACGCGACGCTGACGGCCTGCTACGTGCTGGCGCTGATGAGCGGCGCGCGGCAGATGTCCACCCCGGTTCGCCTCGGCCTTATCCTTCTGCAACTGGCCGCCATGGTGGCCTTTGGCGGACGCACCGCCATCGTCACGGCTCTGGCGCTCGGCCTCTCCTACGGGCTCTGGCATAGCTTCGGGATGGTCCAGCGTCGGCGCATTCATCTGATGGCGGCGGCGCTGATTCTCCTGGGGCTCTGTCTGGTGCCGGTGGCGCTGGCCGTTCTGATCTCGGGCGGCTTCTTCGACGATCTGCTCGGCCGCTTCGTGTCGGACGGCGGCAGCGCCAATGCACGCGTCGAGATGTTCGGCCTGTTCCAGCATTTTTCGTTGCCCGATCTTCTGATCGGCCCCGATGTCGAACTTCTGGAAAGCCTTCGGCGCATTTCGGGCCTTGAATGGGGCATCGAGAATCCGATCATCCGCATGATGCTCTATCAGGGCGCCTTCTTCATGGCTCTGATGTTCGTCGGCTTCGCCCTCTTCATGCGCGAGCTGGCGCGGGGCCGGGCGGGAAGCTGGCTGCCGATGATCGCCTGGCTGATCCTGATCAACGGTTCGGAGAGCTTGGCCTCGAAAACGACGCTCATGTCGAAATTCGCGGTGATACTTCTCTGCCTTTACCGAACAGGAGAGCGGGACCGATCGATGGTTTCCCCACTTCAGCCCCGTCCCGTCATCAGGCACTGAGCGAGATCATCGGCGTCTGCGATAGTTGGTGGAATGGCCAAGCCCTTCGATATGCTGGGCTCTCAGAAGCTGATGGCAGAAAGAATACCGTGCATGGGTGATCTTTAACCTGCTTCCGTTAGCGTCACTGATAAATCACAAGGGAGTGAGCGGATCGGAGGCTGATGCCTCGATAGCCGCTTGCTCTCGATGACTTCGAACGGTGAGGAGTGGCGCCGCTTGCGGATCGTCCTGCATGTGAACGAGGCGGACCTTCGCCAGTGGCACGAGTTGCTGCTGGAGCGTCTTGCCGCGCTTCCCGGTTGCTCCGTCGAACTGGCCTTGTCGCACGGGCCATCGCACGTGCCCGCCGGAACCCATGCGCTGTTCCAGCTCGAATCCGTGCTGCACGGCCTGCCGCCTCGGCGCTTGTCCGCGCCGATCGCGCCCTCTGCCTTGGCTGCTATCTCGCGCAAGGGCGCGACACCGGCCGATATCGCCATCGACCTGTCGGGTGACGCGCAGCCGGACGCCGCCCGGATTTGGCGTCTGGCCTTCAACGGCGGGGCGGGGGAGGGCGGGCTGCTCGCCGCGATTCTCGCCAACGAGCCGATCCTGGCCGAGATCGTGGAAGACGGGCGCGCGATTGCGCAAGGCCGGCTCGGGACGGAATATCCCGGCGTCGCGCTCGCCACGTTCGAGGACGTTCTCGCCCGCGCGATCACCCTGATCACCGCCTGCGTCCAAACGGGCGGGCCGGGCGCGCTGCCGGTTCTACCGGGCGAGGCACCGCGCGCCGCCATCGGCGCCGGGCGGCCGCTGCCTGAGCGCGCGCTGCGCGCCAGCGTCGGCGCGGTGCTCCGGCGCATCTATCGCCTGTGCTACCGCACGCCCCATTGGCGCGTCGGCTGGCGGCGCTGCGAAGGCGGCGATCTGTTCGACCTGAAGGCCCATCCGGCCTCGGGCTGGATCGATCTCAAGGACGACGGCAAGCGCTTCTATGCCGACCCCTTTCCGATCGAGGCGGACGGGGCGGTCACGCTCTTCGTCGAGGATTACGTCCATTCTCTTGGCAAGGGGCTGATCTCGGCCGTGCGCTTCGGCCCTAACGGGCCTGTTGGAGCACCGGTTCCCGTCATGGAACAGGATTGCCACCTGTCCTATCCCTTCGTCTTCGAGCGCGAAGGCGAGATGTGGATGATCCCCGAAACCAACCAGCGCGGCACGATCGAGCTGTTCCGCGCGACAGCCTTTCCGGGCGGCTGGGTGCGCGAATCCGTGCTGGTGAGCGGCCTGTCGGCCAGCGACGCGACGCTGGTGGAGAAGGACGGGTTGTTCTGGCTCTTCGCCACGGTGCGCGACGGCGGCGGGGCCTTTTCGGACGCGCTGCATCTCTGGTCCGCTCCCGATTTTCGCGGTCCCTGGACGGCCCATCCCCGGAACCCCGTGCTGATCGACATCGCCTCGGCCCGGCCCGCCGGACGCATGGTCTGGCGCGACGGCGCGCTGTGGCGGCCGGTGCAGGATTGCCGGCGGGGTTATGGCGCGGCCATGGGGCTCGCCAAGGTTCTGCGCCTCGACGCGGATGGCTTCGAGCAGAGCGTGGAAACGCTTCTCACGCCCGGCCCGCTCTGGCCCGGCCGACGCTTGCATAGCCTGAACCGCGCTGGTTCTTTTGAGTTTATCGACGGGTCCGGGACGGCGCCGCGCTGGTCCTGACCTGGATTGTCCAACGAGGCTTGAAGCCCATGTCGTCTCAGCCCACGCCTTCTTCCCTCGATCGTTCAGGCCCGGACGGGGCAGGCGTGTCGGTAGATATCGCCATCGTCGGTGCCGGTTTGGCCGGCACGGCCTGCGCGCTGCGCCTCCATGCCTTGGGCTACAAGGTGGCGCTGATCGACGCCCATGCCGAGCATGGCGAGGAATTCCGGGCCGAGAAGATGGGCCTCGTGCATCTGGCGCTGTTCGAGAAGCTGGGTCTCGATCAGATCGCCAAATCCGCGCTGACGCCGATGCTCGACAATCACACCTATCGGCTGGGCCGGCTCTACGCGCGCAAGGACATTCCCGAATACGGCTTTTCCTACGCCACGCTCGTCAACGCGCTGCGCCATGCCGTACCGGACGACCTGCTGCGCATCACCGGCAAGGTCACCGAGATCCAGCGGTTGGACGACGATGTCAGGCAGCTCATTCTGGCCGATGGCACGAGGGTCGATGCGAGACTGGTCGTCGTCTCGACCGGGCTCGGCGAGGCCATCCGGCGCATGGCGGGCGTCAAGCGAACCGTCACCTCTCGCGCACACTCGCTGGCCTTCGGCTTCGATCTGGCCGGGTCGGCGCGTGATTACGGCTTCGGCACGCTGAACTATTACAGCAAGCGCTTCGAGGATCGTTACGCCTATCTGACCTTCTTCCCGATCGGCGACACGATGCGGGCCAACTTCTTCACCTATCGCGAGATGACCGATCCGTTCGTGAAGCGGTTCCGCGCCGAGCCGCAGGCGGTGCTGCGCGAGCTGATGCCGGAAATCGCACCGGTCTGCGGTGGTTTCGACGTTGCCGGCCCGGTCTCCGTGCGCCCCGTCGATCTCAGCGTCAGCGAGGATTACGAACAGCCGGGGCTGGTTCTGGTGGGCGACGCCTTCTGCACCACCTGCCCCGTGCCAGGCGTCGGCATCAGCCGCGTGATGACGGATGTGGAGCGCCTCTGCAACGTCCATATCCCGGGCTGGCTGGCGACGCCCGGCATGGGGCTGGACAAGATCTCGGCCTATTACCGCGATCCGGTGAAGATCAAGACCGATCGGGTCGGGATGCGCGTCAGCTGGTATGCGCGCCGCGTCAGCGTCGGGGAGGGGCTGGTCTGGAAGATCAGGCGCACGCGCAACCGCCTGGTTCGCCGCTCGCTGCTGGCCCTGCGCCATGCGCCCGCGCGATGAGGACGCACAACAGGCCGGGGCTTGCGGTGCGCCGGCCGCACGCGCAGACATGACGCAACGACATGTCGGGCGTGGCCCGCTTCCTTCCGATCCTCGCCGGGGCTCTCGCGAGCCCAGCCCATTCCTGCCTCCAGAAAGCGGACCCATGCCGGACGAGACGAAGCCCATCCTGCGCATTCTGGGGACACGCGGCGTACCAGCGGCCCATGGCGGGTTCGAAACCTTCGCCGAGCAATTGTCGCTGTTTCTGGTGGCGAAGGGCTGGCGCGTGGTGGTCTATTGCCAGCACGATGTCGCCGAAGTGACGCAGCCGCTGAGCTTCTCGACATGGCGCGGCGTCGAGCTGGTGCATATCCAGATCGCCTCGTCGGGACCGAAATCCACACTCGAATTCGACTGGAAGTCCGTCCAACATGCCGGCGCCGAGCCGGGGCTCTGCCTCGTGCTCGGCTACAATAGCGGCCTCTTCCTTCCCTGGCTCCGCCTCAAGGGCAAGACAGTGCTCACCAATATGGACGGCATGGAATGGCGTCGGGCCAAATGGGGGCCGGCCATCAAGGCTTGGTTCTGGGTCAATGAATGGATCGCGGCCTGGTCCTCGCATCGCCTGATCGCCGATCATCCCGCCATCGCCGACCATCTTGCGACGCGGCGCCCGCGCCGGCATATCGCCACCATCGCCTATGGCGCGAACGAGGTGCCGCCGCAGCCGGAAGGGCCGGTGCGCGATCTCGGCCTAGAGCCCGGCCGCTATCTCGTCTCGATCGCGCGCATCGAGCCCGACAACAATATCCACACGATCGTCGAGGCCTTCTCTCGCCGGCCGCGCGGCGCCACGCTCGTGGTGCTCGGCACCTTGCAGCGCGGCCAGCCCTATCATGATCGCCTGCGGGATGCGGCGAGCGGCGAGGTCGTCTTTCCCGGCGCCATCTATGACGGAGCGGCCGTCGCGGCGCTGCGCTATCACGCGCGGGCCTATGTTCACGGGCACACGGTCGGCGGCACCAACCCATCTCTCGTGGAATCGCTCGCCGCCGGAAATGCCTGTCTCTGCCATGACAATGCGTTCAACCGCTGGACGGCGGGCGCGGCGGGCACCTATTTCACCGATCCCGATAGCTGCGAAGCCGCCATCGAACGCGTGCTGGCGGACGACGCTCTGGTGGAGCGCGCCCAGGCCGCCGCCCGCGCTCGCGCGGCGGCCGCGTTTCGTCTGGACGATATCCTGTCCGCCTATGAGCAGGAATTCATCGCCTATACCGGCCATCCCGCCGGCCCTCAGGCCGTGGGCGCGATGACGTAACCAAAGGACGCCGAGCGATGAACACGGGGCTGACGCGGCGGTGCTTTCTGGGTGGCGGGCTGGCTGCATCCAGCATCCTGCTGGCAGGCGGCTCGGCGCGCGCGGAGAATGCTGGCGTATTGGAGGCGATGCCCATCACGCTTGCGCGCGGCGTCAACGCCTTTCCCTGGTTCTCGCTGACGCGCGAATATCCAGCGCCCCGCACCGATTACGGCGAGCCACCCTTCCAGACCCAGCGTCCGGTGCCGACGCGGGACGATCTTCAGCGTCTGCGGCAGGCTGGTCTGGATTTCATCCGGCTGCCGGTCGACCCAGGCCCCTTTCTGGCTGCCGCGCCGGATCGTCGCCGCGCGCTTCTGGGTACGCTCTCGGAGGCTGTGGCGCTGACGCTCGATTGCGGTCTGAAGCTCGTCGTCAATCTTCAGGTGAACGGGGCCACGCATTACTGGAACCAGGAGCGGCTGGTGTCAGGGCCCGATGCGCCGGGTTTTGCCGCCTATGTCACCTTCGCGGGCGAGGTGGCGAAGCTGCTGGCCGGGTTCGATCAAGCGTGTGTCGCCCTCGAACCGATCAACGAACCGCCCCAAGCCTGCGATGCCATCACGTGGCCGGCGATGCAGCAGCGCCTGTTCGAAACCGCCCGGCAGGCTGCGCCCAATCTCACGCTCGTGGCGACGGGCGCTTGCGGCAGCATGATCCGGGGGCTGGAGGCGCTGGACCCCGCGCCGCTTCTGGAGCAAGGGCCCGTTCTCTTTACCTTCCATTTCTACGAGCCCTATCTGTTCAGCCATCAGGGCGCGCCCTGGATGCGCGAGCCGGTCTATCGCGCGCTCAACGCCGTGCCATGGCCCGCGCGCGAAGGCACGCTGGACAGGACGCTGCAGGCGGTGCGCGCGCGCATGGCCGAGGATCGCGAGCGCCCGAAAGCGGAAGCGGACGCCGCCTACAAGGAAACGGTTCGGCTGCTCCAGCAGTATTTCGACGCCGATCCGGGCCGATCCTTCATCGATCATTACCTCGATCAGGCCGCCGACTGGGCGCGCCGGCATCGTATCCCCGCCGGCCGCGTGCTGATGGGCGAGTTCGGCGCCCTGCGCACCGACGCCCGCTACACCGCATCCGGTGCGCCGGACCGCGCGCGCTATATAAGGGACGTGCGCGAAAGCGCCGAAGCGCGGGGCTTCCCCTGGGCCTTCTGGAACCTGTTCGACGGCATGGGCGTGATGGACGACACGACACGCCAGCTCGACCCGGCCATCGTTCAGGCGCTCGGCCTCACCCTGCCTCAGTGACCGCTTCCGACACACGCCAAAGGTCTTTTCCAAATTCACCCTGCGCAAGCAGTTCGATCGGAAGTAAAGCGTTAAGGCCAATCTGCAGTCGCGACTGAAATCGTTGCGACCTCCTGAGAAGTTAAAGGCCTGTTCGTCTTGATCGTGCATCGTCCCGGACATGCGGCGACATTCCGTCGCTGTTGCAGGAAGACTGGCTGACTCGAATCGTCCGTGCTTCTAGTATGACGTTGTTCTTGCAGTTATTCTTATTGCGACATTACTAAATCGGTCTTTCCATTCCGAGCTCAGGAGAGATGGGCCGAGTTTGATTCATGTCCTTTGGCCGACCGTATTCGCGTTTTCAACGCGGCGGGTCCGGCGCTCACCCATCCCGTGACGGCGCGACGGCGGCGGCACGATCCTGCGGACCCGCTTTGCGCCGCCACGGCGGCGCTTGGCCGACCCGATCTGCCATTTCGATTTCATGCTTCGACCAAAAGGGGTCGCCGAATGCTCAATATGTCCGACCTTCGCATGAAGGCGAAGATCGCTCTTCTCTTCAGTGTTGTCGCGGCGACCACCATCGCGGCGGTTGGTTTCATCTATGTCGGCAAGAACACCTTGTCCGAGACAATGTATTGGAACGATCATACGCATGATGTCATCACGGAGGTCAGCCATCTCGTGGAAGGCATGGTGGATCGCGAAACCGCGATGCGCGGGTTCCTGATCACCGGCGCGCAGGCCAATCTGGAGCCCTACAATGCGGGCGGGCGCATCTTCTCGGAGGCCATGGACAAAGCCACCGAGCTGACGGCAGACAATCCGTTGCAGCAGTCGCGTCTGGCGCAGGTAAGCCGCTTGGCCGATCGCTGGACACGTGAAGTCGCCGAACCCGCGATCGCCTTCATGGCACGCCCCGAAACGCGTCAGCAGGCTTGGGACCTCGAGATCACCGCCGCCGGCAAGCGGGACATGGACGAGTTGCGCGCCGTCACGGGCCAGATGATCGCCACCGAACAGACCCTTATGGCGGAGCGTCAGGCGCGCGCGGCGGCGGCTGAGCGCATGATCGAATGGGCGATCGGCGGCGGTCTTCTCGGCATGATCCTGGCGCTGGTCGCGGCCGGCATCGTGCTGGTACGGGCCACCAGCGCGCCGTTGCAGCGCGCCGTGGCTCTGGCCGAGGCGATCAGCCAAGGTGATCTCACACAATCCGCCGAGGTGCGCGGACGCGACGAGGTGGCCGATCTCCTGCGTGCGATGAACGCCATGCGCGACACGCTGCGAGCCACGATTCACGATGTGATCACCTCGGCCCAGCAGGTCGCGGCCGGCGCTCAGCTCTCGGCCACCACGTCCGAGCAACTGAGCCAGGCGGCCAACGAACAATCCGCCTCCACCGAGCAGCTCGGCCAGGGAACGGCAGAACAGGCGACCTCCGCGCAGCAGCTCTCGCGCGGCCTCAACGAACAGGCCACGGCCACCGAACGTCTCAGCCGGGGTGCGGTCGCGCAGGCGGCGGCCACCGAGCAGGCTTCCGCCGCCATGGAGGAAATGTCGGCCAATATTCGCCAGACCGCCGAAAACGCCACCACCACGGAAAAGATCGCGGCTCAGGCGTCGCAGAACACCAAGCGCAGCGGCGAGGCCGTGATCAGCTCCCTCGAAGCGATGCGCACCATCGCCGGCAAGATCCGCATCGTTCAGGAGATCGCGCGCCAGACCGACCTACTGGCCCTCAATGCGGCGATCGAAGCGGCGCGTGCCGGCACCCACGGCAAGGGCTTCGCGGTGGTCGCCTCCGAGGTGCGCAAGCTCGCCGAACGCAGCCAAGGCGCGGCCTCCGAGATCAGCGAGCTCGCCGCCTCGACCCTCACCATCTCGGAGGAGGCGGGCCGCATGTTGCAGCAGCTCGTCCCCGATATCGAGCGCACAGCCGAGCTGGTGAGCGAGATTTCGGCCGCCTGCCGCGAGCAGAATGCCGGTGCCGAGCAGATCAACCAAGCGATCCAGCAACTCGACCAGGTCACGCAGCAGACCAGCCAGTCCGTGCAGGAACTTGACGAGGTGGCACAGCAGAATGCTGAGGCGGTGCGTCAGCTCGATGAGATCGCCCAACAAAGCGCTGCGGCCGTTCATCAGCTCGACCAGGTCACGCAGCAGAACGCGGCGGCCGCCACCGAAATGTCCGCCACGGCCGAGCAATTGTCGGCCGAGGCCGCGCGGTTGACCGATCGCGTCAGCTTCTTCCAACTGGGCGAACAGGCGGCACCCGCGTCGGCCCCCCGTCCGCAGGCCTTTGCGGCCGCCCCCGCACCCACCGTTCGGGCGTTGCAAGTAAAGGTCGATCAGTTCGCCAAGAGCCGTCCGACCCCTCCTGCTCGCCCCGTCGCGCCGGCGCGCGCCGTGAAGCCGGCTCCCGAGCGCGAGACGCCCGCAGCCCGCCCCAGCCTCGCAAGTGCCGCGCGCGGCGGTGTGGCCATCGATCTCGGCCCGGAAGACGGCACGGTCGGTTTCGAGCGCCTCAGCTCCTGATCGGACAGAGGATCCATCCGGTCATTGGTCCGCCCCGCGCCACACCCGCGCGGGGCGGGCTCTTTTATGAGCGGATTGTCCGTCAGGCGTGCCGGATACCGATCGCTTGGGCTGAGACTTTCACGCCCCCTTTGGGAGGACGATACTTGCGCGATGGGTTGAGGAGAGAAGAGCCGGCTGCGATGGGGGCCATGGTGCTTCGGCCCCGACCAAGAGGGAGGAGGGGTTGGAGCACAGGCGCCATCTCGTCCCGATCGGCCGGGCCTTGCCTATCGCGGCCACAGCGCGCGCCACCAAGCGTCGCGAGTTGGCAAAGCGGAGGTATGGCCCTTGTGCCGTGACAACAGGCTTGGGGGCGCTGGAGCAAAGTGGTGGACGTATCCCGTCGGGATCGACGAGCTTAAGCTCCATCCGATGAGTGGGACTTGCGCAAAGCAAAGCCAATGTCATCCGCTTGAGGGAAAGCGGCGAGGGCTCTCATCGGCGAACCAACATCGAGCTGCACCGATGTATCAAGGCGGTCGACGGCTTGGTTTGTAGCTGTTTTTGAAATGGCGCGCCCGAAAGGATTCGAACCTCTGACCCCCAGATTCGTAGTCTGGTGCTCTATCCAGCTGAGCTACGGGCGCCGATGAAGCGGGGAGGCGTTGGCCTCTGCCGTTCGTGAGCGCTTGATACATTCGACGCTGATCGAATGCAAGAAGGAAAAGGCGATTCGGACAAGAGAGCGAGTGCCGCGCCCGTCTTCAATGGAAGTCATCAGACGAACCACGCGGGTGGAGACATACTGGCTTTGAGGCTCCCTGTCTCATGCCGCCTGACCGACCGATGCCGAAGGGGCGAAACGCCGTCGCAAAACCTGCTGCGTCTCCTTGCAAGCACACGGGAACAGGAAGGCAAAGGCGAAGGGTGAGATGTATGGACTACGCCCGACTGGGCACGTCTTGCCACGACCCAATGTCGGTCGATCTGATGATGTTATGGAAATGGCGCGCCCGAAAGGATTCGAACCTCTGACCCCCAGATTCGTAGTCTGGTGCTCTATCCAGCTGAGCTACGGGCGCCGATGAAGCGGGGAGGCGTTGGCCTCGGCCGTTCGTGAGCGCTTGGTACCCCGCACCTCGGCGGATTGCAAGCGCATTGTCGGAAGATTGCGAAAAATCTCTGCAAGTGTCTGAAAGACAAGGAGGATCGAGATCCGTCAGGCGGAGCTGCGGGGCAGGTCGATCTCGAATCGCGCGCCAGCGGTCGCGTCGTCCGAGAGACGGATCGTGCCCCCATGCGCCTGGACGATCTCGGCCGCGATGGCGAGGCCAAGCCCCGTGCCGCCGGCGCGGGTCGATCCACGAAACGCCTGGAACAGGTTTTCGCGCGCCCGCGCGCTCACCCCCGGCCCCGTGTCCTCGACGACGATGCGATCACCATCGGGAAGGGCCGTGGCTGAGACGGTGACGCGGCGCACCACGGCTTCCGCCTCGTCGCTGTCGATCGACTGGATGGCATTGCGCACGAGATTGGACAGAACGCGGAAGAACTGCTCGGGGTCGAGGTCGAGTTCCAGATCGTCCGGTACCCCGTTGACGAGATCCACCGGGCGCTCGGGCGCCGCGCTCTGGCTGTCCAGAACCTCGCCGACCAGAAGGCGCAAGTGAACGCGCCGGCGCTTGGGCTGGCTTTCCGAGGCGCGACCATAGGCCAGAACCGACTGCGTGTAGTCGAGGGCGCGATCCAGCGAGCGGATGAGGGCAGGGGCGAATCGCTGGACCTGCGCGTCGGGCAGGGTCGAGAGGCGATCGGAAATCAGCTGCGCGGAGGCGAGAATATTGCGCAGATCGTGATTGATCTTGGAGACGGCGAGGCCGAGATCGGCGAGATGGCGTTGTTCGCGCAGCGTGCGCGCGAGCGTGGCCTGCATGGCGGCCAGTTCCGTTTCGGCAATGCCGATCTCGTCCTCCCGCGCGCCGGGGCGGATGACGCGCTCTGGGTCTTCGGGCATTCGCCCGAAGCGCTGCATGGCGGCTACCATGCGCCGGATGGGCCGCAACAGCGAATAGTTCAATGCGCCGAACACCAGCGCGCCCACGAAACTCGCGATGGAGAGCGAGAGAAGGAAGATGTTGCGCGAATAAACCAGCATCGCGTGATGCAGCGGGCGCTCGTTGATCACGATTTCGCCGGACATGCTGCCGTCGCCGATCGGGCCGATCAGGCGAATGAGGCGGTTGCCGCCCGACACCAAGGCTTCGAAGCTCATGCCGATCGAGGACGAGGCGTCTTCCTCGCGGAGATCGACCGTGCGGCTGACCGGGCCGAGATCGCTGGCGCGCGCAAGAAGCTTCGTCTCGCCCGGCCGCCTGATCGCGACGAGCCGCGCGTCGAGCGCTTCAAGGAGGTCGGCTTCTTGTTCCGGCGTCAGGAGAAGGCCCGCATCACCGAATTGCGCGACGAGCGAGGCGACCGAGACGGTTTCGAGCTTCGCCTCCAGCCATTCCTGCCGGAAGCGCGCGATGGAGGGCACGAAGATCAGAACTTCCGCCGCCATCACGGCGAGGGCGGTGACAGCGAACAGGCGCACCGACAGGCGATGGCGCCAGCGCGGGCGCTCCAAAGGCGCCATATCCGCTTTATCGACGCGATCGATCATGATCCGCTTGAGCTGCCTTCGTCTTGCGCCATCGCTGACGCTATTCTTACCTTCGGTTTAGAATGGCCGGGCGCGAATGTCACGAAACCGTGCGGAATTGATGATCCCCAGGGATTTCGCGCCGGATCGTCACCGAACTGTCGGCGAGTCTCGCTAACGTTGAACGTTAAAGCGGCGGCGAGAGCCCGGCTGCGGATTGACTTTGCGCCCCATCTGCCGCACAAGGCCGGCCGAAGACCGAATGCTGAGCCGCGAAGGTTTGCCTTTGCCGGCCATCTTGCGCGTTCGACAGATCTTGAACCATTGACGTTGCCAGAGGCCCGCACGGCGCGGGATATTGACGATGAAGCGCACTTACCAACCCTCCAAGCTCGTCCGCAAGCGTCGCCACGGCTTCCGTGCCCGTATGGCGACCGTCGGCGGACGCAATGTGATCGCGGCGCGCCGCGCCCGCGGCCGCAAGCGCCTTTCGGCCTAAGCGGCCGATCAGGCCCGCGAGGGATAGTCCCATCGCCAGCCGTTTGAAGACGCGCGCCGAATTTCTAGCGGTGCGCAAGGGCCGTCGATTGAACGGCCCTTTCTTTTTGATCGAAGCTCTGGACCGGGCCGATGGCGCGCCGCCGCGCTACGGCCTGACCGTGACGCGCAAGGTCGGCAATGCCGTCGAGCGCAACCGGATCCGCCGCCGCCTGCGCGAGGCGATCCGAACCCGTTGCGGGGCTGACATGGCGACGGGCTTCGATTATGTGATCGTCGCCCGCCGCGATCTTCTCTCGCTGCCTTTCGAAACGCTGACCGGCGAATTGTCGCGACGTGTCTCGAAGGTCAAGGCAGCGGAGCGGACGTCGCAAAAGCCCCCTTCGGGAAGTGAATAATGGAAAACAGCCGCAATTTCCTGATCGCCATGGCGCTTTCGATCGCCGTATTGATCGGGTGGCAGTTCTTCGTCATCAGTCCGCGCTCGGAGGCGCAGCGTCAATTGGAGCAGTCGCAGCAGGCGACGCTCCAGACGCCGACGACTCCGGCCGGAACGGCGCAGGACCCTGCCGTCTCACCCGCCGGGCGCGAAAGCGTGGTGCCCACCTCGCAATCGCCCGAGGTGACAGGCCAGACGCGCGACACGGCGCTCGCGGCCAATCCCCGCATTCCGATCGACACGCCCTCCGTTTCGGGCTCGATCAACCTTCAGGGCGCGCGGCTCGATGATCTGCGCCTCAAGGGCTATCACGAGACGGTCAGCGATTCCTCTCCGACCATCGTGCTCCTGTCGCCCGAGACGATCGGCAAGGACGCCTATTTCGCCGAGCTCGGCTATACCGGCCAGAACGTCGGCGCGCTGCCCGGGCCGCAGACCCTGTGGACGGCCACGCCCGGCCAGACGCTGACGCCCGCAACGCCGGTCACGCTGACGGCGACCAACGGCCAAGGCCTCACCTTCACGCGCACCATCTCGGTGGACGACAAGTTCATGTTCACCATCGAGGATCGGGTGGCGAACACGAGCGGCGCGCCGGTCGCGGTCTCGTCCTATGGCCGCGTCGTGCGCTTCTCCAAGCCCGAGGTCGCCTCCGCCTATGTCCTGTTCGAAGGGCTGCTCGGTGTCTTCGGCGACGATGGCCTGCACGAGGTGAAGTACCACAATATCGAAGAGGAGAAGGAGACCAATCCGCCCTCCGCTTCGAACGGCTGGCTCGGCATCACCGACAAATACTGGGCGACGGCGCTGATTCCGCCGCAGAACGACGGCACCTTCCAGCCCCATTTCCGCTATTCGGCCGACGGCCGTTCCTACTACCAGTCCGACTATCTCGAACAGCCGGTGACGATCGAGCCGGGCGCGACGGTCAGCACTTCGTCGCGTGTCTTCGCGGGTGCCAAGGTCGTGGACGTCATCAACGGCTACGAGCACGATCTCGGCATTCGCCAGTTCGGCCAGTTGATCGACTGGGGCTGGTTCTACTTCATCACCAAGCCCATGTTCTGGGCGATCGACCATCTCTACACGCTGACGGGCAATTTCGGCGTCGCGATCCTCCTCATCACCGTCATTCTCAAACTCTTCTTCTTCCCGCTGGCGTCGAAGAGCTACAAGTCGATGGCCAAGATGAAGACCGTGCAGCCCAAGCTCACCGAGCTGCGCGAGAAGTATGCCGACGACCGCGCCAAGCAGCAGCAGGAGATGATGCGCATCTACAAGGAGGAGAAGATCAACCCGGCGGCAGGTTGCTGGCCGGTTCTGGTCCAGATCCCCGTGTTCTTCGCGCTCTACAAGGTGCTCTACATCACGATCGAGATGCGGCACGCGCCCTTCTTCGGCTGGATCCACGATCTCGCCGCGCCCGATCCGACGAGCCTCTTCAACCTGTTCGGCCTGATCCCGATCACGCTGCCGCATCTTCTCATGGTCGGCGTCTGGCCGATGCTGATGGGCATCACGATGTTCATTCAGATGCGCCTGAACCCGACGCCGCCGGACCCGGCCCAGCAGATGGTGTTCACCTGGATGCCGGTGATCTTCACCTTCATGATGGCCTCCTTCCCGGCCGGCCTCGTGATCTACTGGACCTGGAACAACACGCTTTCGATCACCCAGCAGTCGATCATCATGAAGCGCCACGGCGCGAAGATCGAACTCTGGGACAATCTCTCCGGCATGTTCCGCAAGAAAAAAGCCTGACGTCTCCAGCGCGAGACAAGAAGAGCAAGCAAGCCGCCGGCCACGCCGGCGGCTTTTTCACGAGGCGGATTGGACCGGGTGCCTGCCGCTATGATAGGCAGGACCCATGCTGTCCGGTCCCGACCCCCTGGCGATCCATCCCGCGCCCGCGCACCAGCGAATGGTGTTCCTGAAAAACGTCGTCAGCGATCCCAAGATCGAGATCGGCGACTACACCTATTACGACGACCCCGAGAACGCGCTGCTCTTTGCCTCGCGCAACGTGCTGCACCATTACGATTTTCTGGGCGACAAGCTGCGCATCGGGCGCTTCTGCGCCATCGCCACCGGCGCGCGCTTCATCATGAACGGCGCGAACCACGCCATGACCGGCTTCTCCACCTATCCGTTCAACATCTTCGGGAACGGATGGGAGGAGGGCTTCGACGTCGCCACCATCACCGCCGGCCTGCGCGGCGACACGGTGATCGGCAATGATGTCTGGATCGGCGCGGAAGCGGTGATCATGCCGGGCGTCACGATCGGCGACGGCGCGATCATCGGCGCCTTCAGCGTGGTGACGCGCGATGTCGCGCCCTATGCCATCGTCGCGGGAAATCCGGCGGTGGAGCGCCGCCGTCGCTTCGAGTCTGAACTCGTGGAGCGCCTTCTGCGCGTCGCCTGGTGGAACTGGCCGGTCGAGCGCATCACGAAACATCTGGCAGCCATTCGCGGCGCCGACATCGACGCCCTGGAGCGAGCCGAATGAGCGAGACACACGCAAGCGACACCCCTCAACCGAACGAAGACCAGCGTCTGTTCTTCGCACGCCCCTGGGTCTTCATCCGCGGCGTGCCGGCCATGAAGTTCCTGCCGCCCGAAGGCCCGCCCGAGGTCGCCTTCGCCGGGCGTTCCAATGTCGGCAAGTCGTCGCTGATCAACGGCATCGTCGGCCAGAAGGGCTTGGCGCGCACGTCCAACACGCCGGGCCGCACGCAGGAACTCAACTATTTCGTGCCGGACGGCTACTCGGGGGAGGGGGCGGACCTGCCGCCCATCGCCATCGTGGATATGCCCGGCTACGGCTATGCGAAGGCGCCCAAGGAACAGGTCGATGCCTGGACCAAGCTCGTGTTCGATTATCTGCGCGGGCGTGCGACGCTGAAGCGTGTCTTCGTGCTGATCGACTCGCGCCATGGCATCAAGAAGAACGATCTCGAAGTCATGTCGCTGCTCGACAAGGCGGCCGTTTCCTATCAGATCGTCCTGACCAAGGCCGACAAGATTTCCGCGCTAGCCCTGCCCAAGCTCGAGGCGGCGACGCGCGAACTGATCCGCAAGCGCCCCGCGGCCTATCCGACGATCATTTCCACCTCGTCGGAAAAGGGCTTCGGCATGGATGACATCCAGGCCGAGATCGCGAATTTCGCGTTGAACGGCTGACGCTCAGCCGAAGGGGTGGTTCATCAGAAACGGCAGGAGCGCGCCCGGAAAGAGCCTGGGCTCGCCGCGCGCCAAAGCCTCGATTTCGAACCAGCGGGCGGTGCAGAGCGTCCCGTCCCCCTCGGGATAGATGACGCCGCCATCGGTCGGGATATCGCAGTCGAGAAGCCGGATCGGCGCGGCAAACAGGAATTCGTGGCGGGTCTCGCCATCCTTCTCGTAGAGACTTTCGAAGACCGTCCAGTCCCCGGTAATCTCGATGCGGGTATCGAGTTCCTCTCGGAACTCGCGCGCGAGTGCGTCCTCGCGCGTTTCGCCATATTCGATGGAGCCGCCGAGCGGTCGCACGCCGCGCAGACGCCCCAGATCGTCCGTCACCTCAAAGGCCAGAAGGCGCCCGTCCTGGAAGGCGAGGCCGATCACCTTGGTCTTGATGCGTTTGCGCCGACCCGCCATCCTCAAGCCTCCACGCCGTAGCCGGCCATGAACAGCCGGACGCCGGAGGCGACCACCTGCCGGATTTCGTCCGGCGTCGGGTCGGGCGCTTGGTCGTCGAAGAAGCGCCGGCGCAGAAGACCGGCGGTGGCGAGCTCGATAAATTGCGCGGCCGCCATGGCGGTGTCCTCGATCCGCAGAGTTCCAGCCTCGCAGGCGCGGTCGAGATAGGCGGTCAGCAAGGCATGGCCGCGCTGCGGGCCGTGACGGTAGAAATCGCGCCCGAGCTGGGGCATTCGGCTGGCGACGGCGATCACCGTGCGCTTGGCGTGCATGGCCTCCGCGCACAGGACGATCTCGGCGAGCCGCGTGCCGAAGCGCGTCAGCGTGTCGGCCGGATGCTCGGTTTCCACCAAGAGCGCCTCGACTTCCGAGAAATAGCGGTCGCGCTCCTGATCGATCAAGGCGGCGAAAAGCTCCTCCTTGGAGCGGAAATAAACGTAGAGCGTCGATTTCGACACGCCCGATTCGCGCGTGACATCGTTCATCGAGGCCGCGTCGAAGCCCATGCGCACGAAGGCGCGGCGCGCGCCTTCTAGGATCTGCCGCCGCTTGGCGGGATCTTCGCCGGCGGGGCAGCGGCCATCGGCCTGATGGGTCGACGGAGAAGCGGCGAGGCTCATGAGAGCGGTCCTTCGCGGTATTTTAAGCGTGACGGATTATTTTGAAAAGCAACCCGCCTGCCAGCTTGAAATGCCTATGGATCACGGTTATGTCAACGTCGAACCGAACGGTTCGGTTCGATTGGGGTTTCAAAGATGACCAAGTCCGCCACTGACGCGCCCGACGCGACGGAACGCGCCCCGACCGACCGGCCGGCCCGCACCGACGCTCCCAAGCTGGAAATCGTCGGCCGCAAGAATGACGCCGCGCCCGCGCAGGCGGCCGAGGCCAAGCCTGCCGCCGCGCAGCCCAAGAAGAAGGGCGGCCTGAAGAAGCTCATCTTCGGCGCGCTGCTTCTGGGCGCGATCGGCGGCGGCGCTTGGTACGGCCATCAATGGTGGATGAACGGACGCTTCATGGTGACAACCGACGACGCCTATGTCGGCGCCGACATGGCGATCCTCTCGCCCAAGGTCACCGGTTATATCCAGTCCGTTCCCGTCACCGAGAATCAAAGCGTGAAGGCGGGCGACCCAATCATCGTGATCGATGGCGGGGACTACGCGCTGGCGCTGCGCTCCACCGATGCCAAGATCGCCGCGCAGAACGCCACGATCACCCGCATCAAGGCGCAGCAGGCCGCCGCCGTGCAGCAGGTGGCCGAAGCCGAAGCCAATCGCGAAGCAGCCATCGCGGCGGTCAATCAGTCCGATCTCGACCTGCGCCGCGCCAGCGATCTGGTGCGTTCCGGCACCTCGGCCCAGGCCCCGCTCGATCAGGCTCGCTCGGCCAAGGCGCAGGCCGACGCCAAGCTTGCCGGCGCGGACGCTTCGCTGTCGGCCGCCAAGGCCAATGTCGCGGTGTTCGACGCGCAGATCACCGAGGCCGAGGCGGCATTGCCGAGCCTTCAGGTGGCCCATGATCAGGCCGAGCGCGATCTGTCCTTCACGACGATCCGCGCACCCTATGACGGCGTCGTCGGCAATCTCTCGGCCCAGCCGGGCGATCTCGTGTCGCCGGGGCGTCGTCTGGCGGCCATCGTCCCGCTCGATCAGGTCTATGTGGACGCGAATTTCAAGGAAACGCAGCTCCACCAGATCGCGCTCGGCGAAAAGGTGCGCATCGAAGTCGACGCCATGCCGGGCGTCGAGGTCGAAGGCAAGGTCGTCTCCCTTTCGCCCGCCTCCGGTTCGGTCTTCTCGCTGCTACCGGCGGACAACGCGACGGGCAACTTCACCAAGATCGTGCAGCGCGTTCCCGTGCGCATCGAGATCGACCGCGCCGATGAGCAGGCGAGCCTTCTGCGCCCCGGCCTCTCGGTGACGGTGGCCGTCGATACGCGCACCGCGCCGGGCGCGGTGAAGAGCGCCGAGGCGAAGTAAAGCGGACGGCTAAAGGCGAGGAGACTCGCCTCCGGCCCCCGATAGTGCGATGCCCTTGCCTGTGGAAGCCGATGCGCTCCCACGGGCACCATGCCCTTGTCTCCGCCGCCGCGCCGCTTCGCGCGCCGACGCCTGTTCGTTTCCGTGGCCGGGCGAGATGCTCGGCGGGAGCCAAGCCCCATGTCCTCCGTCACAGCCGATTCCAAACTGCCCGTCCGCCCCGCCGCGCCGACATCGGGCGGCGGCGACACGATCCCCATGCGCCGGATGCTGGCCTTCATGGCCATGGTCTTCGGCATGTTCATGGCGATCCTCGACATTCAGATCGTCTCGGCATCGCTTGCGGAAATCCAGGCCGGCCTATCCGCCTCGACCGACGAGATCGCCTGGGTGCAGACGGCCTATCTGATCGCCGAAGTGGTGATGATCCCGCTGTCGGGCTTTCTGGCCCGCATGATGTCGACGCGCATCCTCTTCACGCTGGCGGCGGCGGGCTTCACGCTGTCCTCGGCGCTCTGCGCGACAGCCACCAATATCGATCAGATGATCTTCTACCGCGCCATCCAGGGCTTCATCGGCGGCGGCATGATCCCGAGCGTCTTCGCGGCCGCCTTCACCATCTTCCCCCCCTCCAAGCGCGCCGTCGTCTCGCCCATGATCGGCCTCGTGGCGACGCTGGCTCCCACCATCGGCCCGACCGTCGGCGGCTATCTCAGCCACGCCCTGTCCTGGCATTGGCTCTTTCTCGTCAACGTGCCCTTCGGCATCCTCGTGACGCTGGCGGTCTGGAACCTCGTGGATTTCGACAAGCCGGAATGGTCGCTCTTTTCCAAGTTCGACTGGTTCGGCCTGCTCGGCATGGCGGCCTTTCTCGGTTCGCTCGAATATGTGCTGGAAGAAGGCCCGCTGGACGACTGGTTCGAAAGCAAGACCATCGTCGTCATGAGCGTGATCCTCGTGGTCGGCGCGGGGCTGTTTCTCTACCGCGCCTTCACGGCCAAGGAGCCGATCGTCGATCTCACGGCCTTCACCAACCGCAACTTCGCCTTCGGCTCGCTCTTCTCCTTCATCATGGGCGTCGGGCTCTATGGCCTGACCTATCTCTACCCGGTCTATCTCGGCCGCATCCGGGGCTATGATTCGCTGATGATCGGCGAGACCATGTTCGTCTCGGGTCTGGCGATGTTCTTCACCGCGCCGCTCTCGGGAAAACTGTCTTCCAAGCTCGATCCACGCGTCATGATGGCCATGGGCTTCTCGGCCTTCGGCCTCGGCACCTGGCTGATGAGCGGGCTGACGCATGACTGGGACTTCTACGAGCTTCTGATCCCGCAATTGCTGCGCGGCTTCGGGCTGATGATGGCCATGGTGCCGATCAACAATATCGCGCTCGGAACCCTGCCGCCGCAAAAGATGAAGGGCGCGTCCGGCCTCTACAATCTGACGCGCAATCTCGGCGGCGCGGTGGGTCTTGCCATCATCAACACGATGATCAACGACCGCACGGTCCTGCATTACGACCGCTTGGCCGAGCGCGTGCGCTGGGGCAGCCAGGTCGCCGAAGACCGGCTGAACGACATGGCCTCCAGCTTCAACGCAGCCGGTCTCGACGGGGCCAATGTCGCGCTCAAGCAGATGAGCGGCCTCATTCACCGCGAGGCGAGCGTCATGGCCTTTTCGGACGTGTTCGTGATGCTGACGGGGTTGTTCGTTGCGCTCTGCTTTCTGACGGTCATGATCCGCCGTCCCTCCGCCAGCGTGAAGGTGGATGCGCACTGACGATCAGAGACCGGGGCTGCCTCAGCCCCGGTCGCGCAGCTCGGTCAGCTTGGTCTGGATGCGGCGGAAGACGTCGCGATAGGCGTCGAGAATCTGTCCCCGGCTGCCGTTGACGACGGACGGGTCGGGCATCGGCCAGAATTCCACGGCCGTGGCATCCGCCCCGGTCGCGCTCATGGCGGCGTGATGGGCCTCGGGCGAGAGGGTGATCACGAGATCGAAATAGCCGTCCCCCAGATCCTCCCATTTCTGCGGCTTGCGATCGCCGAGCGACAGGCCCTGCTCGGCCAGGATCACATCCACGAACGGATCGCGCTCGCCGTCCTTCACGCCGACCGAGGCGATATAGATGGAGGGCGGCAGGATGGATCGGGCAATGGCTTCGGCCATGGGCGAGCGGATCGAGTTCGCGCCGCAGACGAAGAGGATGGAATCGACCTTGCGAGCGGGGGAGGGAGCGCTCATGCCGTGTATGCCTCCCGGTGTGTGATGGTCTCGGCGTTCAACCCGCTGGCCTCCCTCACGTGCGCCGATGCAGAACGCAGATCAGCGTGAAGAGACGCCGCGCCGTGTCCTTGTCCAGTTCGATCTTGCCCTTCAGCCGTTCGCGCAGGAGGTCCGATCCGTCATTGTGTATGCCCCGCCGACCCATGTCGATCGCCTCGATCTGCGAGGGCGTCGCGGTGCGGATCGCCTCGTGATAGCTGTCGCAGATCAGGAAATAGTCTCGGATGACGCGGCGGAAGGGTGTCAGCGAGAGAATGTGAACCGCCAATGGCTGGCCGCCCTCGTCGGCCACGTCGAAGACGAGTCGGCGGTCGGCCAGCGCGAGCTTCAGCCGAAAGCGCCCGCCGGGATGACCTTCGAGGTCGAAGAGGTTCTCCTCGATGAGGTCCACGATCGCGACGGCGCGATCATGCTCCACATCGGGCGCCGCGCGCCCGATCGATTCATCGAGGTCGATCGAAACCAGGCGTCCGCGCTCCATGGCAGCCTCTAAAGATTGAGCCGGATGGCGACGGATCGCCCATGCGCGTCGAGCCCTTCGACGCGGGCAAGTTCGATGGCCGAGGGGCCGAGTTCGCGCAGCGCCTCGGCCGAAAGCTTCAGGATCGAGGTGCGCTTCACGAAATCGAGCACCGAAAGGCCGGAGGAGAAGCGCGCCGAGCGCGCCGTCGGCAGAACATGGTTCGATCCGCCGACATAGTCGCCGATGACTTCGGGCGTGTGGCGTCCGAGGAACACCGCGCCGGCATTGCGGATGCGGGCAAACAGCGCGTCCGGGTCGTCGGTCGCGATTTCCAGATGCTCGGCGGCGATGCGGTCGGCGAGGGGTGGCGCGTCGCGCAGAAGATCGTCCACCACGATCACCGCGCCGAACTCGGCCCAGCTCGCGCTGGCGGTTTCGGAGCGCGAGAGCGTTTGAAGCTGTCGCTCCACGGCCGCTTCCACGCGGGCGGCGAGGTCTTCGCTATCGGTGAGCAGGATCGACTGCGCCGCCCGGTCGTGCTCTGCCTGGGCCAGAAGGTCGGCGGCGAGCCAGTCCGGGTCGTTGTCGGCATCGGCGATCACGAGCACTTCGGACGGGCCGGCGATCATGTCGATGCCGACCGTGCCGAAGACCTGCCGCTTAGCGCTCGCCACATAGGCATTGCCGGGGCCGACGATCTTGGCGACGGGGCGAATGCTTTGTGTGCCATAGGCGAGCGCCGCGACGGCCTGCGCCCCGCCGACGCGGTAGATCTCGGACACGCCCGCGATGCGCGCGGCCGCCAGCACCAGCGGGTTGAGCGCGCCGCGCATGGCCGGCACGACCATGGCGATGCGCTCGACGCCCGCCACCTTGGCCGGCACGGCGTTCATCAGGACGGAGGAAGGATAGCTCGCCGCCCCGCCCGGCACATAAAGGCCGACCGATTCCACCGCCGTCCAGCGCGAGCCGAGCTCGGCGCCGATCGCGTCCGTGTAGCGGTCGTCCTTCGGCATCTGCCGAATATGGTGGCTTTCGATGCGGCGATGGGCGAGGTCCAGCGCGGCGCGCGTTTCGGGCGGCGTCGCCTCCAGCGCGGCCTCGATTTCGGCCTCCGGCACGCGCAGCGTCTCGGGCGTCAGTTCCAGATGGTCGAAGCGCGCGGTCAGCTCGATCAGCGCCGCGTCGCCGCGCCGGCGCACGTCCGACACGATCTCGCGCACGGTGGCTTCGACATCCACCGAAGCCTCGCGCTTGGCGGCCAGAAGCGCGCGGAAACGCTGTTCGAAATCCGGTTCGCTGATATGGAGCCGTTGCGGCACGTCAGGCCCTCTTTCCCGGCGCGCCGTCCGCTCCCGTCGCCCGTGTCAGCCCTTGTCGTGGTCGGGCCGCGACGGGGTGCTCCAGGCGGCGCCGAGATCGGTCAGCTGCGCTTCGATACATTCGACATCGAGCCTTATCGCGGCACCGCCCGCGAACACAAGGTCGATCGTGCCCGAAGGGTCGTCCGTCACGCTCCAACGAATGGCGAGAAGCGCCAGCACGGCGTCCTCGTCGCCCTGCGCGAAGCCGCTGCGCTTGACCGATGTCACGCGGTCGAAATGCAGGACGCTGCGCCGACGCTCGTATTCGCCCTTCCGGCGAAACAGGCCGCGACGGGGCGGCGCCTTTTCCCAGACGAAGCGGTTCATCGGCAGGGTGAACTGCCGGCGCGCGGCCGAGAAGCTGATGTCACCGAGCCGAATCACGGCGTCCTGCACATGGGCCGACACGATGTCGAGATCGCCCCGATCGAGCGCCATCAATCGAAGAAGGTCCATTGCGACTGCTGCTCCTCATTGCTCTGCCGCATAGGAGCTAGGGCATTGCGCGGCAAAGTGCGACGGCTGACACTAAAATCCGGGGCGGATTCAGTTGCTTTCGGGCTTGCGATACTGCTCCCCCACTTGGCCGAACTCGCCTTGAAGCCGGCCGAGCGCGATCTGGATGTGGTAAAGGCCGATCAGGAGCGAGCGCGAACGCAGCGCCAGCGCGACCGAGCGCGGCGGGGCGGCGAGCGCGAGGGCCAGGCTCTTGGCGAGCGTTCGCGCGCGCCCGTCGCGCCCACGCTGCACCAGCGTCGAGAGCGCGCCGTTGCGCAGCGAGCGAGCGTTGATCCAGGAAAACTCCGTGCGCCGCTTCGGAACGACCTCCCGCACCGCGGCCTCGCGGCACCAGCCGAAGCGAAAGCCCGCCTCCCGGCAGCGCGAGAAGAGATCGGCGTCGCCGCCGCCCGTGAAGTTGAAGCGCGGGTCGAACAGGGGCTCGCCCATGCGATCCAGAACGCTCGCACGAATCGCGACATTACCCGACGATACCAGCGTCGGCACCGGCCCGCTCGCCTCGAAGGGCGGGCGAAACACGGGATGCGCGGCCAGCCCCTGCTTGGCGGCATCCTCGAACACGGGGATCTGCGGCGCGCCGGTGACATCGACGCCCAGGCGATCCAGCGCCGCCAGATGGGCCTCGATCCAGTCCGGGGTGGCTTCCTCGTCATCGTCGATGATCAGCGCCACCTGAAGCGCGGGATAGAAGCGCCGCGCGGCGGCAAAGCCGGCATTATAGGCCGAGCAATTGCCGCGCTCATGCGCCACCACGACGAGGCCGGTCAGCGATCCGCTTTCGAACAGCGGGCGCGCCGCCTCCAGCCCGTCGCGCCCCTCGGAATCGTTTTCCACGAGCACGATCGCGAAAAGGCGGTGCGTGGTTTGCACTTGGAGCGACGCCAGCGTGCGCAGCACGAGATCGGGCCGACGGAAGGTCGGCACCACGACCACGATCTCCCGCTCCGCCCCATGATTCGGCGACAGGGCTTCGACCGTGACGGCGGATGGCAGGCGATCGAGGGGCAGGGGCGTGGGTTCCATGGGGGAAACTTGCCGCAAATCGATGAATGATCCTTCAAGAGCTCCCCCCGCGTCATCACCCAATTGACGGATCGCTCCCACTGCCGTGATAGATGTCACCTTGAAACGATCGGCTGAGGCCTGTCGGTAGGGGAGCCCAGGCGCGGACAGATCGATGCCCTTTTCCATCGCGCTCGTGACATCATCCTATCGCGGCGATCTGGAACGCTGTCGCCTCCTGTGCGACAGCGTGGACCGCTTCGTGACCGGCCATGCCATCCACTACATTCTGGTCGAGGCCGCCGATCTCGCCGCCTTTCGCGTCTTCGAGGGGCCCAAGCGCAGGGTCGTGTGCGAGCGGGATATCCTACCCGTCTGGCTTCGCCCGATCCCCGATCCGCTCGATCGACGGCGGCGGCTCTGGTTGTCTCCCTTCGGCCTCCCGCTGCGCGGCTGGCATGTGCAGCAGCTTCGGCGCATCGCCATGGGCGCGGCCATGGCGGAAGACGTGCTGGTGTCCCTGGATTCCGATGTCGTGTTCGTGCGCCCCTTCGATGTCGGCCATTTCCGCCAGGGCGAGGCGGTGCGCTTCTATCGCCGCGCCGAGGGTTTGGCGGCGGTCGAGCCCGCGCGCCGGGCCGAGCATGAGCGGTGGGCGCGACGAGCGGCTCGGCTTTTGGGCCTCGCGCGCGAGCCCGTTCCAGCTGCGACCTACATCACCACGCTGATCGCCTGGCGTCGCGATACGGTTCGGGACATGCTGGCCCGCATCGCCCGCACGACGCATCGCCCGGCCATGATGGCGCTGGTCAGTTCACGCGCCCTGTCGGAATGCACGATCTATGGCCGCTTCGTGGACGAGGCGGAGGAGCGGCCGGAGCGCCATGTGGCGACCGACGAGCGGCTCTGCGCGGTTTACTGGGACGGGCCGCCGCTGGACGACGCAGGCCTCGAACGCTTTCTGACCGGACTTTCGCCCGAGCAGGTGGCGCTGGGACTTCAGTCCTTTACCGGCACGGACCCCACCATCATCCGGCGCGTCGTCGGCATCTAAGAACTCGTCCGAAAAGTCCGCCGGGTCGGCTCGTCGGTGCTTTTCGCCACCCACTTCGTTGCCGATCCTCGCCGATGCCGCCGGCATCGACTGCGTTCGGCGCCTCGTGAGTGACGAAAATCCCTCGCCGATCCTCCGCCGGGTACTTTCCAGACGGGCTCTGAGATCGCACGATCACGCCGTTGCGATGTCGGGGGCGCCGGACGGGCCGTCGCGCGGCAAGCGGCTGCGCCAGTCGAGCGCGATATAGGTGGCCCCGGCCGAAGCGATCCAGAGCGCGGCGAAGACACCGTTCAGTCCGAGGATCCACTGGTCGTCCGGCGTGGTGGCCGCCCCCTGCAGGAGCAGCGTCAGGAAGCCTGCCTTGAGAAGACCCAGAAGCGCCAGGATCGCCGCGCGCATGCCCGTGCGCCCCCGCGCGTAGAGCAACTCGCTTTGATATTCCACAAGGTTGCGGAAGGCCGGCACGAGAAGCACGAGAAGCACGAGCGGCGCGGCGTCGGCGACATTGCGCCCGAGCAGCGTCGGCGCGACTGCAAGGATCAGTCCGAGCGCGCCCATTCCGGCGACCGACACCAGCGCGATTCCGCCCTCCGTCATCCAGCGTCGCCGCCAGGACTGCAGAAGCCCCGGTGTGCGGATCAGCTTCTGCACGATCATCATGTTGAAGGAGCGCACCGGCAGCGCCGTCAGGTCGATGAGGCGCATCAGCATGGCATAGATGCCGGCGATCGCCGGCCCGCCGAGCGACAACACCAGAAGCTTGTCCATCTCGGATTGGAGATAGAACAGGATCTCCGCGCCCGCGACGGCGAGACTGTCGCCGAGGCGGCGCAGGTAAAGGGCCGGACGCCAGCGAAGCCGCTGGCGCGGATAGAAGAGCACGATGCCGAGCAGCGCCGACCCGGCATTGGCTGCGAAGTAGAAGACGCTCCACGACAGGAGATCGGTCTGGGCAAGGCCGGCATGAGCGAACAGAAGGGCGGCGAGCGCTTTGGCGGCCGAGCCGACGATCACCAGCACCGAGGCGCGGCCGAAGCGTCCCATGCCGTTGTTGACGATGCACACGACCTCCAGCGAGCGCCAGCCGATGATTTCGGCCGCGACCACCAGGGCGAAGGGGAGGAGGCCCATGTCGCCTTCGAAGACGAGGCCGTAAAAGCCGAGCGCCACCAAGGCCACCACGGGCAAGGAGGCGAGAAGTGCCGCGAGATAGCCCGCCGTATAGGCGCCGATGAGGTGCGGCTTGCGCGTGGCCGCGCGGTAGAGCGGCGACACGAAGCCGAAGCCGGCAATGCGCGACAGGACGATGCCCGTGCCCGACGCCGTGGCGAAAAGGCCGAAGCCGGCAATGCTCAATGCATTCGCAACGGCCGTGAAATACAAGAGAGACAGGACCAGCCGCCCCGCCGAGCCGCCGATCAGCTTGGTATAATCGCGCAGAAGGTGAAGATTGGCATGACCCATCCGAGCCAGGCCACGGACCGCTCCGCGCATTCCGTCTCTCCCTTCCATCCGATAGAGCGCATGACCGACGAGACCAGCCAAGCCGCCGTCCATCACCGCGCCGATGCGCCGCCGCATTCGGCTCCACGAGGCCCGAACGCGATCCCCCGCCAGCTTAGCACCGCGCCCTTAACGCGCCGTTCGCTTCTGGCGGGAGGCGCGGCGGGGATGGCCTGCGCCATGGGGCTGGGCGCGAACCCCGCCCGTGCCCTTGCGCCGCGCGTGCCCTTCGGCGCGGCGGTGCAGGTGGATCATTTCGAGGCGGATGCGGACTATCGCGCGCTGATCGAGCGCGAATGCGATCTCCTCATGCCGTCCAACGAGCTGAAATTCGGCCTGCTCCGCCCGACGCGCCCGGAATTCTGGTTCGACCCGGCCGACCGCATGGTGAACTGGGCGCGCTCGCGGGGCATGGTGTCGCGCGGCCATGCCTTCGTCTGGTGGTCCACCAACCCGCCCTGGCTGGAGGCGATCCGCGACCCGGCCGATGCCGAGCGGGTGCTGGTGGAGCATATCGAGCGCGTGGCCGAGCATTACCGGGGCCGGCTCGGCAGCTGGGACGTGGTGAACGAGGTGATCGCCAACGACCCGCGCGAGCCCGGCGGCCCCTTGCGCGACACGTGGTGGCGGCGCCGGCTCGGCGCGCGGCACATTTCCCTCGCCTTCCGAACCGCGATGCGGGCGGACCCCAGCGCCAAGCTCGTCATCAACGATTACGATCTGGAATTCGAGGGGCCGCGCTACGACGCGCGCCGCGCCGAGATCCTCCATCTCGTGCGCCAGTTGCAGGACGAGGGCCTGCGGGTCGATATGGTCGGCCTTCAGGCGCATCTCTACAGCCATATCAAGGTGGACCGCGAGGCGCTGGCGCGCTTCGGGCGCGACCTGAAGGCGCTGGGCGTCGGACTGCTCGCGAGCGAGCTGGATGTGATCGACTTTCAGGTTCGGGGCGACGCCGACGCCATCGACGCGGCGGCCGAGCGCAGCGTCAGCGACTTTCTGGACGGGCTCTTCGCCGGTCAGCGACCCTATGCCGTGATCACCTGGGGCATCAGCGACCGCTACACCTGGGTGCCGGACGCCATGCCGCGCACCGACGGCCAGCCGAACCGGCCCCTGCCGTTCGACGCGGCGCTTCGGCCCAAGCCCTGGTATGTGACGCTACGTCAGAAACTTGCGACGGGCTGACCGTTCCGTAACGATTGGAAGGCGCGTTAAGGATTTGTTTGCCATATTCGCGGAGGTTTGGCCAAACCGTCCTCGTTGAGAACAGGCCCATCCGGATGTTCCATTCCGACACCCATGCTGAGAGCGTCTTCGCGGGCGAACGGCCGCGCCGGTCCAGGGCCGATGGGCAGACGTCGCTGTTCGATCCGGCTGTGCTGGCGAGCGGCATCTGGCAGCGGCGCGGCTTCATCGTTCTGGCGACCGTGCTCGGCGTCGGGCTGGCCGGCGCCTATGCCTATTCCACGCCCAAAGCCTATACGGGCATCGCCCAGCTCGTGCTCGATCCGCGCGATCTCAACAT
Source organism: Aureimonas sp. N4 (assembly GCF_001463925.1). NCBI lineage: Bacteria > Pseudomonadati > Pseudomonadota > Alphaproteobacteria > Hyphomicrobiales > Aurantimonadaceae > Aureimonas > Aureimonas sp. N4. Next base: position 2,819 of record NZ_BBWS01000017.1, on the reverse strand, counting down.
CGTGCAGAACGACGTGACCTCGTCCCAGACGGGCATGAGCACGGACGGCACGCTGGCGCTGGTGGAAAGCCAGATCGCGGTGATGACCTCGAATTCGGTTCTGGAGCGCGTCGTCTCGCAGGCAGGCCTCACCGCCGATCCCGAGTTCAACGGCACGCGCGAGAGCCTGTTTTCCGGCGTCACCAGCCTCGTGAACGCCTTCCTTTCGTCCAACGAGGACGCGGTGATCCGCGATCGCCAGCTTTTGACGATCGCGAACCTCGCCAAGCACGTGAAGGCCGTGCGCAACGCCAATAGTTTCGTGATCAACCTGTCGGTGACCTCCGAGGACCCCGACAAGGCGGCGCGCCTTGCCAATCTGATCACCGAGAATTTCATCGCCGAGCAGGGCCGCGCCCAGTCGGAGCTGGCGCGGCGCGCGACCACGGCCCTGTCCTCACGCCTCGCCGAGCTGCGCCAGCGCGTCGTCGCCGCCGAGGATGCGGTGGAGGCCTACAAGGCCGACAACAAGCTCGTCGGCGTCGGCGGCCGGCTGATCGACGACGACTACATCACCCGCATCAACAGCCAGCTGGCCGATGTGCGCGCCCAGATCACCACGCTCGACGTGCGCGCCCAGTCGCTGCGCCGCGCCAGCGTCAGCGACGTGGTGGAGGGCTCCTTCCCCGAAGGGCTCAACTCCGAAACGCTGCAACGCCTGCGCCAGGCCTATACCGAAGCCACGCAGAGCGCCGCCGTTCTCGCCACGCGCCTCGGGCCCCGCCATCCCCAGCGTATCGGGGCGGACGAAGCCGTGACGGCGGCGCGCCGCGCAATCCAGAACGAGCTCGGCCGCATCGTCGCCTCGGCGCAGACGGAGCTTGCCCGCGCCCGCGACACCGAAGCCGATCTGAGCCGTCAGATCGACACGCTGCGCTCGCGCCAGATCGAGACCAGCAGTTCCTTCGTGAAGCTTCGCGAGCTGGAGCGCGAGGTCGATGCCTCCCGCGCCGTCTACGAGGCCTATCTCCTGCGCACCCGCCAGACCAGCGAGCAGGAAAGCCTGAACACCGCCAATGTACGCGTGATCTCCGAGGCGACGGTCCCGCTTCAGCCCTCCAGCCTGTCGCGCCGCATCGTCATGGCGGCCGGTGGTGTCGCCGGGCTCAGCGTCGGCATCATGCTGGCCGCGCTCGGCGCCATGCTCTCCATTCTGCGGGGCGGGGCTGGCAGCGCGCGCCGCGCGGAAGACGAACGGGGCGAGACGGAGCGTTTGGGCGAAGGTTTCACCCTCCGCCGCGCCGAGGCCCCGATACCCGCCGCCGCAGATTGGTCGCTGCGCGGCTCGGCCGCCGAGGCGGAAGCGCACGAGCCGATCCGCCGCGCTCAGGAGCCGTCCGTCGTCTCGCCAGTCGATGCCGAAGATGAAGCGCCTCGCGCGTCGATCCGCGATGCGGGCGACGAACCCGGCGATGAATCCGAATTCGAGACGGCCCGGACAACGCGGGAACAGGACGAGTTCAAGGGCGATCACGAAGCATTCGAGAACGAACACGAACACTCCGTCCATGCGCCGAGCGACCCGGAGTTCGACCTGAACGAGGGCGACCTCGACCGCCGCCGGGCCGAACTGCGCGAGCGCATCCGCGCGATCGGCCTTCGCCGCTCCGGCGTGCGCCGCTTCCAGCCGGCCGAGGAACTGGACGCGCCGAGTCTCGACGCCGCCCCGTCCGGCTTCGATGAAGCGTCCAAGCGTCTCGATGACCTTTCCGAGCTGGCCCAGCCCAACGAGCCCGCCACCCCGCCCACGGTCGAGGAAGCGGCCCGCGAGCGCATCAGCCTGACGATGACCGCCGCGCGCCAGCGTCGAAGCCTCCTGGTTCAGCCCTCGTCCTGAGGGCCTGTTCCGCGTCGCTTCTTTTTTGTTCCGCAATGACGCCCGACGATAAGCGCTTCCGCGCATTGTCGGGCGTCATCGCATAGGGTCGTAGGGATCGTTTCGACGCTGCCGGAAGACCCGAGGCAGGCATCTCGCAGACCTGCCGCTGGTCTCGAGAGCATCTGTGCGCAAAGCGCCTCGAACACCTTCGGTTCGGACGGGGAGACGAGGGGAGCCTGTCCCGCGCACAGCGGCGAGGCAAGGATCGGAGCAGGGGACGCGGCAAACTGATCTCGAATGTTTCGCAGCTGCCCGGCCCTTTGGAGGATCAAGCGCTCGGCGCTCGCTTGGCAGTCGGCCCCGCACGCTTCGTCGTCGCTTTGGGACGAGCGCCCCGACCGATCGGGACGCGGGGCCGCGACTGACAGCCGCCTCAGTCTCCCGCCGGAGTTGGCGCATCGGGAGAGGCCAGACGCCGTGTCGAATGGCCCTCGATGGCGGCGGGAGGAAGCTCCGACAAGGGCGTGAACTCCGGCACGATCTGGCGCAGAACCGCGACGGCTCGCGCCGCGTCGCCCGCGCGCACGGCCTCTTCAGCCTCAGCGAAGCGATGCCGCAGGAGGTCGAGATCGCTGACGCGCGAGCGGGCGATCAAAAGCCCCGCGCGGCCCGTGCGCTCGCGCGTTTCGCCTTCGCCGAAAAGTTCCTCGTAGAGCTTCTCGCCCTTGCGCAGGCCGGTGTAGCGGATCGCGACATCGACATGCGGGCGCAGGCCCGCCAGCTGGATCAGCCGCTCGGCGAGTTCCGTGATACGGATGGGCTCGCCCATGTCGAGAACGAAAATCTGCCCCTCGGCCGCGCCCGCGCCGAGCCCGTGGCCTGCGGCGTGGAGAATGAGGCGGGAGGCTTCGGGGATCGTCATGAAGAAGCGCGTGATGTCGGGATGGGTCACGGTCAGCGG